>NZ_JAIUGW010000004.1:0-395353 GCF_020164795.1 Mesorhizobium sp. ES1-3
ACATCACATTCGCCTACCACAACGGTGACGAGGCTATCCTCAAGGCCAAACGTGATCCTTCTTCAACAGCCTGCTAGGAAATCCATGGCGCCGCTCTAGGTGGGGCGGAATGGCGCTCTATTATTTCCACCTCGACAACAACGGAACGAGCTTCCCTGACGATGGGGGCACAGAGTGCCAGGACGTTGCCGTTGTCAGGTATGAAGCAATCAATTTCCTGGCAGAGATGACGAGAAACGCGCTTCCGGATGGCGATGACCACAAGCTGGTGATCGTAGTCAAAGATGGCGGCGGAGATTTGGTTTTTCGAGCCAGCATTCTTTTTGAGGTTGAAACGGGGCGTCTGTCGGCATCACCACCCTCGCCAGGTCATGGAACCGTGGGAACCTGACGACTACTTCAATATTAGCGCTCGCCTATATCGCGCCATTACTAGGGTTTACAAAACCCTGCGACCTGTCCCTTGGTTCACTGGCATGAAAGGGAGGCTTGCGCTAGGCAAAGATAGGTCAATATCGTTGTCTTAGCACGTGCAGCATTGCCGGTTGGCGAGCCGATACAGCCTTCACGATATCAGCACATGCTCATAAGCGGACATGCTGGTGTGGCTCGTACATGTCAAAAGCCCTGGTGCTGGCCCAAGCGCCGGGGCTTTTCCCTAGCGGGCCTAGGGGTAGATAGCGCCGGGATACGATGTGCAAGCTAAGGCTGCTTGGTGCCCCACCGCTTAAAACCGCGTTCGATAAGCAGAACGATGGATATCCCGATCACGGCATATATTGCGGCGCTTTCTAAGATGCTGCGCAGGACGTCACCGTGGAAAATCATATACAAGATATGGCCGAGAAAAACGCCAATCGCCCCTCCGCGTCCATAGCTTAAAATCTTCCGATCCATGGGCGCGCACCATATCAGCGCGCATAGAACTCGCCAACGGCTGGATAGCGTGATGAGAGAGTGCCGTCCTGTCAGGCATACATTCCTATTTCACTTTGGGTTTGTCAAATATATAATCGCCAACGGAAAACGGGTTCAAACCGTGAACAAAATCTGGCATGGTGCCTGCCATGCCAATCATCTCCCCGATTCCCCTGAACCCTCTGATCGACGGTCGCCAGTCCGAGCGCGCCATGCTGGTGCGGCGGGGCGTGCAGCGGCTGCTGATGCAAATGGGCGCGCATGTGCTGCCCGAACTGTCGCTGGCCACCGGCCGCCGCGCCGACCTCGTGGCGCTGACCCGGCAAGGCGATATCTGGATCATCGAGATCAAATCCTCGATCGAGGATTTTCGCGTCGACCGCAAATGGCCTGATTACCGGCTGCATTCCGACCGTTTCTTCTTTGCTACCCATCCCGGCGTGCCAGCCGAAATCTTTCCCGAAGAATGCGGCTTCATCCTCTCCGACGGCTATGGCGCCGAAATCCTGCGCGACGCGCCGGAGCATCGCATGGCGGCGGCAACGCGCAAGGCATTGATGCTGAGGATTGCGCGCGCGGGCGCGGCGCGGCTTCTCGCGGCAGAGCTTGCGGGCGTGGCAGTTCCGGCGCTGGAGGGGGAGAGCGAGTAAACGCGGCCCTGAAATTGACGCCCGCAACTGTCAGGGTGCTGGCGCCGCCCCTCATCTGCCTGCCGGCATCTTCTCCCCGTATAGCGACGGGGAGAAGGACGCTCTCGTCGCGGATTTCGCCGATCGCCGACATTGCAGAGAAAGGTGGCGGGGTTGCGGCCAGCCCCTTCGCCCCGTTTACGGGGAGAAGATGCCGGCAGGCAGATGAGGGGCGGCGCGACATTCGCCGAAAAGTGGATTCGCGTCGAAACAGCGGTCACGTTTTAGGGCAGGCCATCCTACTCTTCCGCTTCTTCTACTCCACTCGCAGCCGGCGCCATCAGCAGCACCGTGGCGCCAAGCAGCGCGGCTACGAAGGAACCCGCGAGAATGCCGACCTTGACCGCGTCCTGCAGCGCCACGTCGCTGGCGAAGGCGAGCAGGCCGATGAACAGGCTCATGGTGAAGCCGATGCCGCACAGCAGCGAAATGCCGATCATGTGCGACCAGCCAGCATGGGCCGGCAGGTCGGCGAGGCCGAGGCGGATGGCGAGCGCGGAGGAGCCGAACACGCCGACCAGCTTGCCGACGACGAGACCGGCCGCGACGCCCAGCGTCAGAGGCTCGATCAAGGCACTGACGCTCAGGCCGGCAAGCGAAACGCCGGCATTCGCGAAGCCGAAGATCGGCACGACGATGAACGCCACCAGCTTGTGCAGACTATGCTCGAGCCGGTGCAGCGGCGAATGGTCGAGATCGTGGCCGATCCCGGCGGAGCGTTCGAGCGGAATGGTGAGCGCCAGCGCCACGCCGGCGAGTGTGGCATGGACGCCCGACTTCAGCACCAGCACCCACAGGATGGCGCCAAGCACGAGATAAGGCACCAGCGTCATCACCCGCATGCGGTTGAGCACGACAAGCGCGGCAATGACGGCGAAGGCCGCGCCGAGGTAGGCCAGCGATAGGCCGCTGGTGTAGAATATGGCGATGATGATGACGGCGCCCAGGTCGTCGATGATGGCAAGCGCCGTCAGGAAGACCTTCAGCGAGGCCGGCACGCGGCTGCCGAGCAGCGACAGCACGCCGAGGGCGAAGGCGATATCGGTGGCGGTCGGGATCGCCCAGCCGGACAATGCGGCCGGGTTGTTGCTGTTGACGGCGACATAGACCAGCGCCGGCACCACCATGCCGCCGGCCGCGGCGATGCCGGGCAGCACCCGGCGCGGCCAGGTCGAGAGCTGGCCGTCCAGCATCTCGCGCTTGATCTCCAGCCCGACGAGCAGGAAGAACACCGCCATCAGTCCGTCATTGACCCAGTGCGAGACGCTGAGCGGGCCGAGATAGGCGTGGAGGACGGAGAAATAGGTTTCGGCAAGCGGCGAATTGGCGACGATCAGGGCAAGGGCGGCCGCCGCCATCAGGATGATCCCGCCGGCCGCCTCGCTGTCCAGGAATTCGCGAAAGACGGAAACCGGCCGTTGCTTCAAATCCTGCATTTTGCCTCCGTTACCTAGCCTGCTCGGCGGGCGCCCCTATCCAAGCTCCGGCGCCGCCCCTCACCTGCCTGCCCGTCCTCCGCAGCAGCTGCGCTGCAGCTGCGGAGGGTGGACCGGCTTCCTCTCCCCGTATAGTGACGGGGAGAGGGACGCTGTCACCGTCGGCTTGGCCAATCACCTGCGTCGCAAGAAGGGCGCCGTCATCGCAGCCAGCCTCTTTCTCCCCGTCACTATACGGGGAGAAATGCCCGGCAGGGCAATGAGGGGCGGCGCTGAGTTCGAAATTGGCATGGTCCGAACCGATCCGTCGATCCTAGCGCGGCGCGCGCTTGGCCAGGATCCGCTGCAGCGTGCGGCGATGCATGTTGAGCCGGCGCGCGGTCTCGGAGACGTTGCGCTCGCACATTTCGTAGACGCGCTGGATATGTTCCCAGCGCACGCGATCGGCCGACATCGGGTTTTCCGGAGGCGCTGCGCGCTCGCCGGTGGTGCGGGTCAGTGCCGCAAAAACATCGTCGGCATCGGCGGGCTTCGACAGATAGTCGACAGCGCCGAGCTTTACGGCTGTCACCGCGGTGGCGATGTTGCCGTAGCCGGTCAGGATGATGGTGCGGGAATCCTCGCGCTTCTCGCGGATGGCGGCGACCACGTCGAGGCCGTTGCCGTCGCCCAGCCGCATGTCGACCACCGCATAAGCGGGCGGATTGGCGCGGGCCTTGCCCACGGCCTCCTCGACGCTCTCGGCGGTCTCGACCACGAAGCCCCTGGTTTCCATGGCGCGGGCCAGACGGGTCAGGAACGGCTTGTCGTCATCGACGATCAGAAGCGAGGTGTCCTCGCCTTCGACCATGGGCCCACTGTTTTCATCGCCTGTCATCGTCTCGAAAATTCCTGCTGCCTTATTTTTACGCAGATATAGTTTTGCGGGGCTATTGTCCAATTACGCAGTGTCAAACATGGTCGCCGGGGCGGATTCCGGGTTCAGGAAGACGCTTCTCGGCCATGAAATCCGCACCACGGCCCCTTCGCCGAGGCCGCTCGAGTTGCGGAAATCGAGCGTGGCGCCCGAACGTTCGAGCAATGTCTTGGCGATGAACAGGCCGAGCCCGAGGCCGCCTCCGGCTTCATTGCCTTGGCGTGTCGACATATAGGGCTCGCCAATGCGGTCGATGATCTCGGGCGGAAAACCCGGGCCGTCATCGGTGATCGAGAAGGAGACCGTCGCCTCGTCCCAGCTCCAGCGTATGGTGACGCTCTTGCGGGCGAAATCGACGGCGTTCTCGACCAGGTTGCCGAGGCCATAGATGACACCCGGATTGCGCCGACCGACCGGCTCCGGTCCGGTCCGCTCTCCGGGGCGAAGCTTGATCGAGATGCCGAAGTCGCGATGCGGCGCGGTGACCTCCTCGACCAGCGAGGTCAGCGGCAGACGGGACAGATGTGCCTCGCCCTCAGACGACAGGCTGGTCAGGCGCTTGAGGATTTCGCGGCAGCGCTCGCTCTGCGAGCGCAGCAGCTTCACGTCTTCCCCGTATTTCGGATCGCTGCCGAGCGCCTTTTCCATTTCCTTGGCGACCAGCGTGATGGTGGCGAGCGGCGTGCCGAGTTCGTGCGCGGCGGCGGCGGCCAGGCCGTCGAGTGCCGAAAGATGCTGCTCGCGCTGCAACACCAGTTCGGTGGCGGCCAGCGCGTTGGCCAGAAGCCGGGCCTCGGCGGCCACCCGGAAGGCATAGATGGCAGTGAAGGCGATGGACGACAGCACCGCCATCCACATGCCGGCGACGTAGATGAAGGGCATCACCAGCGGCGCGCCTTCATGCCAGGGCAGCGGCAGATGTCGGAAGACCAGCAAGGTCGCCGCTATCATCACCAGCCCGCCGAGGATGGCGGTGAGCCGAAGGGGCAGCGAGGTCGCCGAAATGACGACGGGCACGGTCATCAGCAGCGAGAACGGATTGGTCAGGCCGCCGGTCATGTAGAGCAGGCCGGCAAGCTGCAGGCTGTCGAAGATCAGAATGCCGAAGGCGGCGAACGGGGTGAGCCGGTGCGCGGCCGGAAAGCGGAAGGCCAGAAACAGGTTCATCCAGGCCGAACCGGCGATCAGGGCGAAACACAGGCTGACCGGCAGCGGGAATTTCAGCCCGTAGGCGACGACGAGCACCGCCACGCTTTGACCGACGATGGCCAGCCAGCGCAGCCGGATCAGCGTGTTGAGGCGCAGTCGCTGGCTCTGCTGGAAATCGGGCGTGTTCAGAATGTTGATCATGGCCATGGATTACAGCCGTGGGGCGGCGAGCGCCAGTAGCGCTGTACAGCCCAAGGCCTCCCCAACTTCGTCATCCCTGGGTCTACGCTGCGTCGCTACGCTCCTTGCCTCGCCCGTGGATGACGAAGTGATGAGCGCTTAGGCCAATCGCCAACGCGTGCGTTATGCCCAAGGCTAGGTCCCGCGCGGCTTGGCGCGGGCGGTGGCGGCGGCGAGCAGCGGGTTTTCCGGCCAGACATGCCTGGGATAGCGGCCGCGCATCTCGGCGCGCACGTCAGCCCAGGAGCCGCGCCAGAAGCCGGGCAGGTCGCGCGTCGTCTGGATCGGCCGGTGCGCCGGCGACAACAGCTCGAGCGTCAGGGGCACGGTGCCGCTGGCGATCGAAGGATGGCGGTCGAGGCCAAACAGTTCCTGGACGCGGACCGCCAGAACCGGCCGTTCGCCGTCATAGCGGATGGGAACATGGCTGCCCGACGGCGCGTCGAAATGGGTCGGCGCCAGCGCATCGACCTTACGCTGCAGGTCGTGCGGCACGAGCGACTCCAGCCCTGCCGAGATCACGCCGGGATCAATGGCGGCCAGGGATGCCGCACCGGACAGAAACGGCAGCAGCCAGTCGTCGAGGCGCTCGGCGAGCGCTTCATCCGACATGTCGGGCCAGGGCGCGCCCAGGCCTTTGTGCAGCCAGGATAGCCTGTGGCGCAGCGTCTGGGCCTCCTTGCTCCAGGTCAAAAGGGAAAGCCCATGCTCGCGCACGGCCTCGATGATGGCGCGGTCGGCATCGGCGCCGGCCGGCGGCGGCAGCATGCGTTCGGCGAGCGTGATGGCGCCGAGACGCACGGTTTCGCGCACCCGCACGGCGCGGCGCTCGCGGTCGAAGCTCGTCTGCCTGCGCGTTTCGATCTTGCCTACAAGTGCTGACCGAATGTCCTCCTCGCTGATTGCCGCCGCTGCCGTGATGCGGGCATTCTGCGCCTTGCCCTGCAGGTCGGCGACGACCAGAAAGGGTTCGCCCGCCAGCGGATCGGCGGCGTTGAGCATGGCGCCGGAGCCGTTGGCCAGCACGAAACGGCCGCGCTCGCCGCGCGCCTTGGCGACGCGGTCCGGCCAGGCATGGATGAGCAGGGCACCGGCTGGAGCAACTCCGCTGGTCTTCGCAGCGCCTACCTGCTTGGCCAGGCGCTCGGCAAGCTGGCGCGCCGACGTGGCACGCGGCGATTTCTCGCCGTGAAAGCGCATCAGCCGCCGTTCGAGGTCGGCACCGTCGCCGCCAAGGCCACGCTCGGTGAGCAGCACGGCGATCATGGCTGCTTCGCCGCCATGGCCGCTGCCGGCCGCCTCGGCGACCATATGCGCCAGCCGCACCGGCAAAGCGAGCTTGCGCATCGACGTGCCCGCGTCCGTCAAGCGGCCTGCCTCGTCGATGGCATCGAGCGCGCGCAACAGCGCCCTTGCCTCGTTGAGCGCGGGAGCCGGCGGCGGATCGAGGAAAGCGAGCGTCCCGGGATCGGCGACACCGAAGGCGGCGCAGTCCAGCAGCAGGCCGGACAGGTCCGCCTCGAGGATTTCCGGCGGCGTGAAGGCGGGAAGCGCCGCCGTCTGCTCGGCCCGCCACAGCCGGATGGCGACGCCAGCCTGCGTGCGCCCGGCGCGGCCGGCGCGCTGGTCGGCGGAAGCCTTGCTGACGCGAACTGTCTCCAGCCGTGTCAGGCCGCTGGCCGGCTCATAGAGTGGCAGCCGCGACAGACCGGAATCGATGACGACGCGCACGCCGTCGATGGTGATGGAGGTCTCGGCGATCGAGGTCGCCAGCACCACCTTGCGGCGGCTTGGCGGCGCCGGCTTGATCGCCGCGTCCTGCGCCTTGCCGTCGAGCTGGCCATAGAGCGGGACGATATCGGTGTCGGCGCCGACCTTGCCGGCCAGCCGTTCGGCGGTGCGCTCGATCTCGCGTTGGCCGGGCAGGAAGGCAAGCACGCTACCGCTCTCGCCGGCAAGGGCGGAGCGGATCGCCTTGGCCATGGCGTCCTCGATCGGCACGCCGGCCGGCCGTTCGTCGTACCTGATATCGACGGGGAAGGCGCGGCCCTCGCTTTCGATCACCGGCGCGCCCGACAGGAGTTTCGCGACCCGTGCGCCGTCGAGCGTTGCCGACATCACCAGCAGCCGCAAATCCGGCCGCAGCGCGCCCTGCACATCGAGGGCGAGAGCGAGACCGAAATCGCCGTCGAGCGAACGCTCGTGGAATTCGTCGAAAATGACGGCGCAAACGCCAGGCAGTTCAGGGTCCTCGAGGACCATGCGCGACAGAACGCCCTCGGTGACGACCAGGATTTTCGTCCGCGCCGAGCTGCGGTTTTCCATCCGCATGGCGTAGCCGACGGTGGCGCCCGGCTCTTCCCCCAGCAGTTCGGCCATGCGGCGCGCCGCGGCGCGGGCGGCCAGCCGGCGCGGTTCGAGCAATACGATCTTGCCCGTGCCCAGCCAGGGCGCATCGAGCAGCGCTAGCGGCACCAGCGTGGTCTTGCCGGCGCCGGGCGGCGCCACCAGCACGGCGCTGTTGCCAGAGCCGAGCGCCGCGCTCAGCGCCGGCAGCACGGCGGATACCGGAAGCTCCGGCAAGGGTTTGGTCGTCATTGCGCCCGCATATCAGCCGTCACGGGGGCCGTGCAACTTGTCGGACTGCGGCGGCTCAAAGCCGGGCTCGCGAAAACGGATTCCAGCGCACCGTACCCAGCCGCGCTTCCTCGCGCACCATGGTCAGCAGGCCGGATCCGCCGACGACCGCGAGACCGACAAGCGACAGCCAGTCCGGGTATTCCTGGAAGAACAGCGCGCCGAGGATGACCGCCCAGACAATCTGCGAATAATGCGTCGGCGCGATCCGGTTGGCGGGCGCGTATTTGACGGCCAGCAACTGCAGCAATTGTCCACAGGCGGTGAATGCGCCCGCCATCGCCAGCCAGGCCAGCTGTCTTCCGTCAGGAACGGTGAAGGAGGTCGCGGCGGCGCCGATGCCGTTGAACAGCAGTCCGTAACCGATCAGCACGCCGAGTATGGTCGTGCGTTTTTCCTGCTGCGCCAGCGAACGCATCAGGATGACGTTGGTGGCCGCGAGGAAGGCGATGGTGAAGGCGGCTAGGTGGCCGAGGTGCAGTTCGCGAAAGCCCGGCCTGACAACCAGCATGACGCCGGCAAAGCCGGCGACCACCGCCAGCCAGCGCCAAGGGCCGACCTTTTCCTTGAGGATCACGGTGGACAGAATGGTGACGCAGAGCGGCGCCAGAAAGATAAGCGCATAGGCCTCGGCCAGTGGAATGGTGGTGAAAGCATAGACGCTGAGCACGCCCGACGCGATGCCGGCCCAGGCCCGCGCCTGCACCGCCCAGGGACGTTTGGTGCGCCAGAAATCACGCCAGCGCTCGTTGGCCGGCCGACTGAAGAAGAGAAAGCAGCCGGCGAACAATGTCGAGAAGAAGCCGATCTCGAACACCGTGAATTGGCCGCCCAGGCTCTTGATAACGGCATCGCTGCCCGAATAGCTTGCATAGGCGATCAGGGCGAGCAGGATTCCGTTCGGCACGTTTTCATTTCCGGGGAGATAAAGTTGAAAATACTGGCGCTCGGTGCGCATGCGGACGACATCGAGATCTTCATGTTCGGTACGATGGCCGCCTATGCCGCGCAAGGCGCAGAACTCAGTTTTGCCGTGGCCACCGATGGTGCCAGGGGCGGCAAGAGCGATCCCGCCGTTCTGGCTCGTGTCCGCCGCGAGGAAGCGACGGCCGCGGCCGCGCTGCTCGGGGCGGCGCCGCGCTTCCTCGACTTTCCCGATGGCGGCCTGGTGGCCGACGCCGCACTGATCGACGCGCTGAAAACGCTGATCGACGAAATCGGGCCGGATCTCGTGATCACGCACGCGCCCAACGACTATCACGCCGACCATCGCGCGCTGTCGGACGGCGTGCGCATCGCCGCGTCGTTCGGCGTCCCCGTGCTGCATGCCGATACGATGGGCGGCACCGGGTTCTCGCCGACGCACTATGTCGATATTTCCGCTCATGCCGACATCAAGGCCAAGGCGATCCGCATGCACCAGTCGCAGGACCCGGATCGCTTCGTCGATATCGCGCTGACGCAAAACCTTTTCCGCTCGGGCCAATGCAATGGCGCGCAAGGGTCGCTGGCCGAAGCCTTCCGCTTCGAGCCGACGTTTCCCTTCGGCGACATCCGCGCGCTGCTGCCGCCGGCGCCGCCGATCAGGACGGTGATGGTGAGCACCAGGCGGGTCGACTGAACCCCGGACCGCGTCCACACTCCGCGATCGTCCAACCGGCGCTCGGCACTTTTCCCAACGTTTTCAGAGACCGGTGCAAGCATGTTGCGGCGCAGCAACGAATTCGCTTGCCTTGTTTAGTAGAAATTGCATTACTAAACAAATTACTAAACATCCGGCAGCGTGACGCAGCCGCCATGTTTGGGCCTCTGAGGAGAGAGGTTAAGGGTTCTCGAGACCGCCATCCGGGCGTGTTTCACAAATGGGAGGAAGGCATGAAATCGAGTTTGAAACTGGCGTTGGGACTGACCTCGGCGATCACAGCGTCGACAGCCGCCTCGAACGCCGCGCACGCCGAAGACCTGACGCTGTGCTGGGCCGCCTGGGACCCGGCCAATGCACTTGTCGAACTGTCCAAGGATTTCACCAAGGAAACCGGCATCGGCATGAAATTCGAGTTCGTGCCGTGGACCAACTATGCCGACCGGTTCCTCAACGAACTGAACTCGCACGGCAAGCTCTGCGACCTGATCATCGGCGACAGCCAGTGGATCGGCGGCGCGGCCGAGAACGGCCACTACGTCAAGCTGAACGACTTCTTCGACAAGGAGAAGATCAGCATGGACGACTTCGTGCCGGCGACGGTCGTCGGCTATTCGGAATGGCCGAAGAACACGCCCAACTACTGGGCGCTACCGGCCATGGGCGACGTCGTCGGCTGGACCTATCGCAAGGACTGGTTCTCCAAGCCCGAACTGCAGAAGGAATTCAAGGAGAAGTACGGCTGGGATCTCGGCCCGCCGACTACCTTCGACCAGTTGAAGCAGATCGCCGAATTCTTCCAGAAGCGGCAGATCGACGGCAAGACCGTCTACGGCGCCTCGATCTATACCGAGCGCGGTTCCGAAGGCATCACCATGGGCGCCATGGACGTGCTCTACAGCTACGGCTTCCAGTACGAGAATCCGAAGAAGCCCTACGAGATGGAAGGTTTCGTCAACTCCGAGAAATCGGCGAAGGGGCTGGAATTCTACAAGGCTCTCTATGATTGCTGCACCCCACCCGGCGCCTCCAACAGCTACATGGGTGAAGGCGTCGATGCCTTCAAATCCGGCCAAGTGGCGATGCACATGAACTTCGCCTTCACATGGCCGGGCCTGCAGAAGGACGAGAATGTCGGCGGCGACAAGATCGGCTATTTCGTCAACCCGAAGGGTCCCGACGGCGACCAGTTCGCCCAACTCGGCGGCCAGGGCATTTCGGTGGTGTCCTATTCCGACAAGCAGGAATCGGCGCTGAAATACATCAAGTGGTTCGCCAACAAGGACGTGCAGGCCAAGTGGTGGTCGCTCGGCGGCTATTCCTGCCTGAACGCGGTGGTGAAGGATCCGAAGTTCCCGTCCAGCCAGCCCTATGCGCAGGCCTTCCTCGACTCCATGGCCATCGTGAAGGACTTCTGGGCCGAACCCAGCTACGCACCGCTGCTGCAGGCCTCGCAGAAGCGCTTCCATGACTATGTCGTCGCCGGCCAGGGCTCGGCCAAGGACGCGCTCGACGGGCTGGTCAAGGACTGGACACAGGTCTTCCAGGACGACGGCAAGATGTAGCCGCGAGGCAATATCCAAGGCTCCTCCCGAGCCGTGACCGCCGCGTCCCGTGCCGCCCTTGGCACGGGACGCAGTTCAGATAAGTTCCATCATCGAGTCTGACCCGTGACCGAAGCAGGACTAACCATGCTCAATCGGACTGCGGACAACGTTGCCCGGGCGACCCCGGAACCGTTGGCGCGCAAGGTCCGTGGCATCAGCGACAAGGGCCTCGCCTGGCTGTTCATCTCGCCGACGATCCTGTTGCTGCTCGCCATCAACATCTTCCCGCTGTTCTGGGCGATCTATCTGTCGTTCACCAATTTCCGCGCCAACCGCCCCAACGAAGTGGTGAAGAACCTCGGTTTCGCCAATTACCGGCGCATCCTCGGCGACCAGGACATCTGGATCGCCATGCAGACGACGGCGCATTTCGTGTTCTGGACCATCCTCTTGCAGACGCTGATCGGCTTCACGCTGGCCTGGCTGATCGACAGGAAGTTCCGCGGCCACGCCTTCTGGACGACGCTGATCCTGGTGCCGATGATGCTGTCGCCGGCGGTGGTCGGCAATTTCTGGCGCTTCCTCTACGAGCCGCAGATCGGGCTGTTCTCCTATGTCATCTCGTTCGTGTCGGGCATTCCGCCGACAAGCATCCAGATGCTTTCCAACGTCTCGCTGGCGCCGTGGTCGATCATCATCGTCGACACCTGGATGTGGACGCCCTACGTGATGCTGATCTGCCTGGCGGGCCTGCGTTCCATCCCCGAATACATCTATGAGGCGGCCGAGGTCGACCGTGCCTCCAACTGGCGGCAGTTCTGGTCGATCACGCTGCCGATGGCGCTACCCTTCATCATGCTGGCGGTGCTGTTTCGCGGCATCGAGAACTTCAAGATGTTCGACATGGTCAATCTGCTGACCGGCGGCGGACCGGGCTC
Organism: Mesorhizobium sp. ES1-3; assembly: GCF_020164795.1. Classification (NCBI taxonomy): domain Bacteria; kingdom Pseudomonadati; phylum Pseudomonadota; class Alphaproteobacteria; order Hyphomicrobiales; family Phyllobacteriaceae; genus Mesorhizobium; species Mesorhizobium sp. ES1-3. The sequence continues at coordinate 12,113 of NZ_JAIUGW010000004.1, forward strand.
CACCACCGAGGTGGCCTCGATCACGCTGAAGCGGCAAGCCTTCGAAAGCTGGCGCACCGGCTATTCCTCGGCCTTCGCCATTATCCTGTTCGTCGCGGTGTTCGGTCTGGCCAACATCTACGTCAAGGCGCTCAACAAGGTGAAGCAGAGATGAGCCTGACCACAGCCCATTCGGTCGTCGCCCCCTCGGCTGGTTCGAAGCGCATCGCCGGCGCGATCATCATCGCCTATGCGCTGATCTCAATCGTGCCGCTGCTGTGGATCTTCGCCACCAGCTTCAAGACGCCGCCGGATTCGATCGCCTACCCGCCCAAGGTCGTGTTCCAGCCGAGCATCGAGGGCTACTGCAACCTGTTCACGACGCGGACCAGGCAGACGCCGGAATACATCAACTCGCTCGGACCGGCGACCGGCTTCTGCGACGAGACGGTGCGCAAGCGCAACATGGTGATCGCCGGGCCGTCCAACTTCCTGCCGCGCTTCATCAATTCGCTGATCATCGCCTTCGGCTCGACCTTCTGCGCGGTGTTTCTCGGCACGTTGTCGGCGTACGGGTTTTCGCGCTTCAAGGTCCCGCTTGCCGACGACCTTCTGTTCTTCATCCTGTCGACACGCTTCATGCCGCCGATCGCGGTCGCGATTCCTATCTACCTGATGTACCGCGAGCTCGGCCTGTCGGACACAGCACTCGGCATGATCCTGCTTTACACGGCGGTCAACGTGTCACTCGCGGTATGGCTGCTCAAAGGCTTCATCGACGAGATCCCGCGCGAATATGAGGAGGCGGCGATGATCGACGGCTATACGCGACTGCAGGCCTTCTGGCGCACGGTGCTACCGCAAGCGACCACCGGTATTGCCGCGACCGCCATCTTCTGCCTGATCTTCGCCTGGAACGAATATGCGTTCGCAGCACTTCTGACCTCGGGCACGGCACAGACCGCACCGCCCTTCATCCCGACCATCATCGGCGAAGGCGGGCAGGACTGGCCGGCGGTCGCGGCCGGCACGACGATCTTCCTGGTTCCGATCCTTGTCTTCACCATCCTGCTCCGCAAGCAATTGCTGCGCGGCATCACCTTCGGCGCGGTGCGCAAATGATTGATCTGGGAATAAGTCGACCCCCACTCCGTCGAGCTTCGCTCGACACCTCTCCCCCGATCGACGGGGGAGAGGAAGGGCGCGAACTTCATTCAGCAAGGCTCCCTTCCTCTCCCTCCGGAGGGGGGAGAGGTGTCGCTGCGAAGCAGCGACGGAGTGGGGGAACCACCTGGCAGTCATCTCTCCCCTTGAACGGGGAAAGGGAAGGGAGCTACGCATGACGCGCCCCGCCATCTCTAGGAAATCATCATGGCCGGGTTGGGCCCGGCGCGGGCTGATGGAAAACATCGCAACGGCATTGATCGCCATCGGCTTCCTGATGCTGTTCCAGCCTTTCGCGCTGTCGCTCTACACCTATTCCTTCATCACCATGCTTGCCGGCACGGTGATGTTCATCATCGTCTCTAAGTTCCCGGAATAATCATGGCCGAGATCCGCGTCCAACATCTGAGAAAGGCCTTCGGCGATTTCGTCGCGGTGCAGGATTCCAATTTCGTCGTCGAGGACGGTGAGTTCTTCGTCATGCTAGGGCCATCGGGCTGCGGCAAGACCACCACCTTGCGCATGATCGCCGGGCTCGAGCTGCCAACGGGCGGCCAAATCCTGCTCGGCGGCGACGACGTCACCATGCTCAGGGCACGCGAGCGCGACATCGCTTTCGTCTTCCAGCTGTTCGCGCTCTACCCGCATATGAATGTGCGCAAGAACATCGGCTTCCCGTTGCTGGCGCAAGGCATGCCCTCGTCCGAGATCCGCACCCGCGTCGAGGAAACCGCGAAGCTTCTGCGTATCGACCATCTGCTCAACAAGTCCGTTTCCGGTCTTGCCGGCGGCGACCGCCAGCGCGTCGCGCTCGGCCGCGCCATCGTGCGGCGGCCGAAATGCTTCCTGATGGACGAACCGCTGGGGACGCTCGACACCGAATTCCGTGACCTGATGGTCCATGAGTTGCGCGAGCTGCACAACCGCATCCACGCCACGACGGTCTATGTCACGCACGACCAGATGGAAGCGATGTCGATGGCCGACAAGATCGCCGTCATGAACCACGGCGTCATCGAGCAGTTCGGCACACCGCGCGAGATCTACGACCGCCCCGCTACCATGTTCGTCGCCGACTTCATCGGCTCGCCGCCGATGAATTTTCTGGGCTTCGGCGGCGGGCTTCCAAAAGGCGCGAAGGAGATCGTCGTGCAGGGTGCCAAGGTCGCGGTACCGGAGGTGCGCGAGGACATCGCGCCCGCCGACATGGCACTCGGCATCCGCCCCGAACACATCCGCTTCGACGATGCCTCCAAGCTGCGCGGCGCCATCTACGGCACCGAATATCTCGGCACGACGCAGATCGTTGCGGTGGAGACGGCGGACGGCATCATCAAGGCGCGGGTGCCGGCAGAAATCCGGCTCAACACCGGCGACCATGTCGGCCTGACGCTGAACAGCGCGCGGCTGTCGCTGTTCGAAAAAGGCTCCGGGCGCGCGGTGAGAACGGCGATCCACGACACTGCCTCGGAGCGGAGAGTGCAACATGGCTGACGTGCACATCAAGGGCGTGACCAAGAGTTTTGGCGAGCATGTCGCCGTCAACGGTCTCAATCTCCATATAGCTGACGGCGAATTCGTCGTGCTGCTCGGACCGACCGGGGCCGGCAAGACGACGACGCTGCGGCTGATCGCCGGGCTGGAGCGGCCCGATGCCGGCACGATCGAGATCGGCGGCCACGATGCCACGACCCTGTCGCCGGCCGAGCGCGACACCGCTTTCGTCTTCCAGCAATATTCGCTCTATCCGCACCTGTCGGTGTTCGACAACCTCGCCTTCCCGCTGCGCTCGCCGGCGCGGAAAATACCGGAAGACCGGATCCGCCGCCGGGTCGAGGAGGTGGCGAAGATGGTGCGCATCCATCACAAGCTCGCCAACCGGTCGACGAAATTGTCGGGCGGCGAGATGCAGCGCGTCGCCATCGGCCGCGCATTGGTGCGCAAGCCGTCCATCTATCTGATGGATGAACCGCTGTCGTCGCTCGACGCCAAGCTGCGCGCGGATCTGCGCCTGGAGCTGAAGCGCATCCAGTCCGAACTCGGTGCCACCATGCTTTACGTCACCCACGACCAGATCGAGGCCATGACCATGGCAGACCGCATCGGCATCCTCGCCGACGGCGTGCTGGTGCAGATCGGCTCACCGCGGACGATCTATTCCGAGCCGGCAAACCTGCACGTTGCGGCAAGGCTCGGCCAGCCGGCCATCAATCTTCTGCCGACGGGGTTGCTGCCTGACGGCGGCGCGCCGGCCGGCACCAAGACCATCGGCGCACGCACCGAGCACCTGGCGATCGAGAAGGCGCCAAATGGCCATGCCGACGGCGTCGTCGACTGGGTCGAGCATCTCGGCGACCAGAACCATCTGCATGTGACGGTGGGGCCGAAGAAACTCGTTACACTGACCGATCCCGACACCGATCTGGCGCAGGGCGACAGAGTGATGATCCGCTACCGCTCGCCGCTCTATTTCGGCGCCGACGGGCAACGACTGATGTGAATGGTTTTCGGCATCCCCACCAAGGTTTGCCGGCTTCTGATTGACGATTGCGAAATACGGGACGAATTCGATGAAGCACTTTTTCAACCGCAGGGAAACGATCGTCACCGAGGCGCTGGACGGATTGCTGCGCACCACTGGCTCAGGCGACCTCGCACGCCTCGACGGCTATCCCGAGATCAAGGTCGTGCTGCGCGCCGATTGGGACAAGTCCAAGGTTGCCGTCGTCTCCGGCGGCGGCGCCGGGCACGAGCCGTCGCATGCCGGCTTCGTCGGCAAGGGCATGCTGACGGCGGCGGTCTCGGGCGAGATCTTTGCCTCACCGAGCGTCGAGGCGGTGCTGGCGGCCATCCGCGCGGTTACCGGACCGGCCGGCTGCCTGCTGATCGTCAAGAATTACACCGGTGACCGGCTCAATTTCGGCCTGGCGGCCGAGAAAGCGCGCGCCGAAGGTTTTGCCGTCGAGATGGTGATCGTCGCCGACGACATCGCGCTCCCCGACATCGCCCAGCCGCGCGGTGTAGCCGGCACGTTGTTCGTGCACAAGATATCAGGACATCTGTCGGAAGCCGGCCAGGACCTGGCATCCGTTGCGACAGCCGCGCGAGCGGCGGCGAAGGACATCGTCTCGCTCGGCATGTCGCTGTCATCTTGCTCCATCCCCGGCCAGCCGCACGAGGACCGGTTCGGCGCCGATGACGGTGAGCTTGGCCTTGGCATCCACGGCGAGCCCGGCGTCGAACGCATCGCGGTGCAGAGCGCCGACCGGCTGGTGGCTGTCATGGCGGAGCGCCTGGCGGTGCGGCTCGACCCGAAGGCCACCTATGCCTTGCTGATCAACAATCTGGGCTCCGTGCCACCGCTTGAAATGTCTGTTATCGCCAATGCGGTGCTTGTGTCGCCGCTTGCCAAGACCGTCAAGCTGGCGATAGGCCCCGGGCCGCTGATGACGGCGCTCAACATGAATGGCTTTTCGCTGTCGCTGATCAAGCTCGACGCGGCGCGCGAAGCTGCCTTGCTGGAACCGGTCGGCCCACACGCCTGGATGCCGGCAAAGCCGGTCGTTGCGCCTGCTGTCGTATCGATGACCAAGGCAGCCGGACAAGGCGCGGCGCGCAAGGCCAGCCAGGATGCAGGCAACAGGCGCTTGATCGCCACTGTCTGCGAAAGGTTGATTTCGCTCGAAGCGACATTGAACGGGCTCGACGCCAAGGCGGGCGACGGCGACACCGGCTCGACCGTGGCGACCGGCGCGCGCAGCATCCTCGAACGGCTCGAGACGCTGCCGCTTGCCGAGCCCCCAGCGACGCTTGGCGCGGTGGGCGATATTTTGAGTTCATCCATGGGCGGTTCTAGCGGGGTGCTGCTGTCGATCTTCTTCACAGCAGCGGCGCAGGCTATGGGCAGCGGCGCGAAGCTATCCAAGGCGCTGCTAGCCGGGCTTGAACGAATGACCTTCTACGGTGGCGCCAATCCAGGCGATCGCACCATGGTCGACGCGCTGGAGCCGGCCTTGAAGGCGCTCGACGGCAAAGGCTTGGAGGAAGCCGCGATAGCGGCCCGGCGCGGCGCCGAGGCAACGGCCGCGATGGAGAAGGCGAAGGCCGGACGGTCCGCGTATGTCGGCGCCAAATTGCAGGGTGTGGTCGACCCCGGCGCCCATGCCGTGGCCGAGGTATTCGCGGCCGCCGCCACGCTTCTTGTCATGGCCTGACGCATGCTCCAGTTGTCGAACGACCGTTCTTTCGCTACTGCGGGCAAGGTGGAAATCGGGAATTCGGGCGACATGAGAGCGCTGGACCTTTCGAGACTGATCACGGCTGCCGCTGACACGATTGCCGACCACGCCGAGGAATTGACGGCGCTCGATCAGGCGATCGGCGATGGCGACCACGGGCTAAACATGAAACGCGGCTTCGAAGCCCTGCGGTCCGACGCCAATGTGTTCGCCGCAAAGCCGCTGCCCGACGCCCTGAAGGCGATCGGCACAAAGCTGGTGATGACCGTGGGCGGCGCTTCCGGTCCGCTGTTCGGCACATTGTTCATCGCGCTCGGCAAGGAGATATCGGCGGACCCCGACAATGCCAATTTGACGGCTGCCTTCGGCAAGGCGATCGAAGCCGTGGCCGCGCGCGGCAAGTCACAAGTCGGGCAGAAAACCATTCTCGATGTGCTGCAGCCGGTGCGTGACGCGTTGGCCGGGGAAAAGACGGCGGCTGAAATAGCCGACATCGCCGACGCCGCCGCCAAAGCGACCGTGCCGATGAAGGCGCTGCGCGGCCGTGCCTCGTTCCTCGGCGACCGCTCCATCGGCCATATGGATGCCGGCGCGCGCTCGACCGCGCTGCTGGTGCGCACTCTGGCGCAGATCATCGGGGACAAAGCATGAGCAATGTCGGGATCGTGATCGTGTCGCATTCGCCGCTGGTCGCGGAAGGCACGGCCGACATGGTGCGCCAGATGGTGGGCGACGAAGTGCCGCTTGCGTGGTGCGGTGGAAACGGCCATGGCGGGCTCGGCACCAATGTCGAGGCGATCATGGGCGCCATCGACAAGGCTTGGTCGGAAGCTGGCGTTGCCGTCCTTGTCGATCTCGGCGGCGCCGAGACCAACAGTGAGATGGCGGTGGAAATGATCGGCGAGCCACGGGCGCACAAAATCATCGTCTGTAACGCACCGATCGTCGAGGGCGCGGTGATGGCGGCGACCGAGGCGTCCGGCGGCGCCTCGCTGAAAGAAGTGGTGGCGACGGCGCATGAATTGTCGCCGTCGTGAGTGAACAGGAACGTTGAGCATATGTCCGCAACCGCCGAAGCGACTGTCCTGATCACCCACGATGTGGGCCTGCATGCGCGTCCTTCGGTGAAGTTCACCAAGCTGGCCAAGCGCTTTCCCGCAGACGTGGAAATCGCGCTTGCCGCCAAGGGCCCATGGTTCGATGCCAAGAGCATCGTCAAGGTGATGGCAGCCAAGGCGCCGAAGGGCACGGTGCTGCACATCAGGGCCAACGGCGATGGTGCCGATGATGCTATCCGCGCGCTGATCGAACTGGTGCAGCGCGATTTCGACGAGGATGCCGGCCATGTCCGCTCGGCTTGAGGCTGACGCATGCCTTGGCCGGCCCGCGGGGAATGCGGGCCATGCGCATTGAGGGTGTTCCGGCCTCGGCCGGCTACGCCGAGGGGCCTTTGTTCGACCTCGGCCGGCCAGCGGGCATCTACGCGAGCAAGGCAAGCCCCGCCGAGGAGAAGACGTCACTGGAGGCCGCGATCGGCAAGGCGGTGAACCGGCTCGCGGCCATGGTCGGGACCGCCGACAGCGATGCCGCCGACATACTCGAATTCCACATCGCGATGCTCGAAGACGACGCGCTGAGCGGGCCGGCTTTCGCATCGATTGCTTCCGGAAAAACCGCCGACGCGGCCTGGCGGCAGGCACTCGATGCCGAGATCGCCGGCTACGAGGCCTCGGACCAGGATTATTTCCGCGCCCGCGCCACGGACCTGCGCGATATCAGGGACCAGGTGCTGCGCGTCCTGACCGAGGACGGTGACAGCGCGGCACCGGCCGGCGCCATCCTCTACGGCGAGGATATCGCGCCGACGCGCTTTCTCGAAACCGACTGGAGCCATGGCGGCGGCATCGCGCTGAAGGCGGGCAGCACCGCAAGTCACGTCGCCATGCTGGCGCGCTCGCGTGGCGTGCCGATGGTCGTGGGTCTGCGCGAGCCGCTCACCGCTGTTGCCGGCATCGCGCTGCTCGACGCTGAGCACGGCAATATCGTTCTGGCGCCCTCGCCCACGGAGATCGGCTCGTTCCGGCAGTCGTCCTCAGCCTTCGTGGCCCGCCAAGGCGATGCACAGACCTTTCTGGCGCGGCCGGCGGCGACGAAGCGCGGCACCGCGGTGCGCGTGCAGGTCAATATCGCCGACCCCAGGGATGTCGATGCCATCGACATCGCCACTTGCGACGGTGTCGGCCTGATGCGCACGGAATTCCTGTTCGGCAAGACGCTGCCGGATGAAGAGACGCAGTATCGCGCCTATCGCAAGGTGCTGGAATGGGCCAGCACAAAACCGGTGACGATCCGTACCGTCGATGCCGGCGGCGACAAGCCGGTGCCGGGCTTCACCGTCGAGGAAGGCAATCCGTTCCTCGGCCTGCGCGGCATCAGGCTGTCGCTGGCCAGGCTCGACATATTCCGTGTTCAAATAAGGGCATTGCTGCGCGCCGCACCACACGGCAATCTCAAAGTCATGTTTCCGATGATCGCCACACCGGAAGAGTATGAACGCGCCGCCGCCCTGTTCGCCGAGGAACGGGTAGCCCTTGCCACGCGCGGCATCGCGCACGAAATGCCGCCGCTCGGCATCATGGTCGAAGTGCCTTCGGTGGCCATCGCGCCGGAGGCGTTCGCCGGCGTCGCCTTCCTGTCGATCGGTTCCAACGATTTGACGCAATATGTGATGGCGGCCGCGCGCGACAATGCCGCTGTGGCCAAGCTGAATTCTGTTCGTCATCCCGCAGTGCTGAGGCTGATCGGCTCGGTCGCGGCCTTCGGACGGGAAAACGGGATTCCCGTCAGCCTGTGCGGGGATGCCGGCGGCGACCCCGCCGCGATCCCCTCGCTGCTGGAGGCTGGCCTGCGCGATCTCTCCGTCGCGCCGGCGCAACTCGCCATGGCCAAGGCGGCCATCGCGAGCGTCCCGGTCTAGGTGGCTGGCATGATCGACATCAAACCCGAGCCCGGCTCCGAAGAGGCGATCCGCGCCTACAAGACGATCCTGTCACAGGTCATCGACCAGCGCCCGTCCGGTATGCGCCAGCGCCTTGCCGACGCGCTCGGCAAGCACCGCAGTTTCGTCACGCAGATTTCGAGCCCCGCCTATTCGATCCCGATACCGTCAAAGCATCTGCCCGCCATCTTTTCCGTCTGCCATTTCAGCCAGGCCGAGCGCGACCAGTTTCTCGCCGCCTATCATCAGGCACATCCAGGCAAGATCTCGGTCGCCGCGGGCGCGCGCAAGACAAGGCACGTTTCGCTCATCGTGCCGGATTTCGGCGACGACAAGCAGAATGCGGCGCTCGACCGCGCGATCAACGAATTCATCCAGAAGGTCACCATCATCACCGGCAAGAGTGGCTGATTGACCCTTGATGTCAGGCTATTTCGGGAGGAGACGGCCGTGAAGAAATTCATGAACTCGGTGGATACGGTGCTGACCGAGAGCCTCGACGGTTTCGTGGCCGCCCATGCCGGCATCCTGGTGCTTGGCGAGGAGCACAAATTCATCCGCCGCAAGGTGCTCAAGCCGGGCAAAGTGGCGCTGATCTCCGGCGGCGGCTCCGGCCACGAGCCGCTGCATGGCGGCTTTGTCGGCCATGGCATGCTGGACGCCGCCTGCCCCGGCCAGGTGTTCACCTCGCCGACGCCGGACCAGATGCTGGCGGCCGCGCAAGCTGTCGACACCGGCGCCGGCTGCCTGTTCATCGTCAAGAACTATGAAGGTGACGTGATGAACTTCGACATGGCGGCTGAGATGTCGGAAGGCGTGCTTCAGGTGGTGACGAATGACGACGTCGCCGTCGAGAATTCTTCCTACACGACCGGCCGGCGCGGCGTCGCCGGCACGCTGGTGGTTGAAAAGATCGTCGGTGCCGCCGCCGAGCACGGCCTGGCATTGCGGGCGTTGAAGGCGCTGGGCGACCGCGTCAACGACGCGACCCGCTCGATGGGTGTAGCGCTGACCAGTGGCACCGTGCCGGCGGCCGGCAAGCCGACCTTCGACATCGGCGACGGCGAGATGGAATTCGGCGTCGGCATCCATGGCGAGCCCGGCCGCCGCCGCGACACCTTGAAGAGCGCCGATGCGATCGCGCAGGAGATCTGCGCCGCGATCCTTGGGGATCTCGGTGACAGGGCGAAGGGACCCGCGCTGCTGTTCGTCAACGGCTTCGGCGGCACCCCGCTGATGGAGCTCTATCTGATGTACAACAGCGCCCGCCGGATATTCGAGCAACATGGCGTGACGATAACCCGCTCGCTGGTCGGCACCTATGTCACCTCTCTCGACATGGCCGGCTGCTCGATCACGCTGACCCTGCTCGACGACGAATTGACGGGCTGGTGGGACGCACCTGTCCACACGGCCGCGCTGCGCTGGGGCCTATAAGGCTCGCTTCGTCCGCGCTTTTCTGCAACCATTCTGGACTATCCACTTAGCGATGGGTTTGCCCGGATTGATGCTGCCATCCCTCACCTGCGCCGAAGAAAGACTGCTGCTGCGCTTCGCCGATCCCGAGGCCGCGGCGGTCGAGGACGATTTGTCGGCGAAGGCCCTGTCGGCGCTGCTCGACAATGCCGAATTCCACGGCATCCTGCCGATCATGCTGCGCAAGCTCAGGCAGCGCGGCGACGCGCACCTGCCGTCGGACGCTGGCTTGCTGGACAAACTCGACGACCTGCGCCAGAAGGCGACGATCGCCACCGGCCAATCGATGCTGCTGCAGTATCATGGCGACCGCATCATGAAGGGGATGGCGGCCGAAGGCATTCCGGCGCGGATCGTCAAGGGACCGGTCTTCGCGCGAAAACTCTACCGCAACGTTTCCGACCGGCCGTTCACCGACATCGACATCCTCGTCGAGCCCGCCAACCTCGTGCGGGCAAACCAGGTGATCGCGGCATCAGGCTTCGAGCTTGGCAGCAACGAAGCCGAATCCTACCAGCTGCAGGAGTTCAAATGGCTGGAAAAGGAGAACTCCAGCCTGCTGGTCGAGCTGCATGGCGACCTCGTGCACGACACCGGCATGCGGCGGCGCCTGTCGCTGGGTTTTCGCGAGCTGGGCATCATCGACGGCGAGGCGGCGGACACGCCGGCAGCCCTTTTGACGATCGCCATCGTGCATGCGGCCGGAGGGCATAAATTCCACCGGCTGCAGCTTTGCGTCGACGTGCTGCAAGGCGTACGGGCGCTGCAGTCGCCGAAAGCCGAGGAATGCCTGCTCGACGCCGCCCGCATGGCCGGCATCGAGCTCGAGCTCGCGATCGTGCTCAACGTGACCGGCCAGTTGTTCGACGAACCGCATGCGCTCGAACTCGCCGGGCGGATCAAGCCCGATCTGTCGATACGGCTGGCCAAAAAGCTGATCACGGTGAACACCCTGCTCAGGGTCAATTCCCGGGAGAAGATCGGCTCGCGTCTACGTCGCGATGCGTTCCGCTGGATCCAGCGGTTGGCCAAGGCCAGGCCATACCCCGCTTGAAGTGGCCGTCAGCCTCGTGATGTCAATGTGGCGCTTATCAGCGTCGCCGCATCGGCCGGACGCGCCCCCACTTCCAAGGTGAAGGTCGGCACCGAGGCGACCAGTCTGCCGATCGTCGCCAGCCGGCGCTTCTGCAGCGGCAGCAGGCCGGTCATGCCGGTTCGGACATTGTCCATCGCCAGCGCCACCATCGCGTCGGTCCGGGCCATGGGCGCGAGCCGGGTTTGTTCATCGGCCGATCGCGCAAGGTGCAGGAGCGCGGCTACCGGACGGGCGGTCGGGCTTTCGATTTTCACGATCCCGCCCAGCTTTTCCAGCGAAACAGCCTGTTCGCCGTTGCGATCCCAGGATGGCCCGAGGCATGGCGCCACAAGCGGGATCATCCGCGCGGTCTTCTCATGGATCTTGACGTGGCGGGGCAAACCCCAGGCAACGGGCGTGGCGGACGCGACATTCAGGATCATGGCATCGTCGGAGCACAGGCCGAATCCTTGCGTTGCCAAGGCCAGCGATATGGTGGTCTTGCCGGTGCCGCTCGGGGCATGGACCAGCACGACGGCGTCGCTGCCCGGCAGCGTCAGGCCAGCGGTGTGCAGCATATGTTGGCCGCCGGCGTCGAGTGCCGCGTCCAGCATCAGCATTGACGGCGTCCAGGCGGCCTTGCTGTCGGGCACGATGCGGAGTCGAGCCCAGCCCTTCTCGTTGATCTCGACGGTCTGACGTCCCGGCAAGACCAGATGGACGCTGGCGCCGTCCGTGATCATCCGGCAATAGCCGTCGTCCGGTATCTCGCCGTCGAAGACAAGGGATCCGGCGGGGATCTCGTCCAGCGCTTCCGCCTCGACGATGTCGAGATGGAAATCCGCTTCGGTCGAACCTTCGACGCGCAGGCTGGCGAGCATCCTGTCGAAGTCCCGCCATAGCTCGGCGCGGTCGGCCGAAATGCCGAGGACCTGGCCGTTGAGATCATAGAAGGCGCAAGGTCTGGTCAAGCGGGGCGCACTTTCGAGGCACGGTCATGATGGCGATAGATCTCGACCATGCCGGGAAGGCTGTCGCTGACCACCGGCATGCCGTCGAGGCAGACCCAGCAATGCGCCGACAGCCGCGACGCTTGCAGCGACTTCGGATCGACGCCGAAGCGCAACTCCGGATCGAAGCCGGCGAGGCGCAGGAAACGATGGCCGAGCAGTCCTTCCCGCAGGCATCTGCGATCGCGCATCAGCCAGGGACGGCGCACGGCACGGTTGACGCAGGCGACAATGTAGGGGGCTGGCAGACCGCGATAGGGCGTCGGCGAGGCGAGCGGCGCCCATTTCAGCACCTCCTCGAAACTGCGGTTGGCGATGAGGACCGGCATCAGCCGCGCGCTTGCCCAGAGATGGCAGCGGAACAAGGCGCGCAGGAGAGGACTGTCCGCCATCGAGCAGTCCCTTCAGCCATCATGCCCTGGAGCGGCGAGGATGCCTTCCGAGACCAGATCGGCGGCCAGCGCCGCCATGTCCTCGTCAAGCGTGCCCTTGTCGACCTCGAACTCCTCGCAAAGCAGGCCGACGATCTGGCCGAGGCTGCGCGCGCCATCCACCTTGTCGAGAAAAGCTTCGGTCGTGCCGTTGCAGGTATAAAGCTGGCCGCTGCGCGCCAACAGCACGACCGCGCCGTCGCCGACATGCTGAACCGAGGCATCGTCCGTTAATCGCAGAACCGTTCCAGCGGCTATTTCCATCACGAACCCCAAAGCCAAGCAAAACCCCGAAATGAGATAGCGCGGTGGTGGGGCGCTGTCTATCCGGCCGGCTGGGGGACAGCACCGCAGCCCGTGTTTGCGGCAGGCTGTCGCCAGGCCGCAACATCCATCCACGGCAGAAATCGTCCCAGAAATAGTCGTCAGCACGACGCGCCAGGCAGGTGCGTTGACCGGTAGGACCGTTGCTTTTCTTCCCTAAGGTAAGGTAAGAACTCCCCCGGGTCTTGGGGAGATAAGCGTATGCGTTACAACTGGGAGAGGGCTCCGACGCCTTTCGAGCGTCATCGAAAAGCTCTTGCGACAGCCATTTTGATCTTTGGCGGCATCGGCCTCATGCTGGTGGCCTTGCCGATCTAGCGCAATCAACATCTGTCCAGCGAATCCGATTCGTTAGACGGCTATCGACGGGTTGCTCAGCGAGGTTTCCTGTCACCGCGGTGACGCGACGACCGCGCCCTTCAAAGCCCCGGCTGAAGCGCTGTACCAGCACGACGATCACCGCCGGCTTGAATTGGTGGGCTTCCGGCAGGCTGTAGGAGTTCGGGCAGTTCCTCGACTCGATCGATCATCTATGGCGCATGCGCTCACGTCCTCCCCCTCGATACGTAGGTCACGATAGGGCATCTCAGACGAAAATCAGGGAAGACAGCGCCGGAAAAAACAGCATAGGCTGTTGGCAAGACGGCAAATCGATCCTGGGGAGGATGTGGATGGCTTCACGCTATCATGAGGTCTATGACGGCTGGAAGCGCGACCCGGAGAAATTCTGGGCCGACGCGGCCGGCGGCATCGACTGGTATTCGCCGTGGGACAAGGTGTTCGATGCCGCCGCCGGCGTCTATGGCCGCTGGTTCACCGGAGCGACCTGCAACACCTGCTACAATGCCCTTGACCGGCATGTTGCTGGCGGGCGGGCCGACCAGATCGCACTGATCCATGACAGCGCCATCACCGGAACGGTGAAGAAGTTCACCTATGCCGAACTCAAACGCGAAGTGGTGGCGCTGACCTCGGTCCTGAAGAATCGCGGCATCGGCAAGGGCGACCGCGTCATCATCTACATGCCGATGGTGGCGGAAGCGGCCATCGCCATGCTCGCCTGCGCCCGCATCGGCGCCGTGCATTCGGTCGTGTTCGGCGGCTTTGCCTCGCATGAGCTTGCCACCCGCATCGACGATGCGAGGCCGAAACTGATCATCTCGGCCTCCTGCGGCCTGGAGCCGGGCCGGGTCGTCGCCTACAAGCCGCTGCTCGACAAGGCCATCGAGATGTCCCGGCACAAGCCGGACGCCTGCCTGATCCTGCAGCGCGACCAGTTGCGCTGCGATCTGAAGGATCATTTCGACATCGACTATGCCGACGCGGTCGCCCGCGAGCGGGCGGCCGGCGCCAATGTCGACTGCGTGCCGGTGCTGGCCACAGACCCGCTCTACATCATCTACACCTCGGGCACGACCGGCCAGCCCAAGGGCATCGTGCGCGACAATGGCGGCCACATGGTCGCGCTGAAATGGACAATGGACAACGAGTTCGGCGTCGCGCCGGGCGAAGTGTTCTGGGCGGCGTCCGACGTCGGCTGGGTGGTCGGCCATTCCTATATCGTCTACGGACCGCTGCTGCATGGCTGCACCAGCGTGCTGTTCGAAGGCAAGCCGATCGGCACGCCCGATGCGGGCACCTACTGGCGGGTGATCGCGGAGCACGGCGTGGTCGCCCTGTTCACCGCGCCGACCGCCTTCCGCGCCATCAAGGGGCAAGACCCCAAGGGCGAGTTCGTGCCGAAATACGATCTGTCGAAATTCCGCACGCTGTTCCTCGCCGGCGAGCGCGCCGACCCCGAAACCATCAAATGGGCGGAGCAGAAGCTCAACGTGCCGGTGGTCGACCATTGGTGGCAGACCGAGACCGGCTCGCCGATGACGATCAACCCCGCCGGGCTCGGCCTGCTGCCGGTGAAATACGGCTCGCCCGGGGTGCCGATGCCGGGCTACGACATCCGCGTGCTCGACGATGCCGGCCACGAGGTCCCGCGCGGCACGCTGGGCAATGTCGTGGTCAAGCTGCCGCTGCCGGCGGGCTGCCTGCCAACGCTATGGAACGCCGACGCCCGCTTCCGCCAAGCCTATCTCGATGAGTTCCCCGGCTTCTACAAGACGGCCGATGCCGGCATGATCGACGAGGACGGCTATCTCTATGTGATGGCACGCACCGACGACATCATCAACGTCGCCGGGCATCGGCTGTCGACCGGCGCCATGGAAGAGGTGCTGGCCGCCCATCCCGACGTCGCCGAGTGCGCCGTCGTCGGCATCGCCGATGCGATGAAGGGCCAAATTCCGCTGGGCTTCGTGGTGCTGAACGCCGGTGTCGCACGGGACGGTGGCGCCATCGAGAAGGAGGTGGTCGCGCTGGTGCGCGAGCGCATCGGCCCGGTCGCCGCCTTCAAGACCGTGGTGACGATCAAGCGCCTGCCCAAGACGCGGTCCGGCAAGATCCTGCGCGGCACCATGCAGAAGATCGCCGACAACGAAGCGTGGACGATGCCGGCGACCATCGACGACCCCGCCATCCTAGAGGAAATCACGGCGGCGCTGAAGGCGCGTGGGATTGGAGTGTAGGCAGCACTGCCGGCACCTGAGTGGAGCCAACGTTCCGCGATGTTGCGGCACGGCGAACTTTGTGATGACCGCAGGGAGCAATCGTTGATTGTGCAATGCAATATTCCACCTTAAAGTTCCCGCGGGGGGCCATTCGACGGGATCGCATGGCTCAGCAAAAGACAACGTTTGGCGGTATTGATATCCTGCGGTTTCTCGCCGCCGTGCTGGTCATGGTCTACCACTACGGTTTCTGGGTGTGGGCCTATCCCGACGGCATCTCGGCGCAAGCCACGGGCGGCGTTCCGGCGCAGCCCGGTATAGGCGCCTGGGTCGAGTCCGGCTGGGTCGGCGTTGAGATCTTCTTCGTCATCAGCGGTTTCGTCATTGCCTTCAGCGCCGAGAATTCGACACCGCTGCGGTTCTTCGAGGCAAGGGTCAAAAGACTGGCGCCGGCGGTCTGGATCTGCGCGCCGATCACCGCGGCACTGCTGCTGCTCATTGGCTCGAACTGGCCGACCGACGCGGTGGTCAGGCTCGCCCGAACGGCCTTGTTCGCACCCTATGGTCCCTGGGTGGACAGCGTCTACTGGACGCTCGGCATCGAAATCGCCTTCTATGCCATCGTCTGGATCCTGCTGCGGCTCGGCCGCTTCCATCTGATGGAGAGGGTTGCCATCGTCATCGGTCTGGTCAGCACGTCGTTCTGGTGCCTCTATTATCCGCTCGGCTGGTCGGACTTCGCCGAGACGCGCTGGCTGCAACTCATCCTGGTGCATCATGGCAGCTTCTTCGCCGTCGGCGTGCTCATCTGGCTGATGCGGTTCAAGGCGATGACGCCTCCCCGCCTTGCTTTCTGCCTGCTGTTCCTCGGCGGCGGCGTGCTGCAGATCGCGAGTTCCGTCGACGTCCACAGCATCAAGGTCGCAGCCGCCATGCCCTACGCGCCGCCGATCCTGATGTTCCTCGCAGCCATCGCCCTGATGGCATGGTCGCTGCGGCTCGATCTCAGTTGGAGCGGCTGGCGCCGGATCGGGCTGATGACCTATCCGCTCTATCTGATCCACGACGTCATCGGCGCGTCGATGCTCGGCGCCATGGTGCGCGCCGGGCTGCCATATCTCCCGTCGATGGCAATCGTCGGCGCGACCATGATCGCGGCAAGCTGGCTGGTGGCAACCGAGGCCGAACCGCGCATCCGGCTGCTGCTCGACTACACGCTCTTCCGCTACCGGCTCAAGACGGCGTAGGCGATGCGACGCTCCGCTTCATGTCCGGCCGCATGAACGGTGGCGGGACGGCCGACGCTTTGCGCAATTTCGAAATGAAAACCGCAGCCCACTCCTAGAGCGGTTCAGTGTTTGTTGGAATCGCCGAACCGCTCTAACTCTTTGTTTTCACGCAATTCCCTAGGGAAAGCGCTACGCGCTTTTCCCGGGAAAACCGCTGCGCACTTTTCCTGGAATTGCTCTAATGCATGTCGCCCGGAAGTGTCCTCGGTTCCGGGACAACGACATGCATAAAATGAGAAAGCTTACAGCAGGTCGGGCGAATCCTATTCGCCGCGACATGCGACATGCTGTAAGAGAATAGTGGGCGACGACCTGCCTCAGACCGTTGCCTTGCTACGCACTTCCGACTTGTCGAGATAGTAGGTCGAGTACTTGTCGAAGAATTTCTCCGAGGCCCCGATCGATCCGTATTTGGCGAGCTTCTTCAGGTCGACCTTGTTCAGCACCGCGCCGACGATCTTGTTGGCGACATAGGGTTCGGATTCCAGCATCGAGCGCACCATGGCGCGCGGCGTGCGGCCCCATTCGGTGACCAGCACGAAGCCGTCGACGAGCGGCGCGAAGGCCTTGGCGTCGACCACCGGCCCGAGCGGCGGCAGATCGACGACGATGTATTCGAACGTCTCCTTGGCGTTCTCGATGAAGCGGCGCATGCCGGCCGAAGAGAGAAGCTCGCTGGTGTGCGAGAAGTGCCCGCGCGACACGGCCGGGATGATCGCCAGCTTGGTCTGCCTGTCGATCTTGCCGACGGACTGCCAGGTCTGGCCGCTCACCACCGCTTCCATCAACCCTTGCTCGGCTTCCATGCCGAGGCTGCGGCTAAGGCCCGGATTGCGCAGGTCGCCGTCGATGAGCAGCGTCCTGGCGCCGTTGGCGGCCAGCAGCCCGGCGAGATTGGCCGCGACCGTCGACTTGCCTTCGCCGGGCAGGACCGAGATCACGCCGATGACGCGACTGGCTTGCCCTTCCAATACCACGTCGAAGGCGATCTTGGCGCTGCGCAGCGTTTCGGAGAACATCGATGCCGGAGCGTCGACGCTCACCCGCATTCGCGCGCGCCTTTCGATGGCAGCCGGCGTTCTGGCAACCTTGAGATCTGGCTCGCCCGGCTTGTCTTCCTTCGTCGGTTTGCCGCCGATGGTGGGCAGGTAACCGAGGAATTTGAGGCCGACGCGGTCGCGCACCTCCTCGCCGGTCCTGAAGAACCGTTCGTTGAACTCGTTGAGGCCGCCGAAGCCGGCGCCCATCAGAACGCCGAGCACCAGCGAAAGACCGAGCACGACCATGGTGCGGGGGCTCGAGGCGGCAAGCGGCGTCGACGCATCCGAGATGATGCGGATCTTGCCGACAGGGAAGGATTGCTGCTGCGCGGCTTCCTCATAACGGCCGAGGAAAGTCTGGTAGAGCGTCGTCAGCGCCGTCGCCTTCTGGTCGAGTTCACGCAGCTTGACTTGCGACTGGTTGTCGATGGAGCTCTTGCCTTGTGCGGCAGCGACATTGGCCCTGAGCGCTGTCTCGCGCGCCAGAGCCACCTCATACTCGTTGCGGTAGCTTTCGGTGAGTTGCTTCAGCTCGCCGAATATCTGGGCCGAAATGTCTGCCTTTTCCTTGGCGAGCGCCACGGCTTGCGGATGCTGGGCGCCGAAATTCGCCTCGACATCCTGCTGCCGTTTGGCGACCGCGAGATAGCGCGTCTTCAGCGCCGCGATGACCGAGCTGCTTGGCTGGTCGCTCGATATTGCGGCGTCCTTGAAAGCGTTGTCCGAGCCGCTGTCGACGATCGACTTGTACTGCTGGTAGCGGGCGCTGGCACGTGCCGTGTCGGCCTGCGCCACGATGAGCTGCGCGTTCAGGTCGGCAAGCTGCTTGTCGCTCATCAGCTGGCCATCGCTGTTGGCGGAAAGACCATGCTCGGCCCTGAACTTCTCGACCGCGAGCGATGCCTGCCGCGAGCTTTCGCGCAGTTCGGTCAGCCGGCCCTGCAGCCAGACCGCCGCGCGCTCGGTGGCATCAAAGCTGGCATCGAGCTGGTCGGCGAGATAGGCGTCGGCATAGGCCTTGGTGATGGCTTTCGCCAAACCCGGATCCGTCGCCTGGTAGCCAAGCGCGATGACGTAGCTTCGCCCGACGCGATCGGCCCGGATCTCGTTCTGCAGCTTGAGGATGGCATAGTCGCGTCGCGACGTGGCGATCAGCGCATCGCGCGTGGCGGGGTCGAGCTTGGAGATATCGCCGACGCCTGGCATGACCGGGCTCGGACGGACATACTGGATCAGACCGCGGACCAAGCCGACGCCCTGGGCAAGGGCCGACTGCGGCGGGTTCATGAACGCGTCGTTCTGGTCGAGTTTCAGCTTGTCGACGACCACGGCGGCAAGCCGAGTCGAGGTCAGAATTTCGATCTGGCTGAGGATGGCGGAATCGGTCTGCATGGTTGTCGACGCCGCCGAGATGTCGTCGACGATCTTGTTCAGCCCCTCGTCGATCAGCACGCTGGCGACCGACTGGTATTTGGGCGGCGTCGTCTGCAGATAGAGCAAGCCCAGGAAAAGACCGATGATGGCGCACACGCCAACCACCTTGGCCTGCCGCGCGGCCATGCCAAGCAGCCGCTCCACGTCGATGAAGTCTTCGCCGTTTCCTGCGTCCGGATTCGGCAATGGCATCCTCTTGTCGAGAGGAAAGTTGGCATAATTCATCTTCGGTCCAATTCTGGCTTGTCTCGCTCGCAGGCCCCGGGAAGATCGGGAGCATTGGCGGGCGCGACACACACTTGGTGCCGGATGGCGCGGAGCCGGCCGGCCCCTCCGCCGTCAGCCGCCCGACAATGCTCCCGAAAGATGGGCATTATGCGGCTTCTTCCTGGCGTTCATGCGTCCGGACGCACTCCCGGAGCATCTCGAAGACCGGGCCCTTCATGTCGTCGCGCGCCAGCGCGAAGGCGACATTGGCCTGGATGAACCCTTCCTTGGAACCGCAGTCGAACATGCGGCCCTTGAAAGGCTGGGCAAAGAATGGCTGCTCCTGCGACAGGCGGACCATGGCGTCGGTCAGCTGGATCTCATTGCCGGCGCCGCGTTGCTGGTTGCCCAGAAGCTGGAAAATCTCGGGCTGCAGGATGTAGCGGCCGTTGATGTAGAAGTTCGACGGCGCGTTGGCCGGCGCAGGCTTTTCGACCATGGCCGTCACCTCGAAGCCGCCGCCAATGTCGGCGCCACGGCCGACGATGCCGTATTTGTTGGTCTCGCTTGCGTCGCAGCGCTCGACGGCGATGACGTTGCCGCCGGTCTCGGCATACAGGTCGGTGATCTCGGCCAGGCATCCGCGCCCGCCGAAGGAGACCATGTCGGGCAAAAGCAGGGCGAAGGGCTCGTTGCCGATGACCTCGCGCGCGCACCAGACGGCATGGCCGAGGCCTTGCGGCGATTGCTGGCGGATGAAGGAGGTGGCGCCGGCCACCGGAAGCAGGCTTTCCAGCGACTGCAATTGCGCCTTCTTGCCAGTCTGCTCCAGGGTTCCGATCAGTTCGGGATGGAGGTCGAAATAGTCCTCGATGACCGCCTTGTTGCGGCCGGTGACGAAGACGATGTGCTCGATGCCGGCCTCGAAGGCCTCGTCCACCGCATATTGCACGACGGGCCTGTCGACGACGGGAAGCATTTCCTTCGGCATCGACTTGGTCGCCGGCAGGAACCGTGTTCCAAGCCCCGCCACCGGTATCACGGCCTTCCTGATTTTCTTCATCGCAAATTCCTTCTGAGGAGATCGACTTCAGTCCATTCACAGGCCACGAAAAATCCCTCCATGTGCCTGCATCTTCACCTCCCCACCCCCACGGCAAACTGTGCCGCTACTCTTCGCAACCGCACGGCGATCGGCATGCCCATATGCCTGACCGCCGCCGGGTCGCTGAGCGCCGTCCGGATCGCCTTGAACGGGGACCGCGCCTTGATGTGCTGGACCATCGCCAGGAACGAGGCCGCCTTGCGCAGGCTGCGGCCGCGCCGGGCGAAGGCTGCCTGGGCCGCCTCGTCCATCCGATGGGTTTGAGCGAATTCGGCATCCGCCTTGCGCATCGCCTCGACATGATGAGGCTCGAGCACGCGCGAGATGGAACCGCCGCGGATATGATAGGCATAGCCGATATCGGGCTCGACCACGCATCTGCCACCAACGGCCAGGGCTTCGGCAAACAGGATGTAGTCCTCGCCGATCCTCAGTTTCTCGTCATAGCGCAGCCGGTTTTCGTCGAGGAAACTGCGCAGGAAGATCGGCTTGAGGTAGCCGAGATTGAATTTCGATTCGAAGACGACATTGCCGGCGATGTAGGTGGCCAGCGAAATCTCGCGCAGGTCTTCCAGATACTGGCGCGGGAACATCGCGTCCTCGACCACGCCGTCCTCGCGGACGACCTGGAGATTGTCGACAGCGATCTGGGCCTTCGCCTTTTCGGCGCGGCCGATCATGGCGGCGATGCGGCCGGGAAAGACGGCGTCGTCGGAATCGAGAACCGCGATCCACCTGCCGCGGGCGGCGTCGAGCCCGGCATTCCTGGCCCCTCCGGGACCCCTGTTCTTTTCCAGCGCCACGACGCGCACGATGTGCTCGGGATAGGCCCGCGCCACATCGAGTGTGCCGTCACGCGACTTGTCGTCGACGACGATGATCTCGAGGCTGACACCCTTCTGGGCGATGGCGCTGGTGATCGCCCGATCGAGGGTTGCCTCGGCGTTGAAGGCGGCAATCACAAAAGAAACATCGGGGACGAAGGCAATATCAGGCTGCACGCTTGCCTCCTTCCCCTGCTGGCTGGCCGTAGAGGCGCAGTTCGCGGACACCGACAAGGCCGCTGACGACGCCGACATGCATGATGCCGCGCAGTACGCTGCGGTTCCTGCGTATCGGGCTGGCGGCAACCGGAAGTGCGGCGGCGAAGCAATAAGCGGCCTTTGCCGCCGCAAGGCCGGCCTGCTTCGCCCGCGCGATGCCGCTGGCGTTGCGGCCCAGGAGGTGGCCGTGCGTCTGGCCGACCCGGAAACGGCGACGGCTGAGCCAGTCGAACGCGGCCCTGGCCCGCGGCACCGCCTCGTCCACCCATGCCTCCGGGGCAAAGGCGATCCGGCCGCCTGCCTTGTGCATCTGGTCGAAGAATTCGGTGTCCTCGCCGCCAGTCTGGCCGCGCGCCAGGCTGAAGCGACGGCCGCGCAGGCTGTCCGATCCCATGCGCAGCAGGACGTTGCAGGTGTAACCGGTGCGGATTTCGCCGCGCACGCGGACCGGCAAGGTGGAATGGAAATCGCCGCGGCGCATCCAGTCCGGCGCATCCGGGCGATAGAGCGCGCGCACCGGGCCGAGAACCGCGGCGGCGCCGCTCGTCTCGGCCGTCGCCACCAGTTCGGCGAGCCAGTGGGCGGTGGCGGTCTCGTCGTCGTCGATAAAGGCCAGGAAATCCGCCTCGCTGGCGTCGAGGCAAGCGTTGCGGGCAATCGAGATGTTACGCGCCGGGCAATGCCGGTAGCGGACCGGCAGGTTCAATTCCTGCGACAGCACCGTCACCAACTCCCTGGCGCTTGGCATGTCGTCATTGTCGGCGACGATGACGCCGACCTCGAAGCCGTCAGGCACGGCAAGAGCGGCGAGCGAGCGGAGCGTATCGGCCAGTTCCGGTCGCCGGAACGTGCACACGCCGATGTCGATGCTTCGGCTCCTGGCCTCGACCGCCATCACGCCGCCCTCCGCCGCGCGCCGAGGCCGAGAAGCTGCAGCCAGAAACCGACGGACCAGCCGAAATGCATCACCATTGCCGAGACGCCGGCAAGCGCGATGTCGGCATTGCGCTGGCCGATGGCCGTCACCAGGCCATAGCCCAGGCACACCGCCGCCCACAGCAACAGCGGCAGCGCCGCGATCCAGTGCACGAAGGAGAAGGCGGCCAGCAGAACCACCGGGAAGACCGCCAGCGGCACCATCTGCCTAACCTTCGGGATCACGCGGTGTTTCAGCACATTCTTGGCCCGGCCACGGCCATAGCCGAGATACTGGAAATAGAGGCCGCGCAGCGAGGTACGCGGATAGTAGATCATCTGCGTCCTGCCGCTCATCCAGATCCTGTAGCCGGCCTGCCTCAGCCGATAGTCGAGTTCGGCATCCTCGTTGTGGCTGAACGTCTCGTCATAGCCGCCGACAGCCTGGAAGGCCGATATCCGCATCAGCGCGTGATGGCCGTGGTCGACCCATCCCCCGGCGGAGAGGTGGCGATGCTTGGAGCCGCCGGTGCCGAGCTTGGAGTTCTGCGCCGCCGCCACCGCTTTCTGCACGGTGCCGCTGCCGCTGGTCAGCATCGAAACCACGACCGAATCGGCGCCGGTGGCCGACGCCTCCTCGACCAGCCGGTCGCAATAGTCATCGGGATAACCGCCATGGGCATCGATGCGGATCAGATATTGCGCGCCTTCGCCGAATTCAGCCACCGCCAGGTTGATCGCGGCACTCTGGATGCGCTTTTCATTGTGAAGCAGGATGATGCGCGGATCGTTCCTCTGGCGCTCGCCGACGATGGCCAGCGTACCGTCGGTGCTGCCGCCGTCGGCAACGACGATCCGCGCGCCAAGCCGTTCCGCCGCCGGGCAGAGCCGGTCGAGCAGCGCACCGATATGGGTTGCCTCGTTGAGACATGGGATCACGATCAGGCTGGGGGCAAGCGCTTGCGTCATCGGGCGATGTCCATCCTATGCCAGGGCCTCAGTCGCGACGGGTTCGCGCACGGTGGTCAGCCGGCGCAGTTTTTCGACCAGGGCGCTGCAGTCGCTGCGATCGTAGCTCCACATCCGCGGATTGTGCGCCAGCACGCGCGCCTTCAGCCTGCCGAAGCGGTGCTGTTCCATCCTGCCAAGCGCGGTTTCGAGCGCCTCGGGCGTGGCCTGCGGCAACAAAACGCCGATATCCCGCTGCCGCAGGAACCGTCCGGTCTCGGTGTTGTCCATCGAGATCGGCACCGCGCCGAAGCGGCAGCCTTCATAAAGGCGGTTGGGCAGCAGCCATTCGGAGTTCTGTCCCTCCTCGAAGAAATCGATCGCCCAGGAGAAATGGACGTCCTGATAGATCGCCGCCATGTCCTCCGGGTTGCGATACGGCCCGCAAAACGACAGGTAAGGTTCGGCATCGACGAAAGCATGGAAATCCGGAAATTCGGAAAGTGCCGGACGGCCGCGCAGCACGATCTCGAATCGACCCTCCATGCGGCGCGTGAAACCGGCCAGCAGTTCGAGCGAGCGGCGGCACCGAAGCGCCCCGAACCACCCGATCCGCCATGGCGGGGCGACAGGTCCTTCCACCGCCTCGCGTTCACCAGGCAGAACAGCCGCTGCCTCGAAATACTTGTTCTCGACCAGTTCCACCGGTGCCGCGACCTGGCGGAACGGTTTGAAATAATTGGCGATGAAGGCCGGCGAACTGGTCACCAGCAGCTTCACATCCCGCGCCAGATGGCGCTCGGTGGCGCGCAGCGTCTTGCCCAGGGCATCGTCGCGGAGCACCAGGCGGTGAATGTCCAGGCATTCATAGACGATCGGGACAGCGGCGCCGAAAGCCGACCTTGCACGGCGGGCCAGCGCCAGCATTTCCAGATTGCGCGCGATGATGAGATCGGGCCTCGGCGTGCCCCTCAGCTTCGTGCGAAGCGAAACCGCCGCCTTCGCCACCGCCGCCAGGCGGTGGGGGAATCGGCCGTCGCGCGTCGCGCCAAGGTCGATCGGCCGCGATCCTTCAACGTCGGCAATCGGATTCACGGTGCGGCGGAAGCCCGCCAGGGTGACCCTGGCGCCACCTGCCCTGAGCATCGTGGTCCGCCGGCGAACCGCCGGGTCGGAAACATCGTGCACCAGGTACAAGACATGCAGCATGAAAACTCGATCGCTGTTGGCCCACCCGAAGGGAAGCCTAGTACAGCTCTTGCTGCATCGCAACATTTTTGGTGCGCCGTAGCAAAATAGCCATCTCTACCGCACCGCACAAAACACATGATCCAATTTTTTGACAGCGCTGGGGCGACCGTACAATCGAACCATCGGAGGCGACATGGCCTGCCGCGCCAGGAAATCGGGGCGTTTCGCTTGCAAAGCCCGCAACATGACGGCCACGTCAGGCCAAATCGCTCCCCACCCGGCAAAAGAGCTAACAGTTAATCAATTGCTAAAATCATATTGCACCGCAACAAAAAATGGTGTTGAATTCTTGTCAGGGAAGTTGGGCCTCGAGTTTGGCCAGGGATCCGCTGGCTGCATTCTGTTGCAGCGCGGCAGCATGCTTTTCTGCATCTTTGGAATAGCTTGCGAATATCCCCGATGCCGCTGCTTGAAGACGAGTGGTTCCGTATGGGCAAATCTCTTCGCATCGCCGTCTATGACGACAAGTATCCGACCAGCTTCGTTACGCCGCGAGCGTCCAGGCATACGATCCTGCGACAGCGATTTCTGCCATTGAATCTGGTCTCGTCCAAGCTGGAAGGCGTGACGCTGATCGAGCCTGCCTTGTCTGTCGACATGGTGCATGCATTTAACCGGATACCGATCAATTCCTCCAAGTACATCATGTCGTTTGAATCCCATTTGCCGCGACAGTTCGCCCTTCGCAAACGCGGGTTGATGGCCCGCTATCTCAGGTCGCGAATTGCCAGCACAAGCTGCCGTCGCATCATCGCACTGTCGCATTTTGCCCGCAGAAGTTTTCTGGCCCAGCACAGCGACAATCCGGAAGTCGGCCTCCTGATGGAGAAGCTGTTGGTCCGCCACCCGAACGTCGTGGTGCCGGCGACGGAAGACGCGATGTCCGAAAACAGCGCCGAGGAACTGGTGCTGACATTTGTCGGCGCTCACTTTGGCCGCAAGGGCGGATGCGTTGCGGTCAAGATCGCCGAAAAAGCCATCCAGCAGAAATTGCCAATTCGGGTGAACGTTGTCTCAAGTCTCCAGGTTGGCGGCCATATATGGACGGATCCGACAGGTCCGGGATTCTTCAACCCCTATATCAAGCTGCTCGAACTGAGAAACGTCCAGCATTACGGGGTGTTGCCTAACCAATCGGTCCGACAATTGCTGCGCAACTCGCATTTCGGCATCCTCGCCACGTTTGGCGACACTTTCGGCTATTCAGCGCTGGAATCGATGTCAGAGCACACCCCTGTTCTTGGAACAAAGGTCTGCGCCTTGCCGGAATTCCTCGAGGACGGCATCAACGGGATTGCCTTGCCTGTCAGGCTCGACGACATCGGCGATTGGTGGAGTCCGGGATACGACTCGCGGGGGGAGGCGAAATATGCCGAATATTTCCGTGATGAGGTCGAACGGCTCGCCAGTTTGGCCGTCGACCGATTGAAGCTATACATAGGGCAACCCGCCTTGATGGCACCGCTCCGGCGCGACGCCCGCAGGACCGCGGAGACCATGTTCGGGGCCGAACCCGCAGGCGCGTTTCTCGATGCGCTTTACGATCGTGTCGCATTGGAAAGAGTGCGCGAGCCCGTGCAACTCGATCCTGCCCTCGATGTTGCGTCTCCCCAGTGCTTGCAGCTTGAAAGCGTTCGACTCGGTCCATCGCAGTTTGAACCTGGCGGGCAAAATACAGTGGGACGGACCCACCCCCCGATTGCCTCCGCGGCTTGAGCGCCTCTCCAGGAGTTGCAGCGCTGCTCTTGGCCTGCGCCCGCCGGCAATCTCCTGACACGAAAGGCCTTTTTCTGCATTGCAATATTTTTGATGCAATGCAGCAAAAAATCGCCTTATCATTGGTGTATGGCTCAATCACCGAAGTGGCGCCCATGCCACTGGAACGCCACGGCCGCGTCGAACGGCCGGCTTTGGCATCGTCGCCGCTGACAAGGTCAAGGCGACCCAATGGAGGCTAGCGATGAATTCCACACGCAGACAATTCCTCACGCTTCTGGCGGCCTCCACCGCCGTGCAATGGGTCGCCGGCCATGCATTGGCCGAGAGCGCCACGGAGCGAAGCGGGAACGTTGCCCTCGACACGCTTCCCGACTGGTCGGGTGTCAAGCTGCAACTTTGGAAATACAACAATCCGTTCGTGCCGTCGCAGTGGAGCGAACCCAAGCTTGGAGGCTACGACTGGAAAGCCGCTAACGTCAAAATCGTCGACGGCGCGCTACAGCTTACCGTCAGCGAGAAGGCATCCGCAGAGGTAATGTCCGGCGCCAACTCCGCTTCCTCGTCGGCAAAATGGGAAGTGGACGTAACGCTTCCCACGATGAAGCCAGGGCTAATCGCGGCGCCGCTTTGGATTTTCAACGACAAGGCCCATGAGGAAGTCGACTTTGAGATCGTCGGCACCAAGGGGATGCAGATTACTGTCTGGGCGAACGTCGACAACAAGCACAAGACCGTTTGGGTTAAATTGATCCAGCCTGGCGACCTCTCGGGCAAACGATATCGCCTCGGCATGCAATATGAGGCGGGGAAAAGAGTTGCCTTCTTCATCGACGGCAAGGAAGTGGCCGTCGTAACGCCGGCCGACACCCCCGGCGGAGCGTTTCCGAACAAGCCCATGCAGCCGTATTTCGACCTGTGGGTGGCGGCAGGCGCGACCATGGATCCGCGCTGGGCCGGCAAATGGGAGCCAATGGCCGCCTCGGAGAGACTGGTCATGACACTCCACGGATATAGGCGCAGTGACGTCGGCCAATGAGCTGAACCTTCACGGCGCCAAGGCTGCTTTGTCGAGCATCAAGGCATGGGCGCCGGGTATGCTGCATCGCAACAATATTGGCGCGGCGCTCCACGTTTTCTGTTGCACTGCAAAATTATTGCCGTAGTTTGTGGTCGGCGGCGGTTGTGGATTTCGGGATGCGGAATCCGCGCAAAGATCAGGAATCCTGAATTTGGAAGCCAATCCATTCGATCAAACAGAGAGAGCGCTGCGAGAGCCGGTCGTACCCGGACATGTCGGGCGCACGCCTGCACCAGATCAACGCATAGTATGGGTGGATATCTGTCGGGGATTTGGCATCATACTCGTGGTCGTTGCGCACATTTTCATCGTGAGCCACGATCCAGTTAAGCAGTACATGGCCTGGGGCATATTCCTTTTTCATATGCCGCTTTTTTTCATCCTCTCCGGCTATTTCTACTCGCCTTCCTCCACCTCAGAGCTTGCCAGGAAACGGAGCCAGTCCCTCCTTCTTCCCTATGTCGGGTTTCTGGCGACACTCGTTGTTCTCGACGTCATATGGACCTATGCGCGAGGCCAGACACTCGCACCATGGCAGTTCCGCGAAATCGCGATCCATAGCGTACTGGGCGGCCAGTTTCTCGACGGGAAGTTCGGCACTTTCTGGTTCGTGACGTGTCTGTTCCTCACGCAACTGGCATACAACTTCGTCGGCGCGAGGTCGCAATCAGCCCTGTCGCCTGCGGTGCTGACTCTGGTCGCTTGCTCATGCGCCTTAGGCTACCTGGTGATGCACGAGTTCCCGGCGGCAAGAACACCATGGGCAATATCTTGCATTCCAATCGCGATGGTTGCCTTTTGGTTTGGCCACATGCTGGCTCAGAGGCCTTCACTTGGCCAGTTTTCGATCACTTTCCTGTCCGGCGCTTTCGTCATTTGTACCGTGGCGGCAATCGCCGGCGTGCATTTTAGCTTTAGCATGAAGGATACAAATTTCGGCCCGCCTTTGCTTGGCATTCTGCTCGCGACGGCGCTTTCGGTTGCGGTTATGCTGACCACAATGAAGCTGAGCAATTGGCCTCCAGCAGAGTGGCTTATCCCTGTGGGCAGAGCGTCTCTGGTGATCATGTTCGTGCATCAGTTCGTGCATTTCACGTTGCGGGACCTGGGTGTATCGCGGGATTTGGAACTGATCCTGGCGGCTGTGATCGTTCCGTTTGCCCTGTGTCTGGTGATGGACCGGTTCTGGTTTTCGCGCTGGATGTTTTTGGGCAAGGCACGGAAACCGATCCCCGGGAATAAATTGGCAAACGCCGCCTGAGCCACCAGGGAGCGCGGCTTGCCGCACCACGAACGGCACTGCAGCATTTCTTGTACAGAGCGAAAAAGAACGGCGTTTTTTGTTGCACTGCAAAATTATTGCCTTAGGGTTGTTCCGGGCGGTGTTCGTGGATCCAGGGATCCGTGCAAATCAAGGATTCCGCTTTGGAAACCAGTCCATTCGATCCGCCGGAAGGCTCGTTGCGCAAATCAGTTGGACGTGGCGCAGTTGTGACCGCCCTGTCGCAATCCGTGCGAGTCGCGACGCAAATCATCTCTGTCATTGTCTTGTCGCGGCTCTTGTCGCCCCAAGATTTCGGCGTCGTTGCGATGTGCGCGCCGGTGCTGGCCTTCATCGCGCTGTTTCAGGATTTCGGCCTAACCCAAGCGACGATCCAGAAGTCGGCAATCCGGCATGAGGAGGTCAATTATCTATTCTGGATCAATGTTGCCGTCAGCGCTGTCCTGGCCTGCGTTCTCGCCGGAGCAGCACCGCTGGTTGCCGGTTTCTACGGGGAACCCCGCGTCACGGGCCTGGTGGCCGCGTTCGGCCTGCAGATCATGGCCTACGGACTGGGTGCGCAGCATCTGGCGTTGCTGACACGCCGGATGCAGTTCGACCGGCTCGCCCTGATCGACGTTGCCAGCGCTATCGCGGGGCTGGCAGTATCCATTGCCTGGACGTACATCGACCGCTCATACTGGGCGCTGTTTGCCGGCACATTGACGGGCGCCGTGCTACCGACCCTCTGTTATTGGGCCAGCTCGCGCTGGCGGCCCGGCCGGCCGCGCAATGTCGCAGGGATCAGCGAGTTGATGAACTTCGGCGCTGGCGTCACCGGCTTCAACTTCGCCAATTTTTTTGCCCGCAACCTGGACAATGTACTGATCGGAAAATACTGGGGAGAGGCTCAGCTCGGCCTTTATGACCGTGCCTACAAGCTGCTCCTGTTTCCGCTCAGCCAGATCACCAATCCGTTGTCGAAGGTGATGGTGCCGGCGCTCTCAAGGCTGAAAGACGAACCGGACCGTTACCGCAGCGCATTTCTTCGCGTGATCCCGCTGATCCTGATTGTGGCGCTTCCAGGCGTCGCGTTTGCCGCGGCGATGTCGGACACTCTCATTCCGTTCGTGCTCGGTGAGCAGTGGCGCGCAAGCGCCAGCATCTTCTTCGCTCTTGGATTTGCCGGGCTCCTGCAGCCTCTCAACAACCCGTCAGGATGGCTGTTCGTCAGCCAAGGTCGCTCTGGCGACCTCATGCGCTGGGGCGTCGTCACAGCGGTGACGTCGATCATCGCCTTCCTGCTTGGCTTGCCCTATGGCGCCTTGGGTGTGGCGAGCGCCTATGCAATCAGCGAGTATCTGAGAACACCGTTCCTGTGGCTTTATGTCGGCAGGAGCGGGCCGCTGCAAGCCCGTCACATGTTCCGGACGGCTACTCCGTTCGTTCTTGGCGCCCATACGGCGCTGGCCGCAGTCTGGTTCATCAAGCCGCTGCTGCCACAGCAGCATATCTTCGCCTTGGCAAGCGGCGCCGTCCTTGCCTACCTGATTACTATTGTGGTCGCGCTGGCATTCACGGCGGGCCGCGAAGCCTTACGCGAGGCCATGCAAATCCTCCACACAAGGACGGCTGTGGCTGCACCGCGCGAGGCGTGACATCTGCGCATTCCTCCGGACCGGGTTCTGGGCCATTGCACCCGCACGGCTATAGCATGTCGCGGCGAATAGGATTCGCCCGACCTGCTGTAAGCTTCTGATTTCATGCATGTCGTTATCCCAGAACCGAGGACGCTTCCGGGCGACATGCATTAGCGCACACCCGTCGGCGACTCAGCGATTGCTAGATTCGCCGACTTTACGCAATTCCCGACGAAAAAGCGCTACGCACCAATTGCTCTAGAATGCTCGAATGGACTGCCGTACCGCTTGATCATGCTCCTGATCTGCTCGTCATTGGCGCTCTGCCCCACATTCGTGAGATGGAGAGCCGAGGTCTGCGTCCCCTGCCATGGGATGGGGAACCATCCGTTTCCAGCCATCACGTACGAACTTCCTGCCCTGCGTCCCATCCAGAACAGCCAGACATCGTCGGCGCTTGGACAGAGCCGCATAAATTCTGCTTCATCCAGAACTTCCGGCGCTAGTGAACCGGGCGGGTAGAGCACGCCACCCACACCGGTCGGAAACAGGATCGGAGAGGCGGCCCTGGGGTCAAAATACCATTTGTGGTAAGGTGCGAGATTGCCGGCTTCGTCGAACCTGACCGTATGGGCCCGATGGCAGACGATCGTCCTTTCAGCCGCTAGCATAACCATCCGCTCCAGCCAACGACCGGAATAGTAGACGTCGTCGTCGGCAGTCACGATGAAGGCATTCGGAAAGGCAGCCAGCGCCGGAACAATTTTCTTATACGATCTACTGTTTTTGCAGGAGCGTATTTCCAGTCCGTGAGCTTGGAGTTCCGTGACTGATTTTGGCAGTGACACGATATCCTCCTCGGCGATCCATAGGATCGTCCTGTCCGCCTGGACCGATTGAGACAAGAGGCACTTCAGCGTCAACGGGAGTGTCGAAAATCGTGCTGGATAGGACGTCAGGGAGACGATCAATTCTCCCGGGAGTTGATGCGTTCGGCCTGGCCGCGACAGTTTCCACCTGAGGAAAAGCGCGGAGCGTGCCGTCGCCTGCGAGGAAAGACTCGACGTGGTCCGGCGAAGCATCGCAAGTCGCCAGCCGGCAGCATGGCGCAGACGCCTTGTTGCTCGTTCAAGACGGCCTTCTGTGCCGCGTTCCGCTTGGCGCCCGGCCATCATATCCAAGTCCGATCCTAGACCATCGACCATTCCAAAACGTAAAGGGAATTGTTCGCAGGCGCAACATCGATTTGTGCGCCGCACCATGCATCATCACGCACGATCATGCAGACTCCCATCGCAGGGCGGGAGTAGCTTGTTTGGAGGTATCGAAAGTACTCGTAAGGAAACGGCGTATCGGGATATCGTAAATCTTGTACACTATCAGAGAAAAAAACGCAATTCCAAATACAAGCGCGCAAGCCAACACGGAGGGAACTACTTGATCAAACAGGCCAAGCCTGTACATAAGCGGCTCCGACCAAGCATACATTGGCTCATGCAGTACGTATATAGGGAAAGATACCGCGCCTGAAATCGCGGCGATTTTCGCCCCAACCCCATCCAACTGCGCGTTGGCTCCTGTAATCACAATTAGCGGGAAAACAATCAGGACAGACAAAGCAGCCATGATTGTATTTCCAATATTTCCCAAATCCGGCACGGCAAAAATCGCTATCAAGATCACTGGAAGGGTCCATGCTGGCGCCCTTACGCGACTTATCCAGCTGTCCCCCAAGCGCCGAAAGATGATGACGCCGAGAAAAAACGAACATGCGGTGCGGGGTAAACCGGCCAGAAGCATCCATCCGTACGGACCATATTGGTTTCCGATGAGACCGAAATCCCCTTTTACAGCAACCGCGATCAGGTAGACCACTGCAGTAAAAACTACAATTAGTTTCAATGAACTGTTTGTGAGCCTATATAGAAAAGCAGCGAACCCTATATTCACCAGAAGCTCAAAGAATATCGACCACAGAGGCTGATCGGCATAAAATGGCTGGTTGGCTATGGAGTTTGGAAACGGCATCGGAATTGCTGCTATGCCGAACAATGTGATCTCTATCGCGTCCGCTATTCTGCCTTCATTTCTTATTTCCTTCAACAAAATGAACGCACCACCGAGGAACGCCCCGAGGATTATCAGAGGATACAGCCTTATCAGGCGTTTTATCAAAAACCGGCGGAGGCTCATTCCAGCGATCAGTTTGGGCTCATAGGCGTAGGCGATCACAAACCCGCTCAGGAGAAAAAAGAAATCCACCGCCAAAGGTGCGTGTTGCAGAAAGCCACCATCGTCCGCGAACCACCAGCGCCGATGGAACAGAACGACAGCGATCGCCGCGATGCCTCTGAGGCCATCCAACATTACAAACTTGTGTTTTTCTGCCATTCTTACCCTTCGGGCGCTACGTCGAGATCCGGTCGAGCGCCAAAGCCGCAGTCGGGGCAAATGCCCAGTAAGTGAGCGACCAGCTGGCGCTCAAGTCTAAGCAGCTTGCCGTGCGCCCTGCCGCACTGCCCTGTCCAATATCGAGAAGAAAGTAACGAACTGACGGTCCGGATCGAGTTCCGGACGCGCTGCGAAGCTGCGCGCGAGGCCTGAGATCCGATCATATTCCTGGTTGTCGTTCCACAGAAGCCTGACAGCCGCGACCCAGTCGGCGAGCGGGGCGTCATAGTCCAGCACCGCGCCGCCAGGCCCGATCGCTTCGGGCAGGCCGCCACGCCGCGAGCCAACGACAGGAATGCCGCAGCAATGGGCCTCCGATGCCACTCGCCCCCAGGCTTCTTCCCATTTGCTGGGTGCCAGCAGGATTCTGGTGCGGCCATAGACAGTCTTCATGTTGGTGGTCCGGCTCTCCAGCGTGACATTGCCAAGCGGTGCGATCGTTTCCTCGATGCGCGCCCGATGATCCTCTTCCAGCTTCCAACTCTCGACGAACAGGAACGGGATTTCGGGGCAAGCGCCCGCTATGCGTACCGCGAGCTCAAAGCCCTTTTCCTCGTAGGGATTGATTAGCGTGACGAACTGGCCCGTGGTCGGCGTGCTGTAGTGCATCGGGTTGATGGTCGGCGGAATTACCGCCGCCTCAATACCGAACTCCTTGGCGTAGGTGCGCGCGGTAAACTCCGAATTGGCGATGTAGAGCGCCGAGTCCAGGTCGCGCAGGTCACCGCCCAACTCATGAAATTCGACATTCCTGAGATAGACGACGAGCGGCACGCCCTCGGTCTGCAGCGCCTTGCCGAGCGGAACCGATTTATGACACTGGACAACCGCTACGTCCGGCCTCATCCGGTTAACCGCAAAACTGGCGACTTCCCAGGGAAACCATGCCCGCACCACCGGATAGCCGGGAAAACTGTCGACGACCGCGGGCTGGCGCAAGAGCTTCATTTTGGCGCGCGCCTTGAAACCGAAGACACCATCTCCGAAGAGGGCGGCAAGCACGGCGGCCTCATGCCCGTGCTCGATCAGTTGTTCGGCCAGATGATGGGTGCTCGACTGAACGCCGCCGCTGAATTCAGGCGTGTAGCCATTGCCGCCTGCAAAAAGAACTTTCATGGGGTCTCCTTTCCGACGCAACAGGCCAAAGCCGCCGCCTCGCTTTCGAAATCGTCCCTGGTGATTTTCCCGGACTTCACAGCATCATCAGCCGCAATTCTTTCCGCGCCTGGCGCGCTTGTCTTGGTTGCCCCATCCGCCCTATTTCGAGCTTGTCTCCGCACCCGATCTCATGCCGCCATTCTGCCGATCGAGTGATATTCGATGCCGTGGCGCGCCACGACCTTGGGATCGTAGAGGTTGCGGCCATCGAAGATGACCGGCGTGGTCAGTGCATCCTTCAGCGCATCGAAGGACGGTGCGCGGAAACTCTTCCATTCGGTGGCGATCAGCAGCGCGTCGGCGCCGCGCAATGCCGCTTCCTTGGTGCCGCACAGCATCAGGTCGTCGCGCAGCCCGTAGACGGCCTGGCATTCCTGCATGGCCTCGGGGTCATAGGCCTGCACGGTCGCGCCGGCGTTCCAGAGCGCTTCCATCAGCACACGCGCGGGCGCCTCGCGCATGTCGTCGGTGTTGGGCTTGAAGGCCAGGCCCCACAGCGCGAAGGTCTTGCCCTCGAGGTTGCCCTTGAAATAGCGATGCACCTTGTCGAACAGGACGGATTTCTGGTCATTGTTGCGTTCCTCGACGGCGCGCAGCAGCTTGGCATCGAATTTGACGCCCTCGGCGGTCTTGATCAGGGCACGGACATCCTTGGGAAAGCACGAGCCGCCATAGCCGAGACCCGGATAGATGAAATGGTAGCCGATGCGCGGATCGCTACCGATGCCTTTGCGCACCTCCTCGATGTCCGCGCCGAGCTGCTCGGCAAGGTTCGCCATCTCGTTCATGAAGCTGATCTTGGTCGCCAGCATGCAATTGGCGGCGTATTTCGTGAATTCGGCGCTGCGCACGTCCATCACGATCATCTTCTCGTGGTTGCGGTTGAAGGGCGCGTAGAGTTCGCGCATCACCGCCTCGGTGTCCTCGCTGTCGGTGCCGACGATGATGCGATCCGGCTTCATGCAGTCGGCGACGGCAGAGCCCTCCTTGAGGAATTCTGGATTGGAGGCGACGTCGAAGCTCAAATCCTCGCGCCCGCGCTTCTTCAGCGTCTCGGCGATCCTGGCCTTCACCTTTTCGCAGGTGCCGACCGGCACTGTCGATTTGCCGACGACGATCTTGGCGGTATCCATCTCGCGGCCGATGGTCTCGGCGACCGCCAGCACATATTTGAGGTCCGCCGAACCGTCCTCGCCGGGCGGCGTGCCGACCGCGATCATCTGGATTTCGCCATGCCTGACGGCAGCCGCCGCATCGGTGGTGAACTTGATGCGGCCAGCGGCGTGATTCTCCCTGACGATGCTTTCAAGGCCTGGCTCGAAGATCGGGACAAAGCCCTGGTTGAGCCGCTCCACCTTGCTTGCGTCGATATCGACGCAGACAACCTGGTGGCCAACTTCGGCAAGCACCGCCGCCTGCACGAGGCCGACATAGCCAATTCCAAACACCGTCAAGTTCATTCGGTTTCATTCCCATCCAGGGCCTGGAGCCGCTTTCGGTCCGGCCGGTTCAATTCGTCTTTCCCAACTCTTTTACGCTGCATACCAGCGATTCCGGAAACTGGCAGGGCTGACCGAGCGCGGTGAAGGCGACACGCTCGACCTGCAGCGAAAGCTTGCGGCCCGGATCGGCGAACGCTCCCATCCAGCTCTTCATCGTGTCGCTGCCCCAAAGGCTGAAGAAAATCTTCTGAGCATGGCTGGGCAGCTTCGCAGGATCGGTGATGGTGTTCACCAGCTGACCGTTGAGGTACCAGCGCAGACTATCCTTCTCCCAGACGAAGGCGTAGTCGTTGAAGGCACTGTCGGTGCCTCCGGGCACGTCGACCAGCTTCTCGTTCTTGCCCTTGCCGGCGATGTAGGCGTTGACCTGGACCTTGGACGTGTCCTTGGTGAGGATCTCGAAATCGATCTCGTCCCAGGGCTGCTTGTCGGACGGGCCGATATAGGAAAAGAAAGCCGCGTTGAGGCCGGGGCCCGTATCGGTTTTCATCCGCGCCTCATAGGTCCCATAGCCGAAGCGCTGCTTGGTCTGGATCTCGCCGCAGGCGAACTCACGATCCTTGGTCTTCTGCTTCGCGAAACCGAGCGAAAGAACGCCATCGGAAAGCTCGACCAGGCCTTTCGACCAGGTGCAATTCTGATGGCTGCCGTTTGTCCAGCCGTCCGAAACGTACCAGCGCTCGCGGTCGAAACTCTTGAAATCGTCGACGAAGGAGGGCGGGGACTGGATATCCTGCGCATGAGACGGGGTTGCCGGCAGGCTGCCAAAAACGGCAAGCAGCAAGGCGACCGCCAGGCCGGACCGCCAGCCGAAATGCAGGGCGGCGTCGATTGCTGTCGTGGACATGATTTTGGGATCCGAATTCATGACAAACTCACCTTTGCGCTGTGCGTTCCCAACCCAAAGTCGACGTTTGAACCGCTTCCAAACGGGCCAATCTTGACCACCCCTTGCATCACCTCCGTCGTAACGGTCCCGCGCCGCCACCTTCACCCTCGGCCGGCTCCTGTCTGCCTGGCCGATTCGACCGTGGCCGGTGAATCGGCGGCCCCATTCTCGTGGAAGACCACATCCAGCGAATGTCGAAGCTCGCGCATCATGCCGTCCTGGCGCGACAGTGCCGCGATGCGACGCTCGCTGTTCAAGATGGACTGCGTCAATGCGCTGACCTCGGACGAGCGACGGTCGGAGGCCGAACCGTTTTCCATGGCTTCGACGAGGAAGGCCGCGTTGGTCGCCTCCTTGCGGTAGCGGCTTTCCAGGCCGGTTTTCTCGGCATCGATTTCGGCCGCGATCTGCTCGAACAGCTTCGCCAGCCGGTCCAGACGCGCAACGTCTGTCTGCATGTCGCGGGCCGGATCCCTTGATCTGAAGCCGAATATCGAAGCCATGAACTTAAACTCCCGTCATCGTCGGCTTTCTGGGTCGGCTTTCTGGCCGGGCCTGAAACTCATACCGCGTCGTCCACTCCTCTGACGAAGTGAGACTTCGGACCAGTCCGATCGGGGGCTAGTTCGGCTGGTCGTTCAATTTGCTGCACCGCAACATAGATTGCCATCCCCGGAGCCGCGAGGCAACCACCCAATTCGTAAACTCATAAATCCGATCGAAATGGTTGCGTGCTAGGCCCGCGGCCGGCAGGCAAGACGGAACGTTCCCGTGCCTTACCGTGCCTTGCCCGCGCTGGTTCCGGCCATCAGGAAACGCAGCGGTGGCACGCGCTTGTTCCTGGACACGAGGCCAATATTGCGAAACAACGCCTCGAGCTTGTCGGATGCCACGCCCTGGACGATGGGAACGAGGTTGGATTGGCTTGCGAAGGCGTAGGCCGCTGCGGAAGCGAGGCCCCGCTCGGCCTTCACATCGAGGAAATTGCGCAGCCGGTATTTGTCGCGCACATGCCTCTCGTGCCGCCGCAGCACCGCCTTGGACCCTTCCGGCAGGCTGTCGATGGCCAGCAGCGCCAGATCTGCATCGGCCAGCCGCTTCAGGTCCTGCGTCTTGTGGCGGCCGCTGAGCGAATCGGCACGCACGATGGCGCCGTAACCGCAGGAACGGATGACCTTGAACCGTGCCCCGTGGGCAACCGCCCGCGCGTAAAGTTCATAGTCCTCACCCAGTCGCAGGCTTTCGTCGTAGCGCAATCCGTGGCGGTCGAGGAAGGCGCGGCTGATCACGGGCTTCAGGAAGCCGAGTTCGCCTCTTTGCACGCGGCGCCTGGAGATGTTGCCTTCCACGAACCGTTCGAGATCGAGGAATTCCGGATCGGCGGCAAAATCCGGGGCGACGATTTTTGTCGCGTCGCCGGTCGCGTCATCCCTGATGAGCATGATGTTGTCGGCGGCGAAATCCCAATCGGCGCCGGCAAACAGGTTGCGAAACCGGCCCTTGAGGAAGAAATCGTCGGCGTCCAGAATGCTGACGAACGGCGCTCGTGAGCCGGCGATCGCGGCATTGCGGGCAAAGGATGGGCCGCGATTGACGTCGAGGCGCATGACTGTAAGCCGGCCGCTGCCATCGTTTGCGGAGCGGGCGGCCTCAGCGGTAGTGTCTGTAGAGCCATCATCGACGACGACGACCTCCGTCACTTCCGGTTCGCGCAGCGCGGATGCGATGGCAACCGCGATCGTGCGCGCCGCGTTTTTGGCCGCGATGATCACGCAAACCTCGGATTTCGTCATCGACATGGAATTTGCCTCTTGCACAGGTTTCGTTCTGCCCTCGCCCTGTACACTTTCGATATCCATCGCCCTCACGGACTGGCCGGCCGTTCGAAGATGCGGCGGCTGATGTCCGCCGAGGCGGCCCAGCCAGCCTCGGCCAGGTAGCGGACGGGAGCCCGGCCGCACAATTCCCACAACACTGTCCGCCGCTGCGGCCAGCGCAGCGACGACAGCCATGGCGCGATGACCATGTTGAGCAGGTCCTCATTGCCGATGCGCGACAGGATCGGCTTGGCCCGCTCCGATAGAAGCGTGCCGGTGCCGCCCAGCAGCACATCGGCGGCGCGCAGGCCGAGCAGCAAGGTGTCGTCCAGTCCCTGGCTCACCGCGGCATCGAGCACACGCTGCTGATCGGCCTCGTCGAGGCGGCTGGAGCTGGCCCTAATATCGCAGACATAGCCGGCGCAGGGTTCGCGGTTGAACAGGGCCTTGGCGACGCTGATGCAGGACAGCATCAAAGTGTCGGCCGCCGAAGTGAAGGGGACTTCGGCGCCGGTGATCTCGACCAGCCGTTTTCGCCGCAGGAACCCGTCGGCATCGCGCGGGCTGGGCGAGCCGGGCTGCTGGAGCCGGTAATGAAGATCGACCGTGGATGATTTCGGCCCATGGCCGCGAACCATGTGCTGTTCGCCGAGGAAGCGGACCCACCAGACCGAACGCGACTTGCCCGACACCTCGTAGCCGATCGCGCGCAACGCTTCGCGTGCCTTCAAGAACCCGGCCGGCGAGACCAGGATGTCGACATCGCCGGCAGGCTTCATGAAGTGATCGTCGTAAAGCAGATGCTGCTGGAACGGCCCTTTCAGGAAGACGAAATCGATCCGCCTGTCGAGCAGCGCCTCGTTGATGGCCATCGAATCCATCAGGCAGGCGGCGTTCATCGAAACCGTCCTTCTGCGATAGGTTTCGAGCCACTGGAAGAGCTCGGCCGGCCTCTCATGCGCCGGCGCACGCGACAGCGCCTTCAGAACGAAGGTTCCGACCTTGTTCAGCCTGGCGATGTCGGTGACGGCAGCGACTGAAAGGCCCGGCGGCGACATCTCGCCGACCGAGGCGACCGGCGCAGCAAAATACAACCGTAAGCAGGCCTGCACATAGGCGATCTCGTCGGCGCAGTCGGTTGCGCGCAGTCGTTCATAAGAGCTTTCCGGCAAGGCCATTGAGCGCACAGTCTCCAAAAAACGGTTTGCGCGTCGCGTATGCTGCAAGTGCGAAGCAAAGCATCCTTAAAAACCGCGGCGCCGTAAAGCTTTTTCCTTTCGCAGTGCAAGATTTTGCAACCATAGCGTTTGCCGACTTCCCGAAGTGGCGAGACGCATGGACTGAATTCCAACCCTGTCGCGGCGCGTCGGCCGAGCTATCGGCGATGGTCAGCTGTAAGATAGATATAGTTTAGCGCCATCTAAAATCAATCGCCTGCGTGAATCTGCTTTAGGACAGCAAAATCAACGGCTTATGGGATTTTCAACAGCAGGGGCCGATTGTATCCGGCTTTACCTCAAAAGAGACGGTTCTTTTACACCAAGTGACGTCGCAACCCACAATTGATTAACGCCAGGTAAATGAGACTTGACTCATAAATGTTGCCGTGCAGCTATTGCAATGCAGCATGAAAGTGCTGACGGCAATCGACAGGCCGTTTCAAGTCCTTATGGAGAGTAAAATGGAACAGAATGTTGAAAAGCATGAGTATGAAACGCCAAACCTGACGGTACATGGTTCGATCGAGACCATCACCCAAGGCGGCGGCGGCAGCACGGCGACCGATGCGTCGTTTCCCGCACACACCCCGATCGGCGACCTGACGTTCTCCTGAGACTAGCCTGTTTCTGGAGGAATGACGTTGGGCCTCCAGGATCGAAGACAATGAAATGGAGCCGGGGACGAAAATCCCCGACTTTCCCCGTCAACTGATGACGCGTGGACGGTGTGTTGCAAATGAGGTTTTAGGATGAACTGGAACCCAACCGAGCACGATTGCGTGAAGGCCACCAAGGACGCCGTTGCTTGCGAATTCGGCGATGGTCTCGCGCTTCTCAACCTGAGATCCAATATTTATTACAGCCTCAACGGTGTCGGCGCTTTCATCTGGGAACTGATCCAGGAACCCAAGCCGATCGCCGATATCCGCAGCGCCGTCCTCGCGCGCTACACTGTCGACGCAGAGCGCTGCAAGGCCGACGTCGACGCATTGCTGAAAGGACTGGCGGAAAACGGGCTTGCGAGGCTTGAGCATGAGGCACTCGTCTAAGCAGGTGTCGCAAGAGGCCATGGTTGCGCGGCAAAGACCTGTGACGCAGAGAACCCCCACGCCGATGAAGCAGCGGCCTGGCAGGCGGAGCCTGGCCGGGATTTTGTCCTTGAGCGGCTCCGAAGCGCTTTTCCTGTGCCGCTGCCTGCTGGTGGTCGCGACCGTACGGCTCGGGTTGACAGTGTTCTCCTACAACCGCGTCCGCGCGATGGTGACCCGGCTCAACGCGCGCCAATGTGCCAGCATGGGCGAGTTGCGGCTCGTCGCCTGGGGGGTTGCAGCAGCCGCACGGTTCGTGCCGGGCGCCACATGCCTGACCCAGGCGCTTTCGGGCCAATACCTCCTCGCGCGCAAGGGCAATGCGTCGAATATCCGCATCGGCATCGAGCGCGGCACGGGCGAGCAATTGAAGGCGCATGCCTGGCTGGTCAGCGACGACCACATCGTGCTCGGCGGATCCGTCGATGGCTTCGCCCACCTGATCGACCACGGCAGCCGATGAGCGGCGTGGCCGGAATCCTGCTGCGACAGGACCCCGCGCCGGCTGAAGCGGCGAGCGGCATCCAGCAGATGCTGGCGCGCATGCGCCATCGTGGTCCCGACGGAAGCTCGTGGTGGCTGGACAGCGGCATCGCGCTTGGCCACGCCTTGTTCAACACGACCGACGAAGCCGGCCCCGGCCCACTGACCATGGCTGGCGGCAAGCTGGCCATCACCGCCGACTGCCGGCTCGACAACCGCGACGAACTGCTCGCCAGGCTCGGCATCAGGGACAGTTCAGTCGCCGATGCGGCATTGCTGATGCGGGCCTATCTGCGCTGGGGTGAAGCCTGCCCAGTGCATCTGCAAGGCGATTTCGCCTTTGCCGTCTGGGATGCCGAGCGGCGGCTCTTGTTCTGCGCGCGAGACCATTTCGGAGTGAAGCCATTCTACTACCACGCGGCGGAACGACGCTTCGCCTTTGCCTCCGAGATCGGGCCAATGCTCGGCCTCGAGGGGGTCGATGCGCGTCTCAGCGAGCACCGGATTTCCGGATTCCTGGCCGGCCTGCCCGACGACCCGCAGTCCACGCCCTACAGCGACATCTTCGCCCTGCCGGCGCGTCACAGCCTCACCGTCACCGCGCAACGTCTGGTGCTGCGCCGGTACTGGCAGATAGAGCCGTCGCAGCGGGCGCCGCGGTCGGACGCCGCGGAGGAATTCGCCCATCTGTTCTCGCAATCGGTCCGCAATCGCATGCGGGGGAGTCCGTCGGTCGGCGCTATGCTGAGCGGCGGCCTCGATTCCTCCTCGATCGCCTGCGTGGCGGGGCTGCAGAATGCGGCCGGGCGCAAGCCGAAGCTGCCGACCTTCTCACTGGTTTTCGAGAAGGGTTCATCGATGGACGAGCGCTCCTTCATCGATGCCGTGCTGGATCAGCAGAAGGCCGACCCGACGCTGATCCATGTCGGCAATTATGCGCCCTTCGCTGAATTCGAACGGGTGCTGGAAGAGCAGGAAGGCACTTTCCTGGCGCCGGGCCTGACGCTGACCCGCGGCATCTACCGGACGGCGGGCGCCAAGGGCATCAAGGTGCTGCTCGACGGCCATGGCGGCGACGAAGTCGTTTCGCAGGGACATGGCCATCTGCACGAGCTTGCCAATGGCGGCAGATGGCTGGACCTCTGGCGCGAGGTGCGCAGCGCCTCCAACACCTATGGCGACAGCACGCTCGGTCTCTATTTCCAGTTCCTCACCATTTACGGGCCGGCCTGGCGCATCGCCAAGCTGCGGCGTTTGGGGAACCGGGCCCTGAGCAGGATACGCGGGCCTGCCCGATCGCAGCGTGGCCGGAGTTGGCGCGACCTGATCAATCCGGACCTTGCCAGGCGAACCGAGATCATCGACCGGTTCCACCGAGCCGGCTATATGCCGACCGGCGTCCGGGCCAGCGATGCGCTCAGCCACCGCTGGATCCTGTCCAACGGCTATGTGCCGCACTCTTTCGAGGTTCTGGACAAGGTCGCCGCCAATTTCGGCGTCGAACCACGTTATCCGTTCTGGGACAAGCCGCTGGTCGAATTCTGCCTGGGGCTGCCGGGCGAGCAGAAGCTCAGTCACGGCTTTGGCCGCTACGTGCTGCGCCGAGCCATGGAGGGTATCCTGCCGGCGGCGGTCCAGTGGCGGCGTGACAAGATCGATTTCACCGCCAATCTCGTCAACGGCATGGTGCGCAACCATCGCGGCCTGCTGGAGCAGTTGCTGGTTGGCGATGCGGGTCGCATCGCGCCCTATGTCAACCTGCCGGAAGTAAACGCCGCCTATGCGCGGCTGCTGCACCAGCCGGACCAGGCGGCCCCGCTCGATGTCCAATACGTCTGGCGCTCGGCGTCACTGTCGCTGTGGCTGCGGCAGGTCCAGCATGGGGGGAGCCCCGCATGATGTCCCGCCATGAGCCGTTCGCCGGCGATCTCGACCATCCTTTCCGGCGCGGCAGGATCGCCGGAGAACGGAGTTACTACCGCGCCTACGGCCTGACCATCGCGTCCGACGTTTCCCTGCCCGAACTGGAGCCGGCGGAGCCGGCGGCGGCCGACATCGAGATCGCCATCGGCCCGATCGATATGCCCAAGCCCTCAGCGGAGGCAACGACCGTCTTCCGCTTCGAGCCTGGCCGGCAGTATCTGGCCTGGGAGGCCGTCGGCGCATTCCTGATCAGCGACGCCCGCCGCATCGATGTCCAGCCGGCACCCGGCGTCGGCGACGCCTTGCTTGCCTTCCCATTGCTGGGACCAGTGCTGGCGCTGCTTCTGCACCAGCGCGGCCTGCTCGTCCTGCACGCCAGCGCCATAGCCGTGACCGGCAGGGGCGCCATCTTCATGGGCGACAAGGGCGCCGGCAAATCGACGACGGCAAGCGCGCTGATCCGGGCCGGGCACGATCTGCTCACCGACGACGTCGTGGCGCTTGACCTGGCAGACTCGGACCAACCGATGATCGTTCCGGGGTTTCCGCAGATCAAGCTTGCGGCCGATGCCGCGGCGGCGATCTCGCTTGGGCAGGCGCAAGTGCGGCCGCAGGTGCATCCCGCGATCGAGAAGATGCAGCATCGCCTGCACGGCGCCTTCGCCAGCAACAGGGTGCCGGCGATCAGGATTTATATCCTCGAGCGCGGCGAAAGGGCCGGGATCACCCCATTGCCTCGCATCGCCGCCTTGCCGGCCATCATCAAATTCTCCTACGTGACGCGTTTCGGCCGCGCCGCACTCTCCGGCGATTTCGCGGCGATGCATCTTCGCCACTGTTCAGCAATCGCTAACCATGTCGGCGTGTGCCGGCTGGACGTTCCGACGGGCATCGACAGGATCGGCGAGGCTGTGGCGCTGATCGAAAAGGAACTGGCTGGAGAT
The DNA here is from genome assembly GCF_020164795.1 of Mesorhizobium sp. ES1-3. Taxonomy (NCBI): domain Bacteria; kingdom Pseudomonadati; phylum Pseudomonadota; class Alphaproteobacteria; order Hyphomicrobiales; family Phyllobacteriaceae; genus Mesorhizobium; species Mesorhizobium sp. ES1-3. The sequence goes on from NZ_JAIUGW010000004.1 coordinate 55,774, forward strand.
GCCTAGGTCATCGATCTTCAGCCTGTCGCTGTTTCGCGATGTCGTAGCGTTCGGCGCCGTCATTGCCCAGATCGGCGGGCGGCGAACCTGGACGGCGCTGCTGTTCCTGATCCTCGGCAGCCTGACGGAAGGCATCTCGATTCTGCTGCTGGTGCCGCTGCTGCATCTGGTCGGGCGTGCCGACCAGGATTTCGCGGTCAGGCTGCCGAACATTGATTTCGTGCGCTGGCTGGTGCCCGGCGGAACGCTGCAGTTGACCACCGTGCTTTGCGCGCTGGTCGGGCTCGTTGCCGTGCAGGCAGCCTTCAACCGCTTCAAGTCGGTCTATATGGCAAGGCTGCTCTTCGATTTCATCAACCGCTTGCGCATGAACCTGTTCGAGAGCATCGGCAAGGCGCGGTGGGGCGTGTTCACGCGCATGCGCGGCTCCGATCTCGACCATGCTTTGACCGGTGACATCGACCGCGTCCAGGGGGCGGCTTTTTCCCTGCTGATGCTGGTGCAGATCACCGTGCTGCTGGTGGGCTATCTCGTGATTTCCATGTTCATCTCGCCGGTCATGACGGCGTTTGCCGTCATCATCGGCATCGTGATGTTCATAGCGCTGCAGCCGTTTCGCTCGCGGGCCACCGCCTTCGGCCGGATTCTGACGACCAATCGCCAGGACCAGTACCGCACGGTCTCGGAATTTCTCGGTGGCATCAAGGTGGCCAAGAGCCTCAATGTCGAGGCCAGCTATTTCGCGCAGCTGCAAGCCACGCTCGAAAAGATGAAGGCCGACAACATCGCTTATGTGCGCAACAGCTCGATCGGCACCGCCGTCTTCCAGGTGGCGAGCGTCGTGGGGTTGAGCCTGTTCATCTATGTGGCGCTGGTCCGCTTCCACCTGTCGCTGGCCGAGATCGTCGTGCTGCTCCTGGTCTTCATGCGAATCGCGCCGCGCTTCATGGACATGCAGACGCAGGCCCAGCAGGTGCTGATAAATCTGCCCGCCTATACGGCAATGCGTAGCCTCCAGGCACGTTTCGACGCCGAGCGGGAGCCAGGCCATGTCGAACCCAGGGATGCCCGCAAGCTGACCCTCGATACGGGGCTGAACATTCGTGACGTCTCCTTTGGCTATGACGACGGCGCCGGCAAGGCGGTGGTGAGCGACATCACCTTCGGCCTTCCGGCCGGCAAGGTCACCGCCCTGATCGGCCCGTCCGGATCAGGCAAGAGCACGATCGCCGACATGCTGCTCGGGCTGCTCGAGCCGACCGCAGGCAAGATCCTCGTCGATGGCATCGAGATCGATGCCGGCAATCGCCGCCTGTGGCGCGATCAGGTGGCCTATGTGCCGCAGGACGTGTTCCTGCTGCATGACACGATCGCGGCGAACCTGCGGCTTGCCGCCCCACGGGCCAGCAACGACGAATTGTGGACGGCACTGCGCGCCGCGCATGCCGGCGAATTCGTAGAACGGCTCGACCTGGGACTGGAGACGGTGGTCGGCGACCGTGGCGTGCGCCTTTCGGGCGGCGAGCGTCAGCGCATCGCGCTGGCACGCGCGCTGCTGCGCAAGCCCTCACTGCTCATCCTGGACGAGGCAACAAGCGCGCTCGACTGGCAGAACCAGTCGCTTATCGCCAGGTCGATCGACGGCCTGCGCGGCACAATGACGATCCTGACCATCGCGCACCGGCCGTCGATGATCGCCTTCGCCGACTGGGTGGTGGCGATGGAAGACGGCCGTGTCGTGGAAGTCGGGCAATATCAGCGCCTGAAGGCGAAGCCGGGGAGCCGGCTGTCCAGGATGCTATCGGGAGAACAGTCTGAGACCGAACCCGCCGATGTGGCCTGAGGACGGTGATGTCCTCGTGGGACCTAATGCAGGCCCCGCCGGGCGCTGCCGAGTTTCTCGCCCTCGGGCACTTCCGTGGAGTTCTGCTTTCTCTCGGCTTCGCGCAGCCTGTCGGCTGGCGTCGGCGCGCTCCTGACGATCATGGCGTAGACAACCGCGAAATAACCAGCCTGGATGACCATGGCGCAGATGATGACGCGCAGCAGCGTCGTGCCGAACGAAGCTCCACCCAGCCAGGACCAGGCGACGACGATCGCGAGCGCGAAAAGCATCCCAACGATGAATTTTGGAAGCGACATACCCAACAGCCCATAAACCGGCTCGGGTTATATCCAACGATAGCCCCACCCGAGCGCCGTCCCTTGTGATGCGGGCTTGTTAAGTCGCCCGCTCTCGACCGGTTGCTTCCGGCCTTTCAACCTGTCGCGACCATGACAGGTATAATTTGCAATTCTATTAAGGCGGGCGGAAGGCGGCAAGGGCAACCGCACAAATTTTTGATTGAGCTTACGCGTTCGACTCTGCCATGCTGCAATGCACACGCCCGCATTTCACTCTACCTGCAGCCGCCAAAAAATTCAAGTATACTTATAATATTAAGTAGTATTTTAGGTGAATAGTTTCCAATGTGGCGTCTTCCTAAAGCACTAACATGCTCCGGACCCCTGCGCGAGGAACGCGCCGCCCAGGAACCGCCCCAAAAATGTCCAGATTTTTTTGTCCTTGCCCATTTATTGTCACAAATGTGCTAAACATCCTGAAATTTGTGCAAAACGAGCTTATTATTTAGTCAATTCATGACGCGACTATTTCAAGGATATGGAAAATTGTGTGTTGCGCTGCAACATTTTTTTGATATCGTGCGGTAAACCATTCGTTCAACGCATGGAGTTTTCCGCATGAGGGACATTGCCAAGTCAGCCACGGCGGGCTTTTCGCAGGCTGACACCGACTTCCCGCCGCCGATCGGCGGCCTCATCAAGCGGAGCTTCGACATCGCCGGTTCGCTGGCCGGGCTGATCGCGCTCGGCCCGCTGTTCATCATGATAGCGTTGCTCGTCAAATTCTCCGATGGCGGATCGATTTTCTACGGTCATCGGCGAATCGGACGCGGCGGACGGCTCTTCTCCTGCCTCAAGTTCCGCACCATGGTTCCGAACGGGGACAAGGTGCTGGCCGCCTATCTTGCGACCAATCCAGACGCCAATGCGGAATGGATGGCGACCCGCAAGCTGAAGAACGATCCACGCGTCACCCGCGTCGGAGCGGTCCTGCGCAAGCTCAGCCTCGATGAGTTGCCGCAGATCATCAACATCCTCCAGGGCGATATGAGCCTCGTCGGGCCTCGCCCGGTGGTACGCGACGAACTGGAAATCTACGGCAGCGCAGCCGTCTATTATCTGAAGTCCCGGCCCGGCCTGACCGGCCTGTGGCAGGTCAGCGGTCGCAACGACGTTTCTTATGACAGCCGCGTCGCGTTCGATCGACACTATGTCGAGAACTGGTCTCTGTTCGAGGACGTTCGCATCATCATCAGGACCGTGCCGGCCGTCTGGATGTCACGCGGGTCTTACTGATAGGCCCGCCTGACCCAGGCATCCGGCGGCAAGCTCATCGGGCGATGGGGGCTATAACGGATCGGAACGCTCAGTTGAAAACAGACATGTTCGAAGTCTTTGGCAGCGGCCCGTTTTCCGGCCGCTCGCGGCTCTTGGCGACGTGCCTTGCGATGTCGCTCGCTTTTCCCCAGCTGGCCGCCGCCGACGATTACCGTCTGGGCTCCCAGGATAAGCTCACCATCCGCATCGCCGAATGGCAGACCGTCGAAAGCGCGTTCCGCGACTGGTCGTCGGTCAATGGCCAATACACGGTCGGTCCGGCCGGCACGCTGTCGGTGCCTTTCGTCGGCGAATTGCCGGCGGCGGGCAAGACCACGGCGGAGGTCGCCGCGGCGATCGGCGAGGCGCTGCAGCACAAGCTCGCTTTGTCGGACAAGCCTGAAGCCTCGGTCGAAATGGCGCAATTCCGGCCGTTCTACATTTCGGGCGAAGTGCAGAATCCCGGCCAGTTTCCCTATGTGCCCGAACTTACCGTGCTGAAGGCGATCAGCGTCGCCGGCGGCATCAGGCGCAACACCGACTACGGCCCGCAGATCGGCAAGGACCTGGTCACCGCCAAGGGCAATTTCGATATTTCCGACGACCTGCGCGTGCGGCTGATCGTCAAGCGCGCCCGTATCGACGCCGATATGGCCGGCAAGACGAGCTTCGAAGCGCCGAAGGAGGTCGAGGGCGATCCGCGGCTGCCGACCATCGTCAACGACGAGATGACGATCCTGACCGCCGACCAGAAGGCGCTGAAGCTGAAGCTCGAGGCGCTCGACGATCTCAAGGGCGTGCTGCAGGCGGAAATCGAATCGCTGCAGAAGAAGATCGTCAACCAGCAGAAGCAGGTCGACCTGGCGCAGCAACAGCTGGCCAGCATCGGTCCGCTGGCGCAGAAGGGCCTGGTCGCCAATGCCAGACTTCTGGATTCGCAGCAGTCCGTGACCGACCTGCAGGGCAAGATCCTGGACTACGAGACGGCCATCCTCACCGCCAAGCAGGCGATCAGCAAGGCGACGCAGGACGCCATCGACGCCCAGAACACCTTGAGCTCGAGGCTCGCCGGCGACCGACAGCAGACCGAAGCCGACCTGAACGAGGCCGCGCTGAAGGCGAATATGCAGAGGGGCCTGATCGCCCAGGCCTCCGATCCGGCGACGACGGCCGCCATCACCAACGACCAGCAACCCACCTTGCTCTATTCGCTGGTGCGCGATGTCGACGGCAAGACCAGCGAAATCACCGCCAAGGAAGACACGCTGGTGCTGCCTGGCGATGTGATCAGGGTCAAGCTGGCGCCGCTGGCCAGCCAGTAGGACGCGGAAGTTCGCGCGGCCTGCCGCTTCGAGACCCATGGCGCAAAGACTTTGAACCTCCGCCTGGCCTGCCCGGCGGAGGTTTTTGCCGATACAGCATGTCGCGGCGAATAGGATTCGCCCGACCTGCTGCAAGCTTCTGATTTTATGCATGTCGTTATCCCGGAACCGAGGACACTTCCGGGCGACATGCATCAGGATTTCCAGCACCGGGAAACGAAAGCGGCTGTCGACGCGACACCGGACGGAGAACCGTCCCACATTCTTTTCCTGGAATGGCTTCGGCCCGCTCCAACTTGCGCAGCACCTGACGAAAAACCGCCAAGCACTTTTCCTGGAAGGGCTCCAGCGGGCCCTCGTCATTACTCGGCCGCCGCTGGACGATGGGGCCAGGCTGCCTCTCCACCCTTCGCATCCGCAGGCTCGAAGGCCGGCGACCATCGCTTGCGGGTGACCGGCAACCGCGCCAGCTTGAAGAAGCTGAAATACATCAGGAAGGAGCCCATGATGTAGGGGTTGAGAATCTCGACCTCGACGAAGGAGCGGATGAGCAGCAGCACCATCACGCCGATAAGGACCACCGATTCGGCCTGCCATGTCTTGAAGACCACCGCGGCGATATGGCCTAAGAGCGTGCGCAGCATGATCAGCGATAGCAGCACCGCCCCGGTGAAGCCGAGTTCGACAAGGGCTTCGACATAGGTGTTGTGGAAATGGAAGCCGGTGCGGGTGGTGATGTAGAATTCGTTCCACAGCCGCTCCGCTTCGGCAAAGCCTTGCACCCAATAGGCGGCGTAGCCGACGCCGAGGATCGGCGACCGCATCGCGGCGTCCCAACCCTGCTCCCAAAGATAGGTGCGCCCGGTAAGCGTCGAATCCTTGCCGAATAGGCCAAGCACGAAGTCCATGAGCCCGAGATTGAGGGCGACAATGGCCACCACGACGATCATGCCGGCGCCGATCACGAAGATCACCCGACGATAGCGCCGCGACAAAAGCTTGCTCATCGCAAGAAGCGCCACCAGCGCCAGAACCGCCGGTATCGAGGCTATCGAGGTGGCGGAATGCGATACGATCAGTACATAGACCGACAACAGCACGACCGGCACGGTCAGCATGAAGCTCAGCCGGCCACGCCGAAGGAAAGCAAGAAACACGACGGAGAAATAGATGCCGAGCGAGCCGACGAAGCCGATCTGGTTCTTGGAGGCGAAGGCGCCGACGAAATTATAGGTGCCGTCGAGGACGTCCTCGGAATAGCCGTCGACTTTCATCGAATACAGCAGGACGAAGAATATGCCGACCAGGGCGCCTATCGTCAGGGTGCGCACACTGACGGTGCGTGCCGCGACATAGGCGCAGGCGATATGGGAAAGGTATTGAACCCCCGTTCTGGCGGTGATGCCGGGAGCCTGCGACCAGAACACGGAGAAGCAGACATAGGCCGCGAACAGCAGCGGCAGCCAGGCACTGGATAGTTGCCGCAGGAACCGCCGGTAGTCGACCAGAATAAGTGGAAGCCAGACGGCGTAGTAGGCCAGGATCAGCACCTGGCCGAAAATGACGGAATAGGAGAACGCCCAGATCGAGACGGCAACGGCAAAGCTGCCATAGACCGAATTCCTTTCGGGATCGACGAGCAGGGACTTGGGAATCTTCATCTCAGGGTCCCGTCGACACGACCCCAGACCGGCAGGCCGCAAACCGGCCGGCATATCCGCAAACAGGGGCGTACAAGAAACGGAATCTCCATTGTGCAGTGCAATATAACCTATCGCACCCCATGCTCAATGGCAAATCCGGTCACCTTGTCTTACAGCGCGGCTATCGCCGAGAGATCGCACGCCGTAGTCCAGCCGGTTTGGCCCAGACGATCCGGCCGCATGCGGGCTTGAACTCGGCCTGCGGTAACCTCACAGTCCCCGAACACGGCCATTACATAGGCCGACTTCAGCCAGGATGGACAGGGGGAATGACATGCCGATGAACTTCGCGGGACGATTCGCCGGCCGGTCGGCGGTGATTACCGGCGGCGCCTCGGGCATCGGCTTGGCCGTCGCGCAGAGGATCGTCAACGAAGGCGGGCGCGTCAGCGTCTGGGACCGCGATGCCGCGCAGATCGAACAGGCGAAAGCCATTGTTCCCGGCCTGTATGGGGTGATGGTGGACGTTGCGGATGCGGCAAGTGTGGAGGCCGCCGCACAATCGACGATCGAAGCCCTTGGCGGCGTCGACATACTGGTCACCAGCGCGGCCATCACCGGCCCGAACATGACGACCTGGTCCTATTCGGCCGAGGAGTGGCAAAGGGTCATCGACATCAACATCAACGGCGTCTTCTACTGCAACAAGGCGCTGGTGCCGCACATGCTCGAGCGCAACTATGGTCGCATCGTCAACATTGCCTCGATCGCCGGCAAGGAAGGCAATCCCAACGCTTCCGCCTACAGCACCTCGAAGGCGGCGGTGATCGGCCTGACCAAGTCGCTCGGCAAGGAGCTCGCCAAGACCAAGGTGACGGTCAATTGCGTAACGCCGGCCGCCGTGCGCACCGCGATCTTCAAGCAGATGAGCCAGGAGCACATCGACTTCATGCTGTCCAAGATACCGATGGCGCGCTTCGGCGAAGTCGAGGAGGTGGCGGCGTTGATCTCATGGATCGCCTCGGAGGAATGCTCGTTCACCACGGCCGCCGTGTTCGACGTTTCGGGCGGCCGCGCCACTTATTGAGCCGGATCGAGGCAGATCCGAGTTTGCCCGAGCCAACTACAATTCCGCGTGACGAAGCAACGATTGGTGCTGGAAAGGCTTATGGTAGCTGACGTCTGAATGCCATAACAGGGGTATGCCATGACACGACGAGAGAGCCCGACAGCTGCGATGCCCTCCAGCCACCGTGCCGGTGGCGTGCGATCGACGGGCGCCGCGAACATCATGTTGGAGTTTGCGTCGTTTGCTTAGAGCAGATCCCGCCGCGCTGGCCGACGACGAGCTTCTGGACCGCTATCAAAGCGCCGCCTTCGGCTATTTCCTGGAGAATGTGAACCCCGGCAACGGGCTGGTCGCCGACACGTCGCGGCCGAATTCACCGTGCAGCATCGCTGTCGTCGGTTTCGCCCTGTCCTGCTATCCGATCGGCGTCGAACGTGGCTGGGTGGCGCGCGACGCGGCTGCCAGGCTGACCCTTGCGGCGCTACGCTTTTTCCAGACCAGCACGCAAGGCAGCGGCCCGGACGTTACCGGCCACAAGGGTTTTTACTATCACTTCCTCGACATTCGGACCGGTTTGCGCGTTTGGCGCTGCGAGCTGTCGATGGTGGATACCGCCTTACTGATCGCCGGCATGCTGGTGGCGGGCGCCTATTTTTCCGGTGACAATGACGATGAGGCCGAAATCCGCCAACTGGCCGAGGCGCTCTACAGGCGAGTCGACTGGCGATGGGCGCAAGGCAGCAGCCCGACGCTCCGCCAGGGCTGGAAGGCCAGGACCGGCTTTCTGCACTATGGCTGGGAAGGCTACAACGAGGCGACGATCCTCTATGTGCTGTCCATGGCCTCGCCGGGCCGACCGAGCTCCGACGACAGCTACGAGGCCTGGACGGCGACCTATCAATGGGAAAACATCTACGGCCGCGACGTGCTCTATGGCGGGCCGCTGTTCATGCACCAGTTCTCGCATGCCTGGATCGATTTCGCCGGCATCCGCGACGCTTTCATGCGCGAGAAGAATTCGGACTATTTCGAAAACAGCCGCCGCTCGACATATCTTCACCGCGACTACGCCCGGCACAACCCTTACGGCTTTGACGGCTATGGCGAGAATCTGTGGGGTCTTTCGGCCGGCGACGGGCCAGGCAGCTTCCGCGCCAGCGTGGAGCGACGGCGCCACCGGTTTTCCGGTTATGCGGCGCGTGGCGCGCCTTTTGGTCCGGATGACGGCACGATCGCGCCCTGGTCCTATTCGGCGTCGCTGCCGTTCGCGCCGGACATCTGCCTGGCGGCGCTGCGTCACCTCGTCGATCGTTACCCGGAAGTGCTCGACAATTTCCGGCTGCCTAGCGGTTTCAACCCGACATTGGCCAATCGGCGAAAATTCGGCCGCAATGGCTGGGTGTCGGAAGGCCATTTCGGACTGGACCAGGGCATCGCGGTGATGATGATCGAAAACCACCGTTCCGGCCTGATCTGGGAGCTCATGCGTTCCAATCCCCATATCCGTCGCGGCCTGGGCAAGGCCGGCTTCACCGGCGGATGGTTGTCGCGGCCGGCAACGCCGGCATCCGGGGGACGCGATGTCACGTGAACCGACGAGAACCGCCGCCTTCCCTGTCGACCGCAACGACGTCGAACTGATCAGGGGCGCGCATCCCCCGCACTGGAAGAATCCGACCCCGAACGGCCCCTACAATCTCGTCGTCATCGGCGCCGGGCCGGCCGGGTTGGCCGCCGCGCGTGACGCGGCGAGCCTTGGTGCGAAAGTCGCGCTGATCGAGCGTGGGCTGATTGGCGGTGCGTGTATCAATGTCGGCTGCGTTCCGTCGAAGTCGATCATCCGCACAGCCAGGCTCTATGCCGACATGCGCGACGCCGAGAGCTTCGGCGGCGACCCGCCAGACCATCTTCGTGTCGATTTTCAACGCGCAATGACACGAATGCGGCAGATCCGGCAGCGGATCAGCCGTGCCGATTCCGCCGCGAGCCTGGTTTCGGAAGGGATCGATCTCTATTTCGGCGAGGCGCGATTTGCCGGACACGATACGATCACGGTCGTGGACAAGACGCTGCATTTCAAGAAGGCGCTGGTTGCAACAGGCGCACATCCGGCCTTCCCTGCCATTCCGGGGCTGGTCGAAGCCGGTTATCTCAGCAACGAGACGATGTTCGATCTTACGCAATGCCCGCCACGCCTCCTCGTCATCGGCGGCGGGCCGCTTGGCTGCGAGACGGCGCAGGCCTTCTGCCTGCTCGGCGCGAAGGTCATCCTGGCGCAGAGCGATCCGATGTTCCTGCCCGGCGAGGAGCGCGACGCCGCGCAGATCCTTTCGGATGCGCTGGCGCGCGAAGGGGTGGAGGTGCGCCTGAACACCGAAGTGGTGGCGGTGCGCAGGGAAGGCGCAAACAAGCTCGCCGACCTGATGCGGGATGGCGACACGACGACGATTTCGGTGGACGAGATCATCACCGGCGTCGGCCGTTCACCCAATGTCGCCGGTCTCGACCTCGAAGAGGCTGGCGTGGCGTGTGACGCCAGCGGCATCAAGGTGGATGATTATCTACGAACCAGCAACCCGCACATCTACGCGGCGGGCGACGTCTGCCTCGAATACAAGTTCACCCACACCGCCGAGGCAACGGCGCGCATTGTCGTGCGCAATGCCTTGTTTCGCGGCCGCGAAAGGCTCAGTGAACTCGTCGTTCCCTGGTGCACCTATACCGATCCGGAGATCGCCCATGTCGGCCTCTATCCCCTGGAGGCGCGCAGCAACGGCATTCCGGTCAAGACCTACACCGTGCTGATGCACGATGTCGCCCGCGCCGTAATGGACGGCGAGGAGGAAGGGTTCGTCAAGATCCATGTCAGGGAGGGGTCCGACCGCATCCTGGGGGCGACGGTCGTCGCCAGCCATGCCGGCGAGATGATCAACACGGTGACCCTCGCCATTCGATCGGGCATAGGATTGCATGCGTTGGCCGACGTCATCCATCCCTTCCCGACACAGGCGCAAGGCATCAAGATGGCGGGCGACGCCTACAGGCGGACACGGCTCACCTCCTTGCGCAGGCGCCTGGCGGCGCGCTGGCTGGCCTGGTCAAGGCGATAACCAGCCCAAGACCCAGTATATATGCCGAAATGCTCACAAATACACGGCCAAGTGCGCGGCGGCGCTTGACGGAACCCTGCTAGGCTAATGAGATTGGGACGACGTCTTCGGCCGCGGAACATTCGTGGATGCAGCCTCTAGTCGAAACGGAATACGCAATCGAGCTCTTGGCTAAGGGGTACATCTGTGTGCCGCTGCGCGAAGGTGGCAAGCATCTCGATCTTCAGGCGATGGAATATCACCCGCTACATTTGCAGCGCCGTCGAAAAGACCTCAAAGAACTGGCGTTCCGCTCGATTGCCTTTCAGCTTTCGCAGAAGCCACCGACACGTGAGGAAACCCGGCGCTGGTTTCGTGAATTTGCCGGAAATGTCGGGATCGTAGCGGGACACTGCAACCTTCTCATCTTGGATTTCGATGATTCAGCGGGCTATCTGGCCTGGTCCTGTAAGTACGCACGCCTTTCGAGTTGTACGCCGGTCGCAAGATCGCCGAATGGATTCCACGTCTATCTCAGGACCCGCGAACCGGCGGTTTCGTCCAGCCTCTATAGCGGCGTGCGGCGGGTCGGCCACGTCAAGGCGCTTGGTGGTTACATCGTTGGAAGTCCTTCCGTCCTCAAGGACGGCTCCTGCTACAGCTGGTTGAAGGACCAGTCGCCGTTCGACGTCGACCCGCAGCCAGTCGAAAGCCTGGCCAGTCTTTCACTTCGCGCGGTCTCGCCATTCAAACATTGCTATGACCGCGTTTTGAAGCGCGGCTTTTTCTTGCCACAATGAGCATCCCGGGGCGAGCGCAAGCCGACATCAGCATCATCATCCCGGCAAGAAACGCCGCGGTGACGATCGACGCCACGTTGCGAAGCCTTCTGCCCGAAAGGAGCCTGATCGGTGAGGTTCTTCTGGTCGAAGATGGCTCCAGCGATCAGACCGCGGCGATCTCGATGCAAAGCGCCCGGAGATACGGATTGCCGCTGGAGATCCTGGCCGTGCGGCTGGGCAGCGCGGGTGCTGCCCGGAACGCCGGAATTGCGCGGGCCAAGGGCAAGTTCATATTCTTCCTCGATGCCGACGACGAGGTGATGGCGGGAGGGTTGGGGCTGTTGCATGATGCGCTCCTGCGCCATCCGGAGGCCGGCCTGTCGGTAGGGGCCAGCATTCGACGTGCCAGGGGCCGGCCGGACAAGCTCAAGACTCCACATGGGTACACGAGCGACCGGGCGTCGAACGCCCGCCGGTATCTCCTCAACGAGGCATGGCCGATCGCCATGGGCAGCGCATTGGTCGCAACCTCGGCAACGGCCACCGTCCGCTTTCCGGAGACCACCAGCCTGGATGAGGACACGTGCTACTGGGCGGCCCTGCTCGCCCGCACCCAGGTGGCAACAATTCCCGCTCCGGTGCTTCTCTATCACCATGACGAAGAAAGGATGGCGCGGCGGTTCGTTCTGGCTCCGCGCGCCACTTTTCTCGCGATAGCTGTCGAGTTGGACAAGCTTGCCGATTCAGGCATTGCCAAGGAAGTTCTGCAGTGGCGGAAGGCCTGGATAGCTCTGCGGATTTCAAGGCAGCTTATCAAGCACAACCGATACAGCTATGCGATGAGCATGATGCGTGCCGTTCGCGCCCACAAGAGTCTGGGGCGGAGCTGGAAGGCAACGCAATATCGTATTCGAATTCGCTTCGGAGCCATGATGGAAAGGCCTGACTACCCGTCGCGCGCTGGCGCGGAAAGACGCACGCTGATCGTGTCCTTCGACCCGGCGTTTCCGCCGGTTTCCGGAGCGGACCTGAGAAATTTCAACAATGCCAGCCTTGCGGCCGAGTATGGCCCGGTCCGGCTTGTCTCGGTCAGGCCCCCAGGCAACCCGTCACAGCCGTCCGATGCGCGCATCAATGCGGTTGGCCTGACGATCGATGGAGAACCGCGTTCGGCCTCTCTCGGCTGGTGGAGGATCGCGGAGGAGAACCGTATTCCCCGCACGGCACTGGTGCGGCTGCGGAGCTTGGTGCAAACCTTCAAACCCGACACGATCGTCGTCGAGGGTATCGGCCTTTTCAAGCTGTTGCGACCTTTGCGTCCCCTGACGAAACAGCTCATCCTCGACATGCACAATGTCGAATCCGATCTGGCGGCACAGCTGCGCCATATCCGTCCAGCGCGATCTCCGGCGGTTCTTGGCATCCGGCGGCTGGAGAGAAAAGCACAATCCATCGTCGACAGGGTCTGGGTCTGCTCGAACGAGGATCGCGAGAGGCTGATGGCCCTCACTGGACCCACAATGCCCGTCGATGTCGTTCCCAATGGGATTCCCAACGTCGAGGCCGTTCCCGATGTGCTACCGGCGGAAGCACCGGCCGACAGCGGCTATCCGGTGATCCTGTTCATCGGGCATCTCGGCTATCCGCCAAACGTCGATGCCGCCGAGCGATTGGCTCATGCCATATTGCCTCGTATCCGGCAGACTTTGCCCGACGCCAAACTCGTTCTCGCCGGGCGCAGCCCGAAGACAACCGTGCGGGCGCTGGCCGGATTGCCTGGCGTCGAGCTCGTCGAAAATCCCGAAAGCGTGGCGCCGCTCCTGTCCGGCGCGCATCTCAGCATCATCCCGCTCGGGGCGGGCGGGGGCACGCGCATCAAGATTCTGGAGGCGATGGCCTGGGGGGTGCCGGTGATCGCGACACCGCTCGCGGCCGAGGGCCTGGGCCTGGTCGAGAATGACCAGGTACTTCTGTTGGCCAGCGACGAAGGACTGGCCGCCATGGCCGTCGACCTTTCTCTCGACGCCGAGCGCCGGGCACGGCAGCGCTTTCGGGCGCATCAGGCCGTATGGGCCAAGTTTGGCCCGCAAGCGATCCGCGATGCTGTCCGCGCCGGGCTTGCACTGGACAACGGCAACGACGACCCGCCATTTCCCATCATCCCATGAGCCGCCGATGATCCCGCCGATCCTGCACCAGACGTGGAAGACCGACATCGTTCCCGCGCGCTTCCAGGCTTATGCCGACAGCTGGAAGCGGCATAACCCACACTGGACGGTCATGTTCTGGAGCGACCGGATGCTGCTCGAATTCGTGGCCGAGCACTACCCGGATTATCTGCCGATGTTCTGCGGTTATGCCAACGGCGTGCAGCGGTCGGACGCGGCCCGCTACATGCTTCTGCATCACTTTGGCGGGGTCTATGCCGACATCGACTGCGAATGCGTCGCCCCCTTCGATGCGATCATGAACGAGACCCGGGTCGTGCTGTGCAAGGAGCCGGCTTCGCATGCGGCCGTCCAGGCGGATTTCCGGGGCCTGCCCTACCTCCTGTTCAACGGAACGATAGCGAGCCCGCCCGGTCATCCGTTCTGGATGCATCTCCTGTCGATGATGTCCAGGCTCGCCGCTGCCAAGGATGTGCTCGACGCGACCGGTCCTTGCCTGCTCACCTCCGCGCAGCGCGGATACAGCGACCAGGCGGCCTTCGCCATTCATCCTTCCGGCCTGTTCGCGCCGGTGACGTCGGCCGGGAGCATGGAGCGCGAGGCCGGCGACGATACGGCGCTTTCGATCCATCACTGGGCCGGCACATGGTGGACGCCGGAGCCGGCACCAAAATGGACGACCAAGCTGCGCAGCCGGGCCCACAGGTTCTGGTATCACCTGACGCGCGGAGCCTATCTGGATGAAGCGCAGGCAAAAGCCGGCGTCGACAGGGCGGTGCTGTCGGCGCCGCCGCCGTCGGGACAAAACATCGCTCTCCTGGTGCCGCTTCGCGATGCCGCCGACCTTATCCAGCCCTTTCTCGATGCGCTGGACGGGCTCGACTACCCCAAGGACCGAATCAAGCTGGTTTTCTGCGAAGGCGACAGCCTCGACGGAAGCTGGGAGCGGCTGCAGGCCTCGACCGCTGGATTGGTCGGCAAATATCGTGACATCGTCCTGCTGCGAAGACAGGTCGGCACCAGCCTCGATAGGGCAAAGCGGGCAAAGCACAGGATGCAGCGCGTCAGGCGCGGCGCGATCGCCAAGGTGCGAAATTACCTGATCGATCACGGACTCAGCGAGGACGACGACTGGGCGCTGTGGATCGACATCGACGTCTGGCGCTTTCCCGGCGATGTGCTGAACCGCCTGATCGCCGCGGGGCACCGCATCGCGGTGCCCAACTGCGTGAAGATCGCCGGTGGCGCCAGTTTCGACCTCAACAGCTTTGTCATCAGACGGCAAATCAAGGACTATCGCTATTACCGCGAGATACGCGGCGGCCTTCACCAGCCTCCCGTGCAAACGCCAAGCCGGTATCATCTCAGCGATGTCAGGCATCTCGACATCATCGGCCTCGATGCGGTCGGCGGAACCATGCTGCTGGTCGATGCCGCCTTGCATCGCGGCGGCCTTCGTTTCCCCGAAATTCCATACCGCGATCTGATCGAGACCGAAGCTTTTGGCCTCCTTGCCAACGACCTCGGCATCCGGCCGGTCGGCCTGCCCAAGCTGGAAATCCTACACGTCCCGTGGTGAGACTACGGCCCGAAGCTCTTCACGCAGAGGCTGCAGATAGCTTTGCTGGCGCAGACGTCCCCATACATAGTTCCGGTCCGTCAAATGCGCGGCCTGCCTGATCCAGCGCCCCGGGGCATCGGGGTGTCGCACCTCGCGCCAATCATCGACGATGATGACAGGCAGGCCTTCGTAAAGCGGATCGAGCGGTGAAGTCTTGGTCACCACGATGCAGCCGAGATAAAGCAGTTCCCATGTCCGGTGACAGTCCAGGCCGTTTCCGGCGGTCGACAGCACGAGCGGATATTGCGAATAGAGCTGCCAGATCGAGCGCTGCGATACGTGTTGCCCTAGAAAATCGACATGCGGACATCCGTCCAGAGCATCAAGCAATTCCCGACGCTCGCCAGACTCTTTGCTGATGCTGAAATCGCAAAATATCCTGGCCGGACGACGATCCGCACTCCCCTTCCCGCGCAGGGTTTTCAGTTGTCTCACCAGTCCGGCAGGCGTCGCCAGGGAACGTGGGGTGTGGAGATCCAGCCCGATCGGGAACGGCTTGATCCTGGGATGACCGCCGTCGCAGTTCTGGCTGTACCAGGAGACCAGATAGGGGTTGGCGAGAAGCCGCTCGACGGTGTCCTTGGTCAGATCCGAAGGCACCGAGCAATCACCGTCGGTCGTCAGCAGGATGAAGGGAGCCTTGATGGTGGGCAGGGCTATCCTGGCGAAAGTGTCGAGATCGCAATTTCGCGCAAGCCTGGCCAGGGTGCTCAACCGCACCCAGACGATGCCATGCGCGCCGCTATAATGGTCGCGGAAAAAAGCCTCGCTTTGCGTCGATTCGGTCGGCGCCCAGCGATACCAATCGGGTCCGGCGAAGTCGCAGAAGTGCCCGATCCCTTGCGACCAAAGCACGGAAGGAATGCTGAAAAACCTCAGCGCCCCGGAACGGACGGCTTTCTTGAGTTTTGCCCGCCAACGCGACATGCCCATGGGCAACGCTTAGCCCAGACGCCGTTATGGCCGCAACGTCCTGCCGGCCTGTTTACACAGGCCAAGGCGGGCTCGTGGCCTCAGTCGTGCAGGTCCCGCGCAATCGGCGGACTGACCGAGAATCCGGAGAACGTGACCTCGAAACCCTCACGCTGCGGCGAACAGCACATCATGCCGACATCGACCATCTTCGAGATCGGGAAATAGGCGAGCCGCACCGGCTTCCAATGACCGTCGGAAGCGTCGAGATACTGGACACGGATCGCTTCGCCGTGGCGGGTCAGGCGGATCCTGACGCCGTCCGGGCCAGCGGCAATCGCCACCAGCGACCAGTCCGAGGTGTCGTTGGTGACGACGACGGAGACATAGGCAAGGCCGTCGGTGTATTCGATGCCGGCCTTGATCCAGTGTGTTTCGCTCAGCCGGACCATCAGCCCGGCCTGGTCGTAAAGCACCTTGTAGTCGCCCTTGACGGTGACCTCCGCGGTGAAGTCGCCCTCGACCTGCCGAGACAGGAAGTGGCCGTTGTCGCGCCAAAAACCATAGAAGGTCTCGCGCCAGAAATCGGTCTCCTTGCCGGTGCGCACGCGCACGGCATCACCTTCGGTGGCGTGGTGCGGCGGCGGGTTGAGCCAGGTCAGGTCCTGCAATGTCATCCCTTGCACCGGTCCGGCTGCTGGTGACGGCTCGCCGGCCGGTCAGCCGGCGCGCCAGTTCATCCCGCGAACGTATAAGCGGTCTTTACCGTGGTGTAGAACTCCATGGCGTAGCGGCCCTGCTCGCGCGGACCGAAGCTCGAGCCCTTGCGCCCGCCAAAGGGAACATGGAAGTCCACACCCGCTGTCGGCAGGTTGACCATGACCATGCCGGCTTCGGAGTTGCGCTTGAAATGCGTGGCGTGCTTGAGGCTGGTGGTGCAGATGCCCGAGGTCAGGCCGAAGGGCGTGTCGTTGGCGACGGCCAGCGCTTCGTCATAGTCCTGGACGCGGATGACGCTGGCGACTGGCCCGAAAATCTCCTCGCGCGAACTGCGCATGGCGTTGGTGGCCCCGATCAGCAGCGCCGGCTTGAGATAGAAACCCGGCGTCTTGCGGTCCAGCCGTTCGCCGCCGAAGGCGAGCGTGGCGCCTTCCCGGACGCCGATGGCGATATAGTCCTCGTCCTGCTTGAGCTGGGTCGCGTCGACCACCGGGCCGATCTGGGTCTGCGCATCGAGCGCATCGCCGATCACCAGCTTTTCCATGCGCTCCTTGAGCGCGTCGACGAAACGGTCGTGGATGCCGTTGGTGACGATCAAACGCGACGAGGCCGTGCAGCGCTGGCCCGTCGAGAAGAAAGCACCGTTCAGCGCGCAATCGACGGCGACCGCGAGATCGGCATCGTCGAGCACGACCAGCGGGTTCTTGCCGCCCATTTCGAGCTGGAACTTGCGCATGTGCTCGACACTTGCCGCGGCGACGCGCTTGCCGGTTCCCACCGAGCCGGTGAAGGAGATGGCGTTGACGTCGGGGCTGTCGAGCATTGCCTGACCGACCACCGAGCCCTTGCCCATGACGAGGTTCAGCACGCCCTTGGGCAGGCCGGCGCGATGCAGGATGTCGACGATGGACCAGGCGCTTTCGGGAACGAGTTCGGCCGGCTTGAAGACGATGGTGTTGCCGTGGGCAAGCGCCGGAGCGATCTTCCAAGCTGGAATGGCGATCGGGAAATTCCATGGCGTGATGATGCCGACCACGCCGACCGCTTCGCGCGTGATCTCGACGCCGACGCCCGGCCGCACGCTTGGCACCACTTCCCCCGACAGGCGCAATGTTTCGCCGGCAAAGAAATCGAATATCTGGGCGGCACGGATGGTCTCGCCAATGCCCTCGGCCAGCGTCTTGCCTTCCTCCCGCGCCAGGTTGCGGCCAAGTTCGTCCTTGCGTGCCATGATCTCGTCGGCCGCCTTTTTCAGCACCGCGTGGCGCGCCAGCGGGCCTGAGCGGGACCATGCCGGAAACGCCGCCTTGGCAGCCGCGATCGCCTGGCCCGCCTGTTCGACACCCGCCGAGGCATATTCGCCGACGACATCGCCGGTATCCGAGGGGTTGACGTTGCGGGAGCCGGCATCGCCAACCCACTCGCCATCGATGAGGTTCTTTCGAAACGCTGTCATGTCCTTGCCTTCCCTGGCTGCTGGCCGCGCGGCGGCATCTGTCTGAAGTGGTATTTGCCAGACAATTGCCTTGCGGGAAAGCACGCACTGGGCTCGAAGGCCGCGACAAAAGTCCCCGGGCCTGCGCTCATGCTTTCGCTGCAGCGGCGACTGTGCCGCGTCGACGACCAATCCAGCTAACATCGGTGGATAGCTCTCCGGGTCAAGGTCGAATTGCCCTGTACAGATATGTCCACAATCTTGCTTTGGCTGGTGCGGCGTGTCATGCGTCGTCTAGATGGCAGCACTCGAGACGACGATCCAGCGCGCCGGCGCCACCGGCAACATCAAGGCCACGCGCGAAGACTGGCTGAAGCTTGCGCTTGAAACCCTGATCTCGGACGGCGTCGAACGCGTCCGCGTGCTGACGCTAGGCCAGCAGCTCGACGTCTCGCGCTCGAGCTTCTACTGGTATTTCAAGAGCCGCCAGGACCTGCTCGACCAGTTGCTGGACCACTGGCGGCAGACCAATACCCGATTCATCGTCGAGCGCGCCCAACGCCCTTCCGCGACGGTCATACGCGGGGTGATGAGCATTTTCGAATGCTGGGTGGACGAAAAGCTGTTCGACCCCCGGCTGGATTTTGCGATCCGGGCATGGGCTCGCCGCGCCCCGAGCATCCGGCGTGCGCTCGACGAGGCCGACGAGGAGCGAGTCGATGCCATACGCGGCATGTTCATGCGTCATGGCTATGAGGAGGAAGACGCGTTCGTGCGCGCCCGGGTGCTCTATTTCATGCAGATCGGTTACTATTCGCTCGAACTCAACGAGCCGATGAGCAGCCGCCTGACGCATGTTGCCGCCTATCTGCGCAGCTTCACCGGCCGGGAGCCCTCGCCCCAGGATATCGAGGATTTCTCGCGTTATGTCGAGAAATCCCTTCCCCGCAGCCGGTAGCCACCCGTGAAAGCAAGCTGCGCATCCATGTCGATCGCGGTCTTGCTGCCTATTTCTGGACGTGGTTGGAAATGGCTGCCGGCAACATCGCTGCCTGATCATCGAAGTCGCCGGCCGTGACCATGCTCAGAGCGTAAATGACCAAAACAGGCAGGCCAGCGTCGCGGCGGCAAAGATCACGAAGAACAGGCTGCGCAAGAGCACATTGCGGCGCAGCTCGTTCATGACGAAATGGCAGCCGATGATCGCGGCCGCAAACAGGAAGCGCCAGTTCAGCACTGCCCGCAAGACCTCCCACTGACCAAAGGCCCATCTGGCGATGAGGAAGCCTATGATGGCCGCCATCAGCACGATCGCGGTCCAGAAAAGTGCGTCCGCGATGTGCGTCAAGACAATGCTGGCTGCCCTGATCGGCAGGATCATCATCAGCAAGGCGCTGAAGAAATAGACCGCGGCAAGTGGAATGAACGTGCCGGCATCGGCGATACCGTCAAGCCGCCTCACACCGATCGCGCCATAGGGATAACCGTGCCTTGCCACCGCCAGGCTCAGCGCCATGAGCAAGGCGGTCAGCACCGCGACCAATGCGAAGGATGTGAGGGCTTTGCTCATGGTGTTCCTGTCCCGGGCGAATCAGACAGGAAGTGATGTAACCGATGGTCGTAAATTGTGGGTAAGCTTTCACCGGGGATAACCGATGGTCGGATCGACAGCGCGCGCGTCCCGGCCGCCGGTGCCCTGATGCTCGACGGTCTTGTCAGCTACCTTCGCCACCTGTGGCGTCGCCCGACGCGGGCGCAATCGTTTGCCAAGCCCGCCCATGGAGCGTAGACTCAAGCATCGGCCGCCCTTTAATCCGGATGCAGCCGACAGTGAGAGGTACGTGCTCTTGCCCGATGGGGAGAAGAGCGATGCCTCAATCCACCTTTCGCAACCATGTTTTGAAAACCCTCACACCTGAGGATTTCGCGCGTTTACGGCCGTCGATGCATCACGTCGAACTGGCCATCAAAGCCCAGCTGGAGATCGCGTATCAGCCGATCGAGCACGTATATTTTCCCGAGACGGGTATCGCATCGGTGGTCGCCGCCATGACCGGAGGGCGGCAAAGCGAAGTCGGCCTGATCGGCTATGACGGCATGACGGGCATTACGGTCGTCCTCGGCCAGGACAGGTCTCCCAATGAAACCTATATCCAGGTCGCCAGCGACGGCTGGTCCCTGCCGGTTGAACCTCTTCGCATCGCGATTGCCGGGAGCCAGACCCTTCGCCCGTCACTGCTTCGCTACGCCCACGAATTCCTGATCCAGTCGTCGCGAACGGCGCTGGTCAATGGCCATTCGAAAATCGAGGAACGGCTGGCCCGCTGGTTGCTCATGGTCAACGATCGCGCTGATGGAGATATCATCTATCTGACGCATGAATTTCTGGCGACCATGCTTGGTTCCCGACGGCCCGGCGTTACCACGGCTCTCCAGATGCTCGAATATCGAGGGCTGGTCCACGCCAGGCGCGGCGAGATCACCATCGTCGACCGCACCGGAATGATAAAACTCACGGACGGTGCCTATGGCGAGGAGGAACAGCGTCACTTCGGCATCGCCTCCGGCTGAATGTCCGGAATCGGACATAGCCTTGAAGGCCTCCACATGTTGGTCGAAAGTAGTATCGGCTTGGATTTCAGGGAGGCATTCTTGATGACCAACACGTTTCACACCATCACGGTGGAAGGAGCGGCCGAAGCCTACGTCCTTTCCAGGGGAAAGGCCCGCTTTCTCTCGATTGCACAAGCAATCCGCGCCATCCGGACACTTATGCCGGCATGCAACGCTACCGACCACGAGTTGGAGGAAATGCTGGCGGCGGCCTGCATCGCTCACATGGTGCCCGTCGCTTTCGACGCGGCCAGGCCGGATGGCTCACCATCGCGGCTCCATTCATAGGCCGGAGATGCCCGCGCTTGCGCATAGGACTGCTCCCGCGGACGTTCGCCAGGCGATTGTCCGCTACCTGATCGACAATGTCGACAGCCCCAGCGTTTCGCTGTCCGAGGTTATCGGCGCCGTGAGAAAGATATTTCCGCTTTGCGAGCTCACGGATTGGGAACTTGGCGACCACATAGCGCGAAGCGCGATCGATGCGGGATTTGCCATCGAATTCGATGCTGACGTTCCGTGACCGTAGCAACGCGGTCGTCCCCCCAATTGTTGATTGAGGATTGCATCCCAGATGCGCAACCGAAGCAATCGACGTCACCGCGAGCCGGAGACGTCACGCCAGATGAGGTACATTTGTAGAGTAAAGCCTTGAAATCAAAGGGGTTCCGTAAAACTCCCGGAGACTGTTTGGTGGAGCCAATCGGAATCGAACCGACGACCTCTTGAATGCCATTCAAGCGCTCTCCCAACTGAGCTATGGCCCCACTCCCGGCAGTCAGCCGGCGCCGTTTCCGGCGAGAGATCGGCGCGGGTTGGAAGACCGCGCCGTTAGTGCAGGCGGCTTCTAACCCCGCCTTTCCCAGATATCAAGCCTTCATCGCCGGCTTTTTCTTCACAGGCCGTGAAAGCCGGCAAACGCTTGCGTTCGAGACCTTGTCAGACCTCGTCGTCGTCGTCGCCGACGCCGATCATGTCGGAAACGTCGTCTTCTTCTTCCTCTTCGTCGGCAAGGAACGTATCGTCCTCGTCGTCGCCGAGATCGACATCATCCTCGTCATCACCGAGATCGGGAAGATCGTCGCTCTTGGTATCGTCTTCCGCCTCTTCGAGCGAGACGACCTCGACGCCCTCTTCGTCCTCGGCGTCCACTTCCTTCTCGGCCACTTCCTCCTCCTCCTCGACGGCGGCGATCTTGCCTTCCTCGAAATAGGAGCGCGGATAGGTCTTGCCCGTATAGGGCGAGACGATCGGGTCTTTGTTCAGGTCGTAGAATTTCCGGCCCGTTTCCGGGTCGATGCGTTTTGTGCCAAGTTCGGTTTTTGCCACGGCAAGCCTCGTCGATAAAAGAGTGGTCCCCTTAACCACAGTTTGCAGCGCTGTCAAAGCGAAAAGCCGGCGTCACAAAACCAAGCACTGAAAGGCCTCGCGCCAAGTGACGAGCATGGGGATGACCATTTCGCCTCGCCGTGATACGAGACCGCCGCAACAAATGAAAAGCGCCGGTCAGCCGGCATTCCGTCCAGGGAAATTCCATGTCTCACGCCGCCGCTGCCAAGCCGGCCACCGCCCGCAAGTCACCAGCCCTTTCCGGCACCGCCCGCGTGCCGGGCGACAAGTCGATCTCGCACCGCTCCTTCATGTTCGGGGGGCTCGCCTCCGGCGAAACCCGCATCACCGGCCTGCTCGAGGGCGAGGACGTGATGCGCACGGGCGCGGCCATGAAGGCGATGGGCGCGCATATAGAGAAGCACGGCGCCGAATGGGTGATCCGCGGCACCGGCAACGGCGCGCTGCTGCAGCCGGAAGGCCCGCTCGACTTCGGCAATGCCGGCACCGGCTCGCGGCTGACCATGGGCCTCGTCGGCACTTACGACATGGAAACGACCTTCATCGGCGATGCTTCGCTGTCCGGCCGGCCGATGGGCCGCGTGCTGGAACCCTTGCGCCAGATGGGCGTGCAGGTGCTGAAGGCCACGCCCGGCGACCGCATGCCGATCACGCTGCATGGCCCGAAGCACGCCGCCCCGATCACCTACCGCGTGCCGATGGCCTCGGCGCAGGTGAAGTCGGCGGTACTGCTGGCCGGCCTCAACACGCCGGGCATCACCACGGTGATCGAGCCTGTCATGACGCGCGACCATACCGAAAAGATGCTGAAAGGCTTTGGCGCCAATCTGTCGGTCGAAACCGACGAACGCGGCGTGCGCCACATCTTCATCGAAGGCCAGGGCAAGCTCACCGGCCAGACCATCGCGGTGCCGGGTGACCCTTCCTCGGCCGGTTTTCCGCTGGTGGCGGCGCTGATCGTGCCGGGCTCGGACATCACGATCGAGAACGTGCTGATGAACCCGACCCGCACCGGCCTGCTTCTCACGCTGCAGGAGATGGGCGGCCAGATCGACGTCTTGAATCCGCGCAATGCCGGCGGCGAGGATGTCGCCGACCTACGCGTGCGTTACTCCGAGCTGAAAGGCGTCACCGTGCCGCCGGAGCGGGCGCCGTCGATGATCGACGAGTATCCGGTGCTGGCCGTTGCCGCGAGCTTCGCCGAGGGCGAGACGCTGATGCAAGGGCTGGAAGAGCTGCGGGTGAAGGAATCCGACCGGCTGTCGGCGGTGGCCAACGGGCTGAAGCTCAACGGCGTCGACTGCACCGAGGGCGAAGCTTCGCTCGCCGTGCGCGGCAAACCCGGCGGCAAGGGCCTGGGAGGCCATCCCAACGGCCTGGATACGACCGTGCAGACGCATCTCGACCACCGCATCGCCATGAGTTTTCTGGTGATGGGACTGGCGACGGAAAAGCCGGTGACGATCGACGACCAGGCGATGATCGCGACGAGCTTTCCGGAGTTCATGGGATTGATGAAGGGGCTCGGCGCGGAGATTTCCTAAACTCACAGTGCCGTCAAATTTGGCTATCAACTCAATCGTTCTTTAAGGGTTGGCCCTTCAAGCTCAAACGAGTATTGGAGATAGCCATGACTATTCTGGTCTCGATGATAATAGCCGGTGCGGTCTTGACGATTGCGAAGGCGAT
The DNA here is from genome assembly GCF_020164795.1 of Mesorhizobium sp. ES1-3. Taxonomy (NCBI): domain Bacteria; kingdom Pseudomonadati; phylum Pseudomonadota; class Alphaproteobacteria; order Hyphomicrobiales; family Phyllobacteriaceae; genus Mesorhizobium; species Mesorhizobium sp. ES1-3. Next base: position 79,628 of record NZ_JAIUGW010000004.1, read on the forward strand.
GTCCGTTGCCAAGGCTATGAAAGATCGAAATTATTCATGGGTGCGCCTTGGTTTGACCTCTGCCCTATGGATCGGACTGACCATACCAAGCATGGCTTCTTCGTGCGGAGCCATTGGTTGTTCATATGGCCTGCATTTCGGCTGGATACTTGAGCCAGTCCGAGCCTATCTTGACTCAAGCGCCTTATTGCTGGTGATGGGTGGCTACGTGATCCTCAGCGTGTATTTTTTCGGGCATATACTGGGCTTGGTATTTTCTGTTTTTAGAACAAATTCGCAGCCTGCTCAGCACTAGCGCTGACTCGTTCGAACCGCTGGTGGCATATTGCATTGACGACGGTTCTCGGCTTGTTGTCGTTCATGACCCAGTTCTTCACCATCGCCATCGACGGACCCGCCGGTGCCGGCAAGGGGACGCTGGCCCGGCGCCTTGCCGACCATTACCGGCTGAACCTGCTCGACACCGGCCTCACCTATCGCGCCGTCGCCCACGCATTGTTGCGGCTTGGCTTGCCGCTCGACAACGTCTCGGCGGCCGAGACCGCGGCGCGCCAAGTCGACCTGGCAAAGCTCGACCGTACCGTGCTGTCGGCGCATGCGGTCGGCGAAGCGGCTTCGAAGGTCGCGGTTTTCCCGACCGTGCGGCGCATCCTGGTCGAAAAGCAGCGCGACTTCGCCAGGACGCCGCCGGGCGCGGTGCTTGACGGCCGCGACATCGGCACCGTCGTGTGCCCCGACGCCGACATCAAATTCTATGTGACGGCCAGCCCCGAGGTGCGGGCACAACGCCGGCTGGCCGAAATCGAAAGCATCGGCGGCACCGCCGATTTCGCCGAAATCCTTGCCGACATCCAACGCCGCGACGAGCGCGACATGGGCCGGGCGGATTCGCCGTTGAAGCCGGCCGCCGACGCGCACTTGCTTGATACCAGCGAAATGGCTATAGAAGCCGCGTTTCTCGCGGCCATGTCTGTCATCGACGACGTGCTGGCCAAGAGAAACAAGGCCTGATCCGGGTTTTCATGCTGCTTCCGATTGCCGGAGGCGACGAAAATACCCATATCGGGCACGAACCAGCCTGCCAGCATTCTTCATGCGCCGGAATTGCCGCTTAAAGGCGGCCCAGGGCTTTTTAGCCCGGAACGCCGGCAGGCCAACGCAACGCTAACCCACGGCGCCCGTCCCGCTCGAAACGCGGGGCACTCCAGGAGAAACAATGTCAGCTGCAAATCCCACTCGCGATGATTTCGCGAGCCTGCTCGAAGAATCATTCACCACCGGCCACTCCGGCGAAGGTCAGGTCGTCAAGGGCACGATCACCGCGATCGAAAAGGACATGGCCATCATCGACGTCGGTCTCAAGGTCGAAGGCCGCGTGCCGCTGAAGGAATTCGGCGTCAAGGGCAAGGACACCACCCTCAAGGTCGGTGACACCGTCGAAGTCTATGTCGAGCGCATCGAGAACGCGCTTGGCGAAGCGATGCTTTCGCGTGAGAAGGCCCGCCGCGAAGAGAGCTGGGTCCGTCTCGAAGAGAAGTTCACCAAGGGTGAGCGCGTCGAAGGCGTCATCTTCAACCAGGTCAAGGGCGGCTTCACCGTCGACCTCGACGGCGCCGTGGCCTTCCTGCCGCGCAGCCAGGTCGATATCCGCCCGATCCGCGACGTTTCCCCGCTGATGCACAACCCGCAGCCCTTCGAGATCCTCAAGATGGATCGCCGCCGCGGCAACATCGTGGTGTCGCGCCGCACCGTGCTCGAGGAGAGCCGCGCCGAACAGCGTTCGGAAATTGTGCAGAACCTCGAAGAAGGCCAGGTTGTCGAAGGCGTCGTCAAGAACATCACCGACTACGGTGCGTTCGTCGACCTCGGCGGCATCGATGGCCTGCTGCATGTCACCGACATGGCATGGCGCCGCGTCAACCATCCGACCGAAATCCTCAACATCGGTCAGACGGTCAAGGTGCAGATCATCCGCATCAACCAGGAAACCCACCGCATCTCGCTCGGCATGAAGCAGCTCGAGAGCGATCCGTGGTCCGAGATCGGCACCAAGTTCCCGATCGGCAAGAAGATCAAGGGCACCGTCACCAACATCACCGACTACGGCGCGTTCGTCGAGCTGGAGCCGGGCATCGAGGGTCTCATCCACGTTTCGGAAATGTCGTGGACGAAGAAGAACGTGCATCCCGGCAAGATCCTGTCGACGACGCAGGAAGTCGACGTGGTGGTGCTCGAGGTCGATCCGGCCAAGCGCCGCATCTCGCTCGGCCTCAAGCAGACGCTGGAAAATCCGTGGCAGGCTTTCGCCATGAGCCATCCGGTCGGCAGCCAGGTCGAGGGCGAGGTCAAGAACAAGACCGAGTTCGGCCTGTTCATCGGCCTCGAAGGCGACGTGGACGGCATGGTGCACCTCTCCGACCTCGACTGGACCCGTCCGGGCGAGCAGGTCATCGAAGAGTACAATCGCGGCGACATGGTCAAGGCGCAGGTGCTCGACGTCGACATCGACAAGGAGCGCATCTCGCTCGGCATCAAGCAGCTGGCCAAGGATACGGTCGGCGAAGCCGCGACGTCAGGCGAACTGCGCAAGAACGCGGTCGTCACCTGCGAAGTCATCGGCGTCAAGGATGGCGGTCTGGAAGTGCGGCTGGTCGACAGCGGCATCGAGACCTTCATCAAGCGCTCCGACCTCAGCCGCGATCGCGACGAGCAGCGCCCCGAGCGCTTCACCGTCGGCCAGAAGGTCGACGCCCGCGTCATCGCCTTCGACAAGAAGACCCGCAAGCTGCAGGTCTCGATCAAGGCGCTGGAAATCGCCGAAGAGAAGGAAGCGGTGGCCCAGTACGGCTCGACCGACTCCGGCGCTTCGCTGGGCGATATCCTGGGTGCCGCGCTGAAGAAGCAGGGCAGCTAAGCCCCTTATATAGCTCAAAAACAAACCCCGCCGGATCGCTCCGGCGGGGTTTTTCTTTGGCGAATGCTCTTGAAGCTCAGGCCCTGCCGTAGAGCGGCACCAGCGTTCCGCTCATTGCCCGGTTGGTGGGCGAGGCGAGATAGGCGATGGCCTCGGCCGCCGCTTCGAGGCTGACCCACTTGGTGAAATCGGCATCCGGCATATCGGCGCGGTTGGCCGGCGTGTCGAGCGTCGAGGGGGCCACGGCATTGACCAGGATGCCGTTGGCCTTGAGCTCTTCCGCCATTGCCACCGTCATGGCCGCCACCGCCGCCTTGCTGGCGGTGTAGGCGACCATCCCGGCGCCGCGCCTGGGGTCGAGCCCGGCGCGCGCGGTGACATTGACGATGCGGCCGGCAGAGCCCGACGCCAGCATCGAGCGGATAGCCGCGCGGCTGCACAGGAAGGCGGTGCGGGCGTTGGTATCCATCATCTCGGCAAAGGACGCCGATTCGATCTTTTCCACCGGCGCCATGGCAAAGCCGCCCGCCAGATGGATCGATCCCCACAAGGCAGGAACCAGAGAATAGAAGGCTTCGACCTTGGCGGAGTCCGACAGGTCGACATTGTGCGCCAGTTTGACATTATCGTGCGTGGTGAAGGGAAAGTGTGAAGGTGCGGCGGCGTGCGCGTTCGGCACATGGCAGATCGCGCCCTGCTCCAGCAGTCTGCCGACCACCGCCCCACCGAGCGCGCCGGTTCCACCGGTCACCACGATATGCCTGCCTTCAAGTGTTTCCGTCATCCTGGACCGCTCCTGTCATTTTTATGACTTTTGTCGTTGATTTGCCGCGCCGACGCGAAGCGTCGCGCCTTTCAGTCGATCACTCAACCGATATCTCGACATGGCAGCCGTCACGTCTTTGCATGCGTCAGGACGCCGTCGAATAGCGAAGCCGCCCGGAAGCGGCTCATGTCTTGCAAAAACCAAGCCGGCGAATGGTCCGCTTCCGGACGAAGGACCAAGGCTGACCTGGATGGTTCAAACGACCGTGATTTCGATGACACGCGGCAGCCCTGTTGCCCGGGCGTGCTTCAGCGCCTGTGGCAGGGCGCCGATGTCGGCCAGCCTTTCGGCGCCAATGCCATAGGCTTCGGCCAGCTTGCAGAAATCCGGCGGCGCCGGCGACACACCGACAGGTTCCACGCCGACATCGAGCATCGAGGTCTCGATCTCGCGATAGCCCCTGTTGTTCCAGACGACGAAGATGACGGGCGCTTCGGAATCCAGCGCTACGGCCATCTCCGGCAAGGTGAACTGGAAACCGCCGTCGCCGGTCAGGCAGACAACCGGTGCGTCGGGCATGGCGAGCGCCGCGCCGATCGCCGCCGGAGGGCCATAGCCCAGGGCGCCGAAGCCGGTCGCGGCATTGAACCAGCCGCCAGGCCGGTCGTGGTCGTAATAGAGGTTGGCGGCGTAAATCGGCTGGGTCGAGTCGCCGACGATGATGGCCCCGGGCAAGGCATCGCGGATCATTTCCACGGCATGCACCTGCGCCGCATAGGCCGGGCTCAACTCGGCAAAGGCGGCCTTTCGCCCCGCCGCGGCGCGGCCATGGCCGTCTTCTCCGGCGCTGTGGGCAGGATCGATCGCCGCAAGCAGGGCCTCGATCGCCTCGGCGCAATCGGCCTGGATGGCGACCGTCACCGGACGCCGCGCAAGCTGGTCGGCGCCGATGTCGATACGGATCAGGTTCGACGGCAGCACGAAGCCGCCGTCGCCATAGCCGTCATAGTCGGTCGGGCCGAATTCGGTGCCGGCGGCGATCACCAGATTGGCCTCGGCCATCAGCGCGCGAACCGCCTTCAGGCTCGGGCTTGCCGGCACGCAGAGCGGATGGCGGTGCAGCAAACCGCGCGCATTGGTCGTCTCGACGACCGGAGCGCCCAACCTTTCGGCGAGGCGCCGCAGCGGGGCTTCCGCCTTCCTGGCGCCGCCGCCGGCAAGGATCAACGGACGGCGCGCTACCTTGATTAGCTTTGCCGCCTCGGCAATTGCCCTGGCTTCCGGAGCAGGCGGGGCGGCATTGCTCAGCGCAGCCGCAAGACCGTCGGCGGGCTTCACCATGACGTCGGTCGGAATTTCGATGTGCACCGGTCCTGGACGCGCGGACGAAAACAACGCGAAGGCTCGGGCGAGCGCGCCCGGCAGTTCTGCAGCCTCGGTGATGCGCTCCGACAACAGCGCCACCTTCTCCATCATGCCGCGCTGATCGGGCAATTCATGCAGGAAGCCGAGCCCCTTGCCGAGCGTGTCGGTGGCATTGACGCCGGAGATCACCAGCATCGGCACTGAATCGGCGCGTGCCTGGCCCATGGCGGTGATGGTGTTGGTCAGCCCCGGCCCGGTGATGACGAAGGCGACGCCCGGCCTGCCGCTGGCGCGGGCATAGCCATCGGCCATGAAGCCGGCGCCCTGTTCGTGGCGCGGCGTGACATGGCGGATCTTCGACCTCGCCAGGCCGCGATAGAGCTCGACCGTGTGGACGCCGGGGATGCCGAAGACGGTGTCGACGCCATGGGCCTCGAGTAGCGAAATCAACGCTTCGCCGATGGTGGTCATTGGTTTTCTCCCCTCTGTCTCTTTGTTGCTTACGCAATTCCCAAGGGAAAGCGCAACGCGCTATTCCCGGGAAAACCGCTTCTCATTTTTCCTGGAATTGCTCCAGCGGCGCGAGGCCGAGCTCGGCCTCGACAGCCTTGATGCCAATCGCCGCCAGTTCGCCGGGCGAGAACATCTCGCCGGCCAGGCAGCCTTCGATCCAGAGCCCGTCGATGATCGCATTGATCGCGATGGCATGGTGGCGCAGCTCGTTTGCGTCCGGCTTGTGCTGCTCGGCGGCGAGCACTTCGGCCACAACCGCTTCCACCTCGTTTCGAAAGCCAAGGTAGCCTTCGCGGTGGGCACGGGCCAGGGCAGGATCCGCACTGGCGCGGCCGATGAAGGTTGCCCAGAGCGAAAAAACCCGCGCGTCGATGATCGGCGCGTTGAGATTGGCGGTGACGAAGGCCGCGAGGCGTTGGCGCGGCGAGGCATCATCCATGACCAATGCCGCCTTCGCCTGCTCGGTCATGCGGCCGACTAGCGCCGTATAGGCTTCCTGCAGCAATTCTTCCTTGCCCGGGAAATAGTGCCGGATCAGCCCGGCGGTGACGCCGGCACGCAATGCTATGGTGCGCAGGCTAGCGCCTTGCAGGCCATGTTCCGCCACGCTGTCCAGAGTCGCTTCGATCAGATCCTGCCGCCGCCGCTCCTCGCCCTCGCGACGGAACTTACGGCGCGCATTCATTGGCGCAGGATCGGTCGCGTCAGACATGTCGGCCCGCCTTCGCAGGCGATGCAGAGCGCATCCGCCTCGAAGATTTCGACCGTGCAGCCGGCGGCTTCCATCGCCGCCTTGGTCCTGGGAAAGCCCGCGACGGCAATGACGTTGAGCGGGCTGGTCGGCAACACGTTCAGGCTGAGGCCGTTGGAAGCGGCGAATTCTTCGGCGTCGCCTTCGACCAGCCGGATGCCGCGTGCCTTCAGTGTCTGATAGAACGGCGCCGGTAAAAGCGGCGAATAGACCAGCGCCAGGTCGTCGGCCAGCGGGCTGATCACAGACATCAGATGCAGGCACGCCTCTTCGCCCTGCCACAGCGGCAGATCAAAGCCGTAGACGGAGATGCCCAGCGGCGTCAGCAGATTGGAGACCTGCTGGATGCCGTCCTGGTTGGAGCGGACACCGCGCCCGATCGCCAGCGTGCGGGCATCCACCCATACACAGTCACCACCTTCGACCTGGCCGGGAGCCTCGACGCGGCCAAGGATCGGAATGCCCAGTCTTCTGTAGGTTTCCTCATGCAGCGAAGGCTCGCTGGCGCGCAACGGCTTACCCATGGACAGGATCAGCGCGCCGCGGTCGGTCATCAGCGAGGGGTCGTGCGTGAACACCGAATCCGAAAGTCCGTCGGCCTTGTCCTCGATCCATTCGATCTCGGCGCCGGAAGCGGCAACCAGTTCAGCAAGGACCGCGTGCTGCGAGGCTGCTTTCGCCGGGTTGAATCCCGAGCCATAGTGCCAGGCGGCCCGGTCGGCGTCACGCATGGCGTTGGCCGCCGACCGCATCAGCACGCGCCGCAGCGGCGCCGCCATGGACTGTGATCCGAAAGCGCTCATCGATGCCCTTTTTAAGCTGAAAAAAATCCAGAAAATTTCATGAGAGGTTATTTATACACTTGCACAACAAGCCCGCAAGTGCCGTAATGAGCGGGATTGACGGGCTCGCTCTGTTGGGTCCATGCTTGAAGTCTGGAGCGGGGCGGTACAGCGTATGTTGATTAGCCGGATAGACGTTCGACGACCTGCCGACGGCCATATGGGGGTCATTTGGTGAGCGCTGTGGCAGCTGCCAAGGTCCCATCCGGCGAGGCGCGGGACGGCGCCGCAGAAGCCATCCATGTCGAGAACCTGCACAAGAAATTCGGTCAACTGCATGTGTTGAAGGGCGTGTCGCTGTCGGCGCGCGACGGCGAGGTCATCGCCATCATCGGCGGCTCAGGCTCGGGCAAATCGACGCTGCTGCGCTGCATCAACTGTCTGGAAAACCCGACCAGCGGCATCATCCGGGTCAATGGCGAGGAGATCAAGCTCAAGGCGGACAGCCATGGCCACACCATCCCGGCCGACCGCAGGCAGATCGAACGCATCCGCTCCAAGCTCGGCATGGTGTTCCAGAACTTCAATCTGTGGAGCCACATGACGCTGATCGAAAACGTCATCGAGGTTCCCGTGCATGTGCTGGGCGTCAAGCGCGACCAGGCTATCGCCCAGGCCGAAAAGCTGCTGGCGCGCGTCGGGCTTGCCGAGAAACGCGATGTCTATCCGGCCTATCTCTCCGGTGGCCAGCAGCAGCGCGCCGCGATCGCTCGCGCCTTGGCCATCAATCCACGCGTCATGCTGTTCGACGAACCGACCTCGGCCCTCGATCCCGAACTGGTCGGCGAAGTGCTGAAGGTGATCGGCGATCTGGCACGCGAAGGCCGCACCATGGTGCTGGTCACCCACGAAATGAAATTCGCCCGCGAGGTCGCGACCCACGTCGTCTACCTCTACAACGGGCTGGTCGAGGAGGAAGGCCCGCCGGAGGAGATCTTCGGCGCGCCCAAATCCGAAAGGCTCAAGCAGTTCATCCGCAACATCGGCTAGGGAACGGCCGGGACGGAAGAAAAACGGGAACCAACAACAAACTGGGAGTTCTGAAAATGAAGACTGTTCTGAAGACATTCGCCGCGGCGCTGCTGCTCGGCGTCGCCGCCATGGGCGTGGCCAAGGCCGATCCGGTCAAGATCGGTGTCGCCGCCGAACCCTACGCGCCGTTCACCTCGCCAGATGCTTCGGGCAAATGGGTCGGCTGGGAGATCGACTTCATCGACGCCGTGTGCGCCGAGGAAAAGCTCGACTGCGTCATCACCCCTGTCGCCTGGGACGGCATCATCCCGGCGCTGACGACCAAGAAGATCGACCTTATCGTCTCGTCGATGTCGATCACCAACGAACGCAAGAAGACCATCGACTTCTCCGACAAGTACTACAACACGCCGACCGCGATCATCGGCCCGAAGGACCAGAAGTTCGGCGCCACGCCTGACGATCTCAAGGGCAAGGTGCTCGGCGTCCAGGTATCGACCGTGCATGCCGTCTACGCCAAGAAGCATTTTGGCAGCACAGCTTCCGAAATCAAGGAATACCAGACGCAGGACGAAGCCAACAACGACCTCGCCGCCGGCCGTCTCGACGCGGTGCAGGCCGATTCCATCGCGCTCAAGGAGTTCCTCAAGACCGACCAGGGCAAGGCCTGCTGCGATCTCAAGGGCATGGTGGCCCCTGACGACGAAGTGCTCGGACCGGGCGTCGGCGCCGGCGTGCGCAAGGAAGACACCGATCTGAAAGAGAAGATCAACGCCGGCATCAAGGCGATCCGCGCCAACGGCAAATATGACGAAATCTCGAAGAAATACTTCGATTTCGACATTTACGGCGGCGCCCCGCAGTCGAACTGACGACCCTCGCATGGGCTGGAGGACGGGGCGCTGACGCCCCCGTCCTCCAGCCAGCCTGTCCACGCACGCTTGCCGCCGGCCGCTTGTGCCGGCGGATCGAGCCCGCAATCCGGGGGCGACGCTGATCGAATCCTTTCTCCCGGCCTCCGCGGCCGGCATCGTCGAACTTCTCTCGCCGGCGCCCGTCGGCTGGGGCGGGACGCTTTTGCTCGGGCTCTTGCATTCGCTCGAGATCGCCGTCGGCGCCACCATAGTCGGTTTGCTGATTGGAACCTGGGGTGCCTATGGCAAGCTTTACGGCGGGCCCGTGGTACGCGACCTCTTCGCGGTCTACACCACGGTGGTGCGCGCCGTGCCGGAACTGGTGCTGATCCTGCTGCTCTACTATGCCGGCACCGACCTGATAAACCAGGTGCTGGCCGCGATGGGTTACCAGCGTGTCGACATAAGCGGCCTGGTGGCAGGCATTGCCGTGCTCGGCTTCGTCCAGGGCGCCTATTCGACGGAAGTCATCCGCGGCGCGATCCTCGCCATTCCGCAGGGCCAGATCGAAGCCGCCCGCGCCTTCGGCATGTCTCCCGGCCTTCTGTTGCGGCGTATCACTCTGCCGGCGATGCTGCCTTTCGCCATTCCGGGTCTCGCCAATCTGTGGCTGATCGCCACCAAGGACACCGCGCTGCTGGCCGTCGTCGGCTTCTTCGAACTGACGCTGGCGACACGACAGGCGGCAGGCGTCACCAAGGCCTATCTGGTTTTCTTCCTCGCCGCCGGCGTGCTCTATCTCTGCGTGACGCTGGTTTCGAACTTCCTGCTTGGCCGAGCCGAGAAATGGGCGCGGCGCGGCATGCCTTCCATCAAGGAGGTACGCTGATGACCAGCGAAACAGCCGTCATCGACACGGCGGCGCGCGCTTCGCTCTGGCTGCAGCCGCATCGCATCGTGCTGATCCTAATCGCGCTGGGGCTGGTGGCGTCGGCCGCCTACTTCATGCGCTGGGACTGGCTGCCGCAATATTGGGAAATGGGCCTGATGGGCATCTGGCGTGCCCTGTGGATCCTGGCCGTCACCTGCGCGCTCGGCTTCACGATCGCCGTGCCGGTCGGGCTGGCGCAGGCGGCCGGCTCGATCTGGGTCGCGGCGCCGGCGAAAGTCTTCTGCACCATCATCCGCGGTACGCCGCTGCTGCTGCAGCTATGGCTGCTCTATTACGGGCTGGGTTCGCTGTTCCCGCAATATCCGTGGATTCGCGAATCGTGGATGTGGCCCTATCTCAGGCAGGCGTGGCCATACGGCGTACTGGCGCTGACCTTGTCCTTCGCCGGTTACGAGGGCGAAGTGATGCGCGGCGCCTTCGCCGGCGTGCCCAAGGGGCAGTTGGAAGCCGCCCGCGCCTTCGGCATGAGCCGCTGGAAGATCTTCCGCCGCATCTGGCTGCCGCAGGCCTTCTACCGGGCGCTGCCGACACTGACCGGCGAAACCGTACTGCAGCTGAAATCGACGCCGCTGGTGGCGACCATCAGCGTCATCGACATCTTCGCCGTCTCGTCCAAGGTGCGGCAGGACACCTACCTCACCTACGAGCCCTTGCTGCTCCTGGCGTTGATCTATATGGCGATCACCGGCATTCTGGTCTTCGCCTTCAGCCGGATCGAGGCGCGGATCCCGGTCAAGATCGGGTAAGTTCAGTGAGTAGTGAGTAGCGAGTGGTGACCGGCTGGCCAGCCCTTTCACTACTCGCTACTCACTGCTCACTAACGACCACACACTGAAGGCATGCACAATGCAACTCACTCTCGACCAGGCAACAGGACTGTGCCGGATGGCGGCACTTGGCGCCGGCGCCAATGAGGAAGCAGCGCAATCGCTCACCGCCTCGATCATCGCGGCCGAGGCAGAAGGACTTGCCGCCGTCGGGCTGTCGCATTTCATCGATTACCTCGAAGCGCTCGAGGCCGGGCGCATCGACGGCAATGCCGATCCGGTGATTACGCGGCCGGCGCTGGCCATCTATCTCTCGGACGCGCGCCGTGGGCTGGCGCATACCGGCTTCGACCGCACCATCGACGACCTAGCCAAGGCGGCGAGACTGTTCGGCGTCGCCATCTTCTCGCAGAAGAACGCCTATACGTGCGGGGCGCTCGGCTACTTCACCGGCCGGCTGGCCGCGCAGGGGCTGGTGTCCTTCGCCGCCACCAACGGTCCGGCCGTCCTGGCCGGTTCGGGCTCAGTCAAGCCGGTCTATTGCACCAATCCGATGTCGTTCGCCGCGCCCGCCGCCGACGGCGCGCCGCTGATCATCGACCAGTCGTCGAGCGCGACCGCCTTCGTCAACATCCGCAAGGCGGCGGAAGACGGCAAGAAAATCCCCGAAGGCTGGGCGCTGGACGCGAGCGGCAATTCGACCACCGATCCGGCGGCGGCCATGAAGGGCGCCATGCTTGCCTTTGGCGGCCAGCGCGGCGCCAACATCGCGCTGATGGTCGAAGTGCTGGCGGCCGGCCTGTCGGGCGCCAACTGGTCGCTCGACGCGCCGTGGTTCAGTGGCGGCCCGGACAGTCCGGGAACCGGCCTGTTCGTGCTCGCGGTCGAGCCCAAGCTGCTCGATCCGGATTTCGAGCAGCGCATGAAAGACCAGCTCGACCGGCTGCGCCGGCGCTATGGCGTGCATGTGCCCGGCCGCGCCCGGGCCGAAGCGGTCGAGAAGGCGCAGGCGCGCGGCATCACCGCGCCCAAGGCGGTGATCCAGCGCATCTCCGAATTCGCCGAGCGCTATTCGGCCTGAAGGGCTGGAAGATTGACGAAATTTTCCGCGCGTCGGTGAACCTTCCCGCGCGTCCCGACGACCAATGGCTGTCCGGGTCGGGTTTGCCCGGTCGGTGTCTTCTGTCGGATGCGTTCAGGGCTGGGGCGGGCGTACTTGCTTCACGCCACGCTGATACCGTCTCAGGTCAGGCCGCCTCGTCGGACCCTGGTTTCGACACGAGCTTCACCCGGGAAACCCCGCTTCGGCGGGGTTTTCTGCGTTTGTCATTCATGACGCCAAACAATGATGAAAGCGCCATGCGCTTCTCGCGAAAAAACCGCTTCACACTTTTCCTGGAATTGCTCAAAAAACAAGGATGAGGCGACGACGCGTCACCCTTTGCCTTTGGCGCAAAACGGACTATGAAACGGCTCAGCCAAGCCATCTGCAACGCGCGCCGGAGCCCGCCATGACCGAAATCCTGCAGACCCCAAAGCTCGTCGTCGTCTTTGGCGGGTCAGGCTTTGTCGGCCGTCATGTCGTGCGGGCGCTGGCCAAGCGCGGCTATCGCATCCGGGTCGCCTGCCGGCGGCCCGATCTTGCCGGCCATTTGCAGCCGCTCGGCAATGTCGGTCAGATCCAGCCGGTGCAGGCCAATGTGCGCGTGCGCTGGTCGGTCGACCGCGCCGTGCAGGGCGCCGACCACGTCGTCAATCTCGTCGCCGTGCTGCATGAGAGCGGCCGTCAGAAATTCTCCGCCGTGCACGAATTCGGTGCTCGCGCCATCGCCGAGGCCGCGCGCGCCGTCGGTGCCGGCCTCACCCATATTTCGGCGCTCGGCGCCGATCTGGACTCCAAATCGGATTATGCGCGCACCAAGGCGCTGGGCGAGAAGGCCGTTCTGGAGACGATCGCGGACGCCGTCATTTTCCGGCCATCGATCAATTTCGGGCCGGAGGACGCGTTCTTCAACCGCTTCGCCAACATGGCGCGTTATTCGCCGGTGCTGCCGCTGATCGGCGGCGGCCAGACCAAGTTCCAGCCGGTCTATGTCGGCGACGTCGCTGAAGCTGTTGCGCGTTCGGTCGACGGCAAGGTCGATGGCGGCCAGGTCTACGAGCTTGGCGGCCCCGCCGTGCTCACCTTCAAGGAGTGCATGCAGGAGATGCTCACCGTGATCGAGCGCAAGCGCCTGCTGCTGCCGGTGCCGTGGTGGTTGGCAAACATCCAGGCCTCGATCCTCGGCCTGCTGCCCAACCCGATGCTGACCAAGGACCAGGTGATGCTGCTGCGTGAGCACAACATCGTTTCGGACGAAGCCGCCAAGGCCAACCGGACACTGGCGGGGCTCGGCATTCAGCCGCAATCGATCGCGACGATCCTGCCCAGCTACCTCTGGCGCTTCCGCGCCGCCGGCCAGTTCCAGCAGCGCAAGCCCGCGGTGTGAGCGGGCGCAACAGCCGCAAGGCGTGCTGAGATTCAGGTCAGGCCGAGTCGAGAACAGTGGCTTCCGAGAACCGGAGCGGAGCGTACTTAAAGTACGCCAGCACCGTTCTACTGCGACGCAGTAGAACGGGGAAGCACAGGAAGTCGTCGTTCGCAGGCCGGCATCACCTGAATATCGGCATGCCTAGCGAGGCGTGATCCGCATTGGCAGACCGCCTTGCGGCTGCGTGGTCAATTTCTGTACCGGCCAGGGTTTTGTTTCAGCGGTCGCATCGAAGCGGAAGCGTGACAAAAGGATGGCGAGCGCGATGATCGCCTCCTGCATGGCGAAGCTGGCGCCGATGCACACACGCGGGCCCGCGCCGAAGGGCAGATACTGGAAACGGTCGATCTTTTCACGGTTTCCCGGGTGGAAGCGTTCGGGCAGGAAGGCGTCGGGCCGATCCCACAGCTTCCTGTGGCGGTGGACGACCCACGGCATCACCAGCACGGCCGCGTGTTTGGGGATATAGAGATCCTTCCACATTTCCGGCACGATCGGCTCGCGATTGATCGACGGCGCCGGCGGGTAGAGCCGAAGCGCCTCGTCGAAGGCGGCGCGTGTCAGCGGCATGGCGTCGAGCCACTTCGTCGGATCGGGCTCGCGCGCCAGCACCTGGTCGATCTCCTGTTCGACGCGGTCGCGCTCCCAGGGCGATTCGGCCAGGCAATAAAGCGTCCAGCCGAGCGCGCGCGCCGTGGTCTCGTGGCCGGCGCCGATGAAGGTGATGATGTTGTCCTCGACTTCCGGGCGCGTCAGTCCGTCGGGGCCTTCGGCCTCGAGCAGCAGCGTCAGGAAATCCTGGGGCACGGCGTCGGGGTGGCGCCTGAACTTCTCTTCGCGCATCTTGACCGTGTCGGTCACGATCTTGCGGAAATAGGCCATCGTCTTGCGGCCGCGGATGCGGGTCAGCCGCGGCAGCCAGTCGGGCGCGCGCAACAGGTCGAGCGGATCGACGCGGCCCATGGTCTCGAACAGGCGGTCGATCTCGTTTTCGAAACTGCCCGGCTCGCCTGCGATCTCGCCGGAAAACAGCGTCTCGGCCAGGATGTCGTAGGTGAGCAGCGTCATGTCATGGGCGATATCGGACGTGCCGCCCGCCTCGTAACGGGTCACGAACTCCAGCGTCCGCTTCAGCATTGGCTGTGCGAAGCCGAAAATGTGGCGCGGCGTGAACACCGGCGCCATCGCCTTGCGCGACCGCTTCCACACCTCGCCCTCGGCGGTCAGCAGGCCATCACGCAGGATCGGCCGCAGGATCTTCTGGCGCACCGTCGCCATCTTGTAGTTCTTGGCGTTGTCGACCAGCACATGGCGAATCAGGCCGGGATCATTGGCGATGACCAGCGGTCCGCCGGCCCCCTTGGCCGAAATCCAGGGTTCGTTGTAGGTCGGCTCGCCCCAGAGTTCGAGCGGATTGCGATAGACGATGCGGATCATCTCCAGCGTCGAAGGCGGCGATGTGCGCGGCTTCGGGGCAGGAGGAACGAAGGGGGCGGGCTGAGTATCCATGAGGTGCTCCGCTATTCCCACCAATGTAGTGGCTGGCACACCGGGCGTCCATGTGACCGAACGGCAGAGCGGACCATGGCGGAAGGAACGCCAGGGCATGCAGTCCGTTCATCCGATCGTGACCGTTCCGTCAGGGCTCCGACCTTGTCCGCTGGAACGCTCTGCCGTAGTGACAGTCACCAACGGATACCGCCCGACAAAGGAGCCTGTCTTGAAGCACCAGTTGAACATCATCATCGGCAGCACACGGCCCGGCCGCGCCGGCCCGGTTTTTGCCGAGTGGCTGGAGACGTTCGTGCGCGAGCATGGAAAATTCGAGCCGGTGCTGACCGACATCGCCGCGTTCAGCCTGCCGGTGCTGGACGAGCCGCACCATCCAAGGTTCGGCAACTATCAGAACGACCACACCAAGGCCTGGTCGAAGGCGGTCGACGCCGCAGACGCCTTTGTCTTCGTGGCGCCGGAATATAATTATTTCGCGGCACCGGCAATCGTCAACGCGATCGACTATCTCGCCCGCGAATGGAAATACAAGCCCGCCGCCATCTTCAGCTATGGCGGTGTCTCCGGCGGCCTGCGCGCGGCGCAGGCGCTGAAGCCGCTGCTGACCTCGGTCGGGATCATGCCGATCCCGGAAGGCGTCGCGCTGCCATTGTACCAGAAACTGCTCGATGAGAATGGCGCCTTCGATGCCAGCGAGCAGGTGCGGGGCGGGACCAAGACCATGCTGGACGAACTGTTACGCTGGAGTGAGGCGTTGAAACCGATGCGCGCAGCCTGAAAGAGCCGCTCCCAACCCGGCTTGCTCGCGCCGGCGGTGCTTTCCCAGGCGCTCGACATGACGCTGGAACTTGACCGGAGCGGACGGGCTGTCGCTGCGGCTAAAGTTGGTGATCAAGTCTCTCAGGGACCGCGTGGCCCAAGGCGAATAGAGCGCGGCGAGAGCCCTATGTGGACAGCCGGCTCAATCTCCCGGGAAATGCCTGCAAACCTTGGAAAAACCGCCTTTAGCGCCTATATCTAATCGATATCAGAAGCGCGATTCGGGGCCGATTTTTCGCGCTATAATAGCGGCATCTAGACAACAGGTTTTCATGAGCGACCAGACCGAGAATGCCAACGGCGCTGAAGCCGAATACGGCGCCGATTCCATCAAGGTTTTGAAGGGGTTGGATGCTGTCCGCAAGCGGCCGGGCATGTATATCGGCGACACCGATGACGGCTCGGGCCTGCATCACATGGTCTACGAGGTGGTCGACAACGCCATCGATGAGGCGCTGGCGGGCCATGCCGACCTGGTTTCGGTGACGCTCAATCCCGATGGCTCGGTGACGGTTATCGACAATGGCCGTGGCATTCCGACCGACATTCACCCCAGCGAGGGCATATCGGCGGCCGAAGTGATCATGACGCAGCTGCACGCAGGCGGAAAGTTCGACCAGAACTCCTACAAGGTGTCTGGCGGTCTGCATGGCGTCGGCGTCTCGGTGGTCAACGCGCTGTCGGCCTGGTTGAAGCTCAAGATCCGCCGCAACGGCCAGATCTTCGAAATGAGCTTTACCCACGGCGATGCCGACGCGCCGCTGAAGGCGACCGGCAGCTACGAGCAGGACAAGCGCCCGGGCACCAATGAGGGTCGCAGCGGCAGCGAGATCACCTTCTTTCCATCCGCCGAAACCTTTACCATGGTGGAGTTCGACTTCGGCACGCTGGAGCACCGGCTGCGCGAACTCGCCTTCTTGAACTCCGGCGTGCGCATCGTGCTGACAGATGCCCGTCATGCCGACGTCGTGAGGCATGAACTGCATTATGACGGGGGCCTGGAAGAGTTCGTCAAATATCTCGACCGCGTCAAGAAACCGCTGATCGACAAGCCGATCGCCATTAGGGCCGAACGCGACGGCATCACCGTCGAAGTGGCGATGTGGTGGAACGACAGCTACCACGAGAATGTGCTGGCCTTCACCAACAACATCCCGCAGCGCGATGGCGGCACCCATCTGGCTGGTTTTCGCGGCGCGCTGACCCGCCAGATCACCGGCTACGGCGAATCCTCGGGCCTGACCAAGAAGGAAAAGGTCTCGCTGATCGGCGACGATTGCCGCGAGGGCCTGACAGCGGTGCTGTCGGTCAAGGTTCCCGACCCGAAATTCTCGTCGCAGACCAAGGACAAGCTGGTCTCGTCGGAAGTCCGTCCCGTGGTCGAAGGGCTGGTCAACGAAGCGCTCGGCACGTGGCTCGAAGAGCATCCGACCGAGGGCAAGGTGGTCGTCGACAAGGTGATCCAGGCCGCTGCGGCGCGCGAGGCCGCGCGCAAGGCACGCGACATCACCCGCAAGACCTCGCTCGGCGTCACCTCGCTGCCCGGCAAGCTGGCCGACTGCCAGGAACGCGACCCGGCGAAGTCCGAAATCTTCATCGTCGAGGGCGACTCGGCCGGTGGCTCCGCCAAGGGCGGCCGTTCGCGCCAGAACCAGGCGATCCTTCCGCTGCGCGGCAAGATCCTCAATGTCGAGCGGGCCCGCTTCGACCGCATGCTCAGTTCCGACATGATCGGCACACTGATCACCGCGCTCGGCACCTCGATCGGCAAGGACGAATTCAACGCCGACAAGCTGCGTTACCACAAGATCATCCTGATGACCGACGCCGACGTCGACGGTGCCCATATCAGGACCTTGCTGCTCACCTTCTTCTTCCGGCAGATGCCGGAGCTGATCGAGCGCGGCCATCTCTACATCGCCCAGCCGCCGCTCTATAAGGTGACACGCGGCAAGAGCTCGCAATACATCAAGAATGAGAGCGCCTTCGAGGAATTCCTGATCGATTCAGGGTTGGAGGAAGCGTCGCTTACGCTTGGCTCAGGGGAGGTGCGGACCGGACAGGATCTGCACGGCGCCGTTGCCGATGCGCTTGCCGTGCGCCAGCTCATCAACGGCTTGCACACGCGCTACAACCGCGACGTCGTCGAGCAGGCGGCGATCGCCGGCGGGCTCAATCCCGATGTCTTCGCCGATCTTGGCCGCGCCAACGCGATGGCCGAGCGGATCGCGCAACGCCTCGACATCATCGCCGAGGACACCGAGCGCGGCTGGACCGGCCGCATGTCGACCTCGAACGAGGGTATCGGCGGCTATGTCTTCGAACGCACCGTGCGCAGCGTCAAGGAATACGCCCATCTCGACATGGCGCTGATCAATTCCGCCGACGCACGCCAGCTCGACCGGTACGCACAGCGCCTCAGCGAGGTCTACGGGACGCCGCCGGTGCTGCGCCGCAAGGATGTGTCCGAAACCGTCTCGGGGCCGCTGGCGCTGCTCAACGCGGTCTTCGCGACCGGGCGCAAGGGACTGACCATGCAACGCTACAAGGGTCTCGGCGAGATGAATGCCGAGCAGCTCTGGGAGACCACGCTCGACCCGAATGTGCGTTCGCTGCTGCAGGTCAAGGTCAATGACGCGACCGATGCCGACAGCTTGTTCTCGCGGCTGATGGGGGACGAGGTGGAACCTCGGCGCGAATTCATCCAGGACAACGCGCTATCGGTCGCCAATCTGGATATTTGACCGACCACCATAATTGGCGCGCCGAGGCAATTCCAGGAAAGTGCGGAACGGTTTTCCGGGCAGGCCGCGCGACGGCGACCAACGGTTGAAGGCAGCATCACGCCAGAACCGTAGAGCCCGGCATCGACCGGGCTCTTTTATTCGACGATCAAGACGGTCGGGTCAGTGGTCCATCGCCTTGACGATCTCCTCGGTCATCTTCTTGGCGTCGCCGAGCAGCATCATGGTGCCGTCCTTGTAGAACAGCGTGTTGTCGATGCCGGCATAGCCGGAACCGAGCGAGCGCTTGACGAACAGGCAGGTGCGCGCCTTGTCGACGTCGAGGATCGGCATGCCGTAGATAGGTGAGGATTTGTCGTCGCGGGCCGAGGGGTTGGTGACATCGTTGGCGCCGATGACGTAGGCGACGTCGGCCTGCGCGAATTCCGAGTTGATGTCCTCGAGCTCGAACACTTCGTCGTAAGGCACGTTGGCTTCGGCGAGCAGCACGTTCATATGGCCGGGCATGCGGCCGGCGACCGGGTGTATGGCGTATTTGACGTCGACGCCATTGGCCTTGAGCTTGTCGGCCATTTCACGCAGCGCGTGCTGGGCCTGGGCGACCGCCATGCCGTAACCCGGCACGATGATGACTTTCTGCGCGTTCATCATCAGGTAGGCTGCATCGTCGGCCGAGCCCTGCTTGACGGTGCGCTCGATGCCATCATCGGCTGCTGCCGCCGTTTCGCCGCCGAAGCCGCCGAGGATGACCGAGATGAAGCTTCGGTTCATGCCCTTGCACATGATGTAGGACAGGATCGCGCCCGACGAGCCGACCAGCGCGCCGGTGATGATCAGCGCCAGGTTGCCGAGCGTGAAGCCGAGTGCGGCCGCTGCCCAGCCCGAGTAAGAATTCAGCATCGAGACGACGACCGGCATGTCGGCGCCGCCGATCGGGATGATCAAGAGCACGCCGAGCACCAGCGAGGCGGCGACGATCAGCCAGAACACCAGCTTGGCCTCGGTGGTGACCAAAAGCACGATCAGCACGATCAGGGCGATACCCAGCGCCGCGTTGATAAAATGGCGGCCGCCGATCATGATCGGCTTGCCCGACATGCGGCCATCGAGCTTCAGGAAGGCGATGACCGAGCCGGTGAAGGTGATGGCGCCGATGGCGACGCCCAGGCTCATCTCGATCAGGGCCTGGGCGTGGATGTCGCCAGCCGTGCCGATGCCGAAGCTCTCCGGCGCATAGATGGCTGCGGCCGCCACCATGACGGCGGCGAGGCCGACCAGCGAGTGGAAAGCTGCGACCAGCTGCGGCATCGAGGTCATGGCGATGCGCCGCGCGGTAACGGCGCCGACGCCGCCGCCGATGGCGAGACCAAGCACGATCAGGCCGAAGCGGCCGGCGGACGGGGTTGCCAGCGCCAGCGTGGTGGCAATGGCGATGCCCATGCCGATCATGCCGTAGAGATTGCCCTGGCGGCTGGTTGTCGGGTGCGACAAGCCGCGCAGCGCCATGATGAACAGGACGCCGGACACCAGATAGAGGAAGGACGCGAAGTTGGCGTTCATGGCGCTCTACTTGTCCTTCTTCTTGTACATGGCCAGCATGCGCTGGGTGACGAGGAAGCCGCCGAAGATGTTGACCGAGACCAGCATCAGCGCGACGAAGCCGAAGCCGGCGGCAATGCCGGATGCCGCGATGCCGACGGCGAGCAGCGCACCGACGACGATGACGGACGAGATGGCGTTGGTGACCGCCATCAGCGGCGTGTGCAGTGCGGGAGTCACCGACCAGACGACGTAGTAGCCGACAAAGATCGCCAGGATGAAGATGGCGAAACGGAAGACGAAGGGGTCGATGGCGCCGCCCGACAGCGCGTGCGCGGCGTTACCGGCGGCCTCAGTGCCGCCCGGGGCATTGGCCAGGTTCTGCACCGCGAGCCTGACGGCGGCACTCGCCTGATCGAGCTGATCAAGGGCTTTCTGCAAGGTCTGATCCATCACGCGGTCCCTTTCGGCTTCGGCGAGGGTGACTTGGATGCGGCGGTTTTCCGGGGCGCGGACTTCTTGGGCGCAGCCGAAGCATCGGCGACCATGGTCGTGGCCGGGATCGCGGGCGGCTCGATATGAGGCTGCTGGTCGGCCTTGGCGAAGGCCGGATGAACGACCTTGCCGCCATCGGTCAGCATCGTCGCCTTGACCAGGTCGTCATCACGGTTGATGGCGAGCGACTTGGTGGTCTTGTCGACCAGCGTCTCGAGGAAGGCGAACAGGTTCCTGGCATAGAGCAGCGAGGCGGATGCCGCGATGCGGCCTGGCACGTTGAGATGGCCGACGATCTTCACATTGTTGGCGGTGGTGACGATCTTGCCGACCTCGGCGCCCTCGACATTGCCGCCACGCTCGACGGCCAGATCGACGATCACAGAGCCCGGCTTCATCGAGGCAACCATGGCCGCCGAGACAAGCTTCGGCGCCGGCCGGCCGGGAATCAGCGCCGTGGTGATGACGATATCCTGCTTGGCGATGTGCTCGGCGGTGAGCGCGGCCTGCTTGGCCTGGTATTCCCTGGACATTTCCTTGGCGTAGCCGCCGGCGGTCTCGGCGGCCTTGAACTCCTCGTCCTCGACGGCGAGGAACTTCGCGCCAAGCGAGGCGACCTGTTCCTTGGCGGCGGGGCGAACGTCGGTGGCGGTGACCACCGCGCCGAGGCGGCGCGCGGTGGCGATCGCCTGCAGGCCGGCGACGCCGACACCCATGATGAAGACCTTCGCCGCCGGCACCGTGCCCGCGGCCGTCATCATCATCGGCAGCGCCCGGTCATATTCGGCGGCTCCGTCGATCACGGCCTGGTAGCCGGCAAGATTGGCCTGGCTGGACAGCACGTCCATCGATTGCGCGCGCGTGATGCGCGGCATGAACTCCATCGAGAACGCGGTGACGCCGGCTTTGGCAAGGGCAGCGACTTCAGCATCGTTGCCGTAGGGGTCCATGATGGCGATCACCGCAGCGCCGGCTTTGTAGCCCTTCAGCTCGGCATCCGTTGGCCGGCGGACCTTCAGCACGACATCGGCCTTGCCGGCATCCGAGGCCTTGCCGATGGCAGCGCCTGCCTTGGCAAATTCCTCGTCGGGGATACGTGAGCGGGTGCCGGCACCGGCTTCGACGATCACGTCGAG
Organism: Mesorhizobium sp. ES1-3; assembly: GCF_020164795.1. Taxonomy (NCBI): domain Bacteria; kingdom Pseudomonadati; phylum Pseudomonadota; class Alphaproteobacteria; order Hyphomicrobiales; family Phyllobacteriaceae; genus Mesorhizobium; species Mesorhizobium sp. ES1-3. Next base: position 101,100 of record NZ_JAIUGW010000004.1, read on the forward strand.
GCCCAAGCCCACCAGCCGCTTCACCGTATCGGGCGATGCCGCGACACGCGGCTCGTTCGCGTCGAGCTCACGAGGGATGAAAACCGTCTGTCCCACCGCATGATCCTTTCGGCTGGAACCTGTCTGCGCGAAGGTGTCGACCGGGATATCCGGCTACGTCAACCGCAAGAGGGTTTTGGAAGGTCTATCGCAGAATGAAGGCGCCGACGGCCATGATCAGGACGAACAGGATCAGCGCAGAGAAGAAGCCGCCCGCGAAGAAGCCGAAAGCCATCGCCAGCAGGAGCGCGCCGCAGAAGAGCGAACCGTATTTGGCCAGCGCCAGGAAGCCCGCATAGGTGCGGTCATGCTCGGCATAGTCCATCTTCGCGCCCAGTTCTACAGGACCGCTCGGCGTGTGCTCAGCCATAGGAATACCCCTTCGAAGACATCTTTCAGGCACATAGCGAAAAGCCGGGCGGAGAGCAATGGCGCTATTGCCGCATCGCAGCCGACAACTGCCTCAAGCGAAAATTGAAACTGGCGGCCGATCCGGGCATTCCGCGATTCTGCGGCACGCTTGCCCGGCTGTCTCAGCTGGCCAGATGCGGGAACAAGCCCAGCAGTCCAACGACAATCAGATAGAGCGCGACGATGTAGTTCAACAGCCGCGGCATGATCAGAATCAGCACGCCGGCGATCAGCGAGATCAGCGGCGTGAGCGCGAGCGAGTGGATGGTCATGACCGTATTCCTTCCCACGAACAATGCGACATGAGCCCGGGGCGACACGCCCGTTGGGCAGAATTGCGGCGATACTCGATGGCGATGCCGCTACTCATAACGGCGAATCCGTGGGAAAGGTTCATGATGCCAGGAAGGCACCCATTCAGGCAGCGTCGCGATAGTATTTCGCCGTCGGTACGATGGACAGCGGCGTCAGCCGGTTGATGGCCGGATTGGCGAACATCATCCGCTGCTCCACCGCCGTCGACTTAAAGAACGGGAACCGTTCGAGTGTCTGGCGCAAGTTTTCGCCGCAGGGGATTTCGAACAGAGCGATCGGCGCAAGAACACCCGGGAACACCTTGCCCTCTGTCCTCTGAATGGCATGGAAGATGCGAGCATAGTAAGCGGAATGCTCGATCTTGATCGGCGTAAGCACTGCCGTGAGGTTAAAGTAACTTGCGGCCACCATGCCTAGTCTGAGCGTCAGAAAAGGCAGGACTCCGGGCGCGGGCGCACTGTCGGCATCGGTTGCGAAGCGAGTCCCGTCGATGAACGTCTCTCCGCGGGCAAGCCGCTCGGCCAATATTTCCGGATAGGCGTCGACGGACGGCGAATGAGGGTGCTCTCGGGAAAGGTAGTGGAGCCGTAGTGTGCTGACCAGGTGTCCATCGAAGTAGACGCCGAACCGATAGGAATTCGGCAGATTGTCCCAGCGATCCTCGAACATCCCGCTGGCGATCGGGCCGCACATGCCCGATTGCAGGTAGGATTGATAGCGAAGGCGGTAGATCGCCTCCAGATCCTCGCCTCCAGTGATGAGACGATAGTCGACATGCTCCAGCAATTGCATGATCGAATGGTTCAGCGCCGACCCAGCATTTGCGCCGGCGCCAGCCCGCGCATCGTTTCTCGCAGCATCCATTCTCAAGTCCTCGTATCCGCCTCTGAACAGGCTATTCGAGTTGAAATGAGACACAAGCCGAAAATTCGACCCTGCCGATTTACCACTTGTTAACCTTAACAACCGGAGATTCTGGCGGCAGAGTGGTGCTAGCTAAAGGAGCAGTTTTGGCGTCCATATCCAAGTCCGCGTGAAAGCTACTGAGCGCTTTGCTTGGATTTGTTCCAAGTCGCTACCAAATGTGCTCAAATATGCTGGTTCGTACGAGCCCGGCGCACGATCCAAGCAACGCACATTATTGACTCCGATGGGCGGGAATTTGCGGCGAAAGCTAGCCGGCTGTGCGCTTGGTGACGAGACGCAGATCCGCGGCAAATGGCCAGGTGACGTTCGACATCGTCTCGATACCCGACGCGCTGAGCGCTGCGCCGAACAGGAAGCCTTGGACAAGATCCGGCTTCACCGACTGCATGAGGATCTTGAGCTGCTCGAACGTCTCCACGCCTTCGATGGTGACGGTGAGTCCAAGGATGCGGGTCAGGTCGACGACGCCCTTCAACAGCTCGAGCGAACGCGGATTCTGGGTGACGTCGATCACGAACGACCGGTCGATCTTGATCTTGTCGAGAGGCAGCTTGTGGAGATAGCTCAGGCTTGAATAGCCGGTGCCGAAATCGTCGAGGGCGATGCGAACGCCAAGCTGCTTCAGCTCCTCGATATATTGGCGCGTCAAGGATTTGTCGTCGAGCAACGCGGTTTCGGTGACTTCGATCTCGAGGCGGTCGGCGGCGAGGCCGGAGTTCGCCAACGCATCGCGGACCTTCTGGATGACGTCGCGGTTGCGGAAATCCCTGGCCGAAAGGTTGACCGAGACGCTGGTCTGGTCAGGCCATTTGGCGCATTCGGTGCAAGCCGCATGGAGCACGAAGGTGCTGATCTCGGAGATGATTCCCATCTCCTCGGCCAGCGGAATGAAGATGCCGGGCGAGATCGGCCCAATATCGGGATGGTCCCAGCGGCAAAGCGCCTCGCAGCTGGCGATGCGCATGGTGTTCATCGCCACGATCGGCTGGTAGACGACCCGCAGGCCCTTGCTTTCCACGGCGCTGCGCAGATCCGCCTTCATCAGCTGGCGGTTGCGGAACGCGGCGTCCATCGCCGCCTCGAACAGCCGCCAACCGTTCTTGCCGAGCTCCTTGGCCTTGTAGAGTGCCAGGTCCGCCTTGACGATCATGCCGTCGACATCGCTTTCGCCGACCTTGGACAGCACCGCGCCGGCGCTGGCCTGGATCCGCAACCCATGGCCCGCGACGTCGACCTCTCCCTGCAGCTCGGCGAAAATCCCGTCGAGCAGGCTCGCCAGGTGGCTGTCGTCATCGATGCGATCGAAGAACAGCATGAACTCGTCGCCGCCGAAGCGGCTGACGGTAAGGCCTTGCCCGGCGATGGCCGCCAGCCGCTCGGCCACGGCGTAGATCAGGCCGTCGCCGACAGGATGACCGAGCGTGTCGTTGACGCTCTTGAAATCGTCGAGGTCGATCACCGCGAGGCCGCACAGGCGATCGCGGTCGCCGGAGACCATCAGCTCGCCCACCAGTTCGTGAAAATAGGCGCGGTTGGGAAGGCCGGTGAGATTGTCGTAGCGCGCCATGAACCGGATCTTTTCCTCCGCTTCGACGCGCGCCGTGACATCCTCGAAGGTGATCACGCCGAGTTCCAGGCTGCCTTCGCGCGCGGAGAATTCGTAATGTTGACCGTTGGCGAGCGAGACAAGCACCTTGCGGTCCCTGCCCTCGCGCAGGGCGCGCGTCAGCTGCGCCTCGACGTAGCGGCAGTCCTTCGACGCCAGCATGCCGCCGGCGACGCCGCGCATCAGAAGGCCGTGGATGGAGCGCCCGAGCAGCGCGTCGGCCGATTTCAGCGACATCAGGTGAGCGGCCTCGGCGTTGGCGACCGCGACGCGCCCGTCAGGGCCGAGCATGACTAGGCCGTGCGACATGGTGTTGAGCGCGCGGTCGAACCTGCGCGTTATGCTTTTCGCCTGCTGGTGGCCGATGACCGCGGAAAACAGCACATTGCGAACATGGTCGGCGCTATTGATGGTAATGAACGTCATCGGGAAGATCATCAGACCGAGGACGACGGACGGCGCATCCTGACGCAGCAGGAGCGCAAGTGCCATCGGACCGATGAAGGTTACCGAAAAAATCCGCACCATGCGCGGAGAACCGTAGTTGCGGGCGACAACCGTGACCAGGGTTGCCAACGTCAGCGACATCGCCGCCAGTTCGGCGAATGGGTCGGGATACACATAGATCGACACGAAGCACAGCGCACCCAAACCGAGGCCCTGTAAGCAGCCCTTGAAGATGTAGCTGCGCTCCAATCGGTGTGCGTGTTCGACATCGGCAATCACGCCGCCCGTCTTCAGGAAGCTGCGGATACCGAAATAGCGGAGAAGGCTGATCGGCAGTAGAATAAATGAAAAGGCCAGAAACAACGGATTTTGCGTGCGCAGATAAATCATGAACCCGAGGATCCAGTAGCACGCGCCACCAATCACCAACATGTGCGCGTTGTCGAACAACGACCGCACAAATTGGATATAAACATCCGCGGGGATGCTTTCGGTCTTTGTTTTGCCCATATGGTCGGCCCAACGCTAGGCCTTGTCATGCCACAACCGCCTTAAGAAAGGCTTAGAACAGTGGGTTAAGCAACGGCTTCGGTCCGCCTGCCAAGGCGAGAGGGCCTTACAGCCCGAAAAAGGCTTTGGTGGGGGAATCACTCAGCGGCACTGAGAACCGGTATCGGCATCGTTTGGGTCAGCCGCTGGAGCAGTCTGGAGCGCTCGCCCGCCGCCTTTTCGGCGCTTGCCTGCCGGACATGGCCATAGCCGCGGATCAGCGCCGGGACCGAGACTAGGGCTACCGCGGCCTCGATCTTGCCCGGCGCCAGCGAGCTGGCCACGAGCAGTAGATCGGCTTCGTACTGCGCCAGCAATTGCCGCTCCATGCGCCGCTCGGCGGTGTAGCCGAACAGGTCGAAAGCCGTGCCGCGCAGGCCTTTCATCGCCGCCAGCAGCCGAAAGCCTTTCATCATCCAAGGACCGAAGCTCGATTTCCTCGGCTTGCCGTCATTGCCGCGGCGCCCCATGATCGGCGGCGCGAGATGGAATTCGAGTTTCTCGTAGCTCTGGAACTGCTTGCCAAGCTCGGCGGCGAAGGAGCCGTCGGTGTAGAGCCGCGCCACCTCGTATTCGTCCTTGATCGCCATCAGCTTGAACAGGCTTTTGGCGGCGGCCCCGGTCACGTCGGTCGAACCCGGCATGGCCTTCGTTTCCGCCGCTCGCAGCGTCGAAATCCTGTCGGCGTAGCGTCTGCCGTAAGCAGCGTTCTGATAGGCGGCGAGGAAGGCGACACGGCGGGCGATGATCTCGTCGAGGGTCTCGGCGACCGGCGCGGCCTGCCCGGCCTTGCCGGCGAAGGTTGGCCCCGGCTGGGCGACGAGACCGCGCACGAAATCCGGCTGGTGGGCGGCGCGACGGCCCCAGCGGAAAGCGGCAATGTTCATCGCCACCGCTTCGCCGTTCAATTCGATAGCCTTTTCAACCGCCTCGGCCGAGAGCGGCAGACCACCGTGCTGGAAGGCAAAGCCGAGCATGAACATGTTGGCGCCGAGCGAATTGCCGAACAGCGCGGTGGCGGTGCGGGTGGCGTCGAAGAAATGCGCCTTGTCGTCGCCGGCGGCGGACCGGATCGCCTTCTTCAGGCGCTCGACCGGCAGCGAGAAATCGGCCGATCGGGCAAATTCGCCCGGCATGATCTCGGCGGTGTTGGCGAGGAAGATCGTATGACCCTCGCGCACCGCGGTCAGCACCTTCTTGGCGCCTGAGACGACGAGGTCGCAGCCGAGCACGAGGTCGGCTTTCCCCGCTGAGACACGGATGGCATGGATATCGTCCGGCGTGCGGGCGATGCGGACATGGGTGAACACAGAACCGCCCTTCTGGGCGAGGCCGGCCATGTCGATCATGCCGCAGCCCTTGTCCTCCAGATGCGCCGCCATACCGAGCACGGCGCCGACGGTGACGACGCCGGTGCCGCCGACACCGTCGATGATCGCCGCCCAGCCCTCGACGCCGAGCGGGAATTCGGCTGGTGTCGGTACGCCTTCGAGCGGGTCGGTCTTGCCGGCCAGGCCTTCGGCCTTGCGGATCTTGGCACCGTGCACCGTGACGAAGGACGGGCAGAAGCCGTTGACGCAGGAGAAATCCTTGTTGCAGCTCGACTGGTCGATCTTGCGCTTGCGGCCGAATTCGGTTTCGACCGGCTGGATCGAGACGCAGTTCGACTGCACGCCGCAATCGCCGCAGCCTTCGCAGACCAGTTCGTTGATGAAGACGCGCTTGTCGGGATCGGGAAAGGTGCCGCGCTTGCGGCGGCGGCGCTTTTCGGCGGCGCAGGTCTGGTCGTAGAGCAGAATCGACACGCCCTTGACGTCGCGCAGCTCGCGCTGGACGAGATCGAGGTCGTCGCGGTGATGAATGGTGGCGCCGGCCGGAAACTCGGCCTTCCCTGCATACTTGTCAGGCTCGTCGGTGACGATCGCGATGCGGTCGACGCCCTCCGCCCGCACCTGCCTGGCGATCATGTCCACGGTCAGCCCGCCCTCATGCGGCTGGCCGCCGGTCATGGCGACGGCGTCGTTGTAGAGGATCTTGTAGGTGATGTTGGCTTCGCTCGACAGGGCGAAGCGGATCGCCAGCGTGCCGGAATGGTTGTAGGTGCCGTCGCCGAGATTCTGGAAGATGTGGTCGCGCCTGGAGAACGGCGCCTGGCCGACCCATTGCGCGCCCTCGCCGCCCATGGCGGTGAAGCCGAGCGTGTTGCGGTCCATCCACAGCGCCATGAAGTGGCAGCCGATGCCTGCGGCGGCGATCGAGCCGTCCGGCACCTTGGTCGAGGAATTGTGCGGACAACCCGAGCAGAAGAAGGGCGTGCGCGAACCGATGTCGGTGGCGTCCGCCAGCATCGCCTGGAACTGCCGCAGCTTCGCCACCCTTGCCGAAATCTCTTCGGAAGGGCCGATGGTCTTCACGATCCTCTCGCCGAGAGCAATGGCGATCTCGTTGGGGTCCAGCGCGCCCTTGGCCGGGAACAGCCAGTCGCCGCGCTCATCCTTCTTGCCGACGATGACCGGCTGCGAAGCGGTGCCATAAAGGCTCTCGCGCAGTTGCACCTCGATCAGCGATCGTTTCTCTTCGACGACGACGATGGTGTCGAGACCACGCGCGAACTCGGCGATGTGCTGCAGGTCGAGCGGCCAGGGGCAGCCGACCTTGAACAGCCGCACGCCGATCCGGCTGGCTCCCGCCTCGTCGATGCCGATATCCTCCAGCGCCTGGCGGACGTCGAGATAGCTCTTGCCCAGGGTGATGATGCCGAGCTTCGGGTTGCGGCCGCCCGAATAGACGATCCTGTTCAGCCCATTGGCATGGATGAAGGCGGAGGCCGCGGCACGCTTGTGCTCATGCAGCCGCTCTTCCTGGCCGAGCATGTCGATCTCGTGGCGGATGTTGAGGCCGCCCGGCGGCATGTCGAAATCCGGCACGACGATGTTCAGCCGTTCGAGCGAGGCATCGACGGAGGCTGTCGATTCGATGTTGTCCTTGACGCATTTGATCGCTGCCCAGGTGCCGGCGAAGCGCGACATGGCAAAGCCATACAGGCCGTAGTCGATGATCTCCTGGACGCCGGCCGGGTTGAGGATCGGCACCATGGTGTCGACGAAGAGGAATTCGGTGGCGTGCGCGTTGGTCGAGGATTCGGCCATGTGGTCGTCGCCCATGAGCGCAAGGACGCCGCCATGTCTGGACGAGCCGGCGAGATTGGCGTGGCGGAACACATCGCCTGAACGATCGACGCCGGGCCCCTTGCCGTACCACACCGAAAAAACACCGTCATGGGTGCCCTCGCCCAGCAGTTCCGTCTGCTGCGAGCCCCAGCAGGCGGTGGCGGCAAGCTCCTCGTTGAGGCCGGGCTGGAAGACGATATCGGCCCCAGCGAGCTGCTTCTTCGCCTTCCACAGCTGCATATCCAGGCCGCCGAGCGGCGAGCCGCGATAGCCGGAGACGAAGCCCGCCGTGTTCAGGCCAGCGCGGCGGTCGCGCTCGCGCTGCATCAGGAGCATGCGGATTACCGCCTGTGCGCCGGACAGGAAGATGCGCTCCTTCCCAAGATCGAACTTGTCGTCGAGCGCGACATCATGCAGCGTCATCAGGCATTTCCTCTGCGAAGGCCGCGCCGAGCAGCAGCCAACGTCGGGATCGGATGACGCATCCTTTCTTCCCTTGCAAGACAGGTCAAACAAAATCGAAAGGACCAGCCAACGCGCAACAAACAGTCCGTCGAACGCTGGACCGCGCATGAAAGCGTGCGCCAACAGGGCGACGGCGTACGAAAATTCCAGTCGAAATCGATGCCGTCAGCCGGCTTTCGAGCAGTCCGGCTTCGGCTCGCCCGGCAGCTTGCCGTCGGGATGGCCGGCGAGGTCGGGATTGGCCGTGTAGAGCTGGTCGATGACCAGCGGCCGGTCGGGCAGGATGGACTGATCTTCCGTCGACATCAGGGTGGTGTCGATGGTCTGCAGGATCGCGCCGTCGGCGCCCTTGATGCTGATGGCGATGGCATAGGGCTTGTTCTTGACGACGCAGGTCAGCGCCGGGCTTTCCAGGCTCACCTTGTCGAGCTTCGGCCAGATCTTCTGCTCGACCACGAATGGATCACCACCGGCGGGGTTCTGGAAGCTGGCAACCGCCACTTGCCCCTCGCCCATCGGCCGCAAGGGCCGCAGCGTTACGACATAGGTCGCCCGGGCCAGACGGTAGTTGAAGACGAATATCTTGCCGGAGACCTCGAACAGCTTGCCTTCGCCGCCGGTATCGCGACAGGCGCCAAGCGCGATCGTCGCAACCAGCGCCGCGCCAACAACGATCGAGCGGAAGAGAGTTCTAGGCATTCCTGACCTCATTGGCCGCCCTGCGGCGGCGATAGTGACGGCTTGCCTTCTGCCGGTTGCCGCACACCGCCATGTCGCACCAAAGGCGGCTCGAATTGCGGCTTCTGTCGACAAACAGCCAGGTGCAGTTGGGACAGATCCTGAGCCTCGCGACCGTGTCGTCGCGCAGCAGTGAGAGGGCTGAAACCGCCAGCGCAGCCTCGAAGGCGATCGGCGTGTCCGGATCGCCGAACGGCCGTCCCGGCGCCCCGATCTCGGTCCGGCCGGCGGCCAGGCCGTCGGCGCAGGCCCGCAGGAATTCGGGCAACTCCGCGGTGGCGAGCGCGCCCTTCGACACAGCGCCCCGGAACAGCCGGTCGGTCGTCTCGCGGATCGAGAGCACGACGGGCGCGATTGCGGCCGGCGAGGACACCGCCAGCCGCCTGTCGCCAAGCTCGGCGGCGCGAAAGCCGCTGGCCGCGTCGGCGAAGCGGGCTATCTCGGCCGGATCGTCGAAGCGGTCGAACGCGCGCTCCGGATCGCCGCGCAGCACGACGGTGTTGGCCGTGTCGAGCGCGAGCAGGCCGCCGGTGAAGCGGTGTGGGGTCCAGGCAACTGTCATTTCCGAAAATCTAACCGATAAATCGCATTTGACAAGTTAGATTCGGCGATGCAAACCTCGGATGCGCACGATATGGTCGCCTTTGTCCGATCCGCTCCTGTCCGATCCGCTCTTGTCCGATCCGCTCTTGGGCGGGATGCTTCTGGTGTTGTCGAGCATGCTTTACTTCTTCCAGCAGGTGCTGAACGGACTGCATTCGGGCGCGCTCTATGCCCTGCTCGCCTTCGGCTACGTGCTGACCAACGGCATCCTGCACCGCACCAACCTCGCCTATGGCGCGCTGTTTGCCTTCTGCGGCCAGGCAATGATCCTGAGCGTCGCCTTCGGCTATCAGGTGCTGTGGCTGACGCTGTTGGCTTCGGTGCTGTTCGGCGTCGTCGCGGCGTTCCTCTATGCCGCGCTCATCAGCCATGTCCTGTCGCGCAGCGTCTTCGAGCCGCTGGCCGACCGCTCGCCCAATGCCATCGTGGTGACGACGCTCGGCATCCTGCTCGTCCTGTCGGAAGCAAGCCGCATCGCGGCCGATACGCATGATCTGTGGCTGCCGCCAATGCTGGCCGAGCCCATCGTCTTCGCCGAAGGCTCCGGCTTCAAGGCGACGCTGACGCTGATCCAGGTGCTCGACTGCGCAGTGGTCGTGGCGGCGGTCGCACTCGCTACGTGGGTGTTTGCCCGCTCAAACTTCGGCCGGTGCTGGCGCGCCGTTTCCGACGACCCCAGGGCCGCCGCCCTGTGCGGCGTCGATGTGCGTGGCGTGTTCCGGCGTGCCGTGCTGTTCGGCGGCTCCTGCGCCGCGCTGGCTGGGGTCATGGCCAGCCTCTATTACGGCAATGTCAGCTTCGGTTCCGGCCTTGTTTACGGCCTGAAGATCCTGTTCGTGACGGCTGTCGGCGGCTATCTCTCGCCATCACGAGCCGCTCTGGGCGCGGCCGCTTTCGGCATGGCCGAATCACTGTGGGCCGGCTATTTCCCGGTCGAATGGCGCGATGCGTGGATGTATCTGTTCCTGGTGGCCATGCTGATCCTGATCGGCGCCGGCCGCGACACCGGCAAGGTCGTCTGAACCCCCATCAGACTTTGGTTGCATGACCTTTCGTCAGGCTGCGGTTTTCCACCGTGCCGCAAGGGCCGATGGCCTGCATTCTCCCTCCCCGTGTTGACCAACCGGACCACGCATTGCATACGGTTGGGCCAGGCCGCGCGACGAAAAAGGGGGATCGCGCGTCACCGCATCAGGGAGGAATGCATGGCAGGGCTTCTCGCTCTATCCAGGGCCATTGATCGCGCCAACGAATTCATCGGCAAATCGGTATCCTGGCTGATCCTGCTGGCGATCCTGGTGAGCGCGGCCAACGCGGTCATCCGAAAGGTGTTCGACACGTCGTCCAACGCGTGGCTGGAGCTGCAATGGTACCTGTTCGGCGGCGCCTTCATGCTGGCCGCCGCCTACACGCTGAAGCAGAACGAGCATATCCGCATCGACATCGTCTACGGCCTGTTTTCACGCCGCGTGCAGCACCGGATCGACCTCTTCGGCCACGTCTTCTTCCTGATGCCGTTCGTGACGCTGATGGTGTTCTATTTCGTGCCCTATGTGTCGCTGTCCTTCCACAGCGGTGAAATGTCGACCAACGCCGGCGGCCTGATCGTGTGGCCGGCCAAGGCCATCTTGCTGGTCGGCTTTTTCCTGCTCGCGCTGCAAGGCATTTCCGAGATCATCAAGAAGATCGCCATTATGCACGGCGTCATTGAGGATCCCAACCCATTCATTTCCGTGCACGAACAGGCTGAACTCGAAGCCAAGGCGCTCGCTGAAGAAGCCAAGGCGCTCGCTGAAGAGGTGCGTTCGTGATGGAGTTCATCGCCCAGAACATGGCGCCGATCATGTTCGCCTCGCTAATCCTGTTCATGCTGATCGGCTATCCCGTCGCCTTTTCGCTCGCCGCCAACGGCCTGATGTTCTTCTTCATCGGCGTGCTCTTGACGCCCTATTCGGGCGGCGCGATCAATCTCGCCTGGCCGCTGCTCTATGCGCTGCCGGACAATTTCTACGGCAGCCGGGTTATGTCGAACGACACGCTGCTGGCGATCCCATTCTTCACCTTCATGGGCATCGTGCTCGAGCGATCGGGCATGGCCGAAGACCTGCTCGACACGATCGGCCAGTTGTTCGGACCGATCCGCGGCGGCCTCGCCTATGCCGTGATCTTCGTCGGCGCGCTGCTGGCGGCCACCACCGGCGTGGTGGCGGCATCCGTCATCGCCATGGGGCTGATCTCGCTGCCGATCATGCTGCGCTATGGTTATGACCGCCGGGTGGCATCGGGCGTCATCGCGGCGTCGGGCACGCTTGCCCAGATCATCCCGCCGTCGCTGGTGCTGATCGTTCTCGCCGACCAGCTCGGCCGCTCGGTGGGCGACATGTATGCCGGCGCCCTGATCCCCGGCCTGGTGCTGACCGGCCTATACACGCTCTACATCGTGATCATGTCGATCGTCCGGCCAAAGTCGATGCCGGCCCTGCCGCTCGAAGCGCGGACGCTCGGCCATGGCGTGGTGTCCTTGCTGATCGCGTTGATAGCGGCCGTGGCGATAGCCTACGCTGCCTACCGTTACCTGGTGCCCGCTCATGGGGACAATGCCGACATTCTCGGCGCGGCCGTCGGCGTTATCTTCATCTACGTCGTCGCGATTCTCGACCGCGGCCTGAAGATCAACATGATGTCTCGGCTGGCGCAGCAGGTCGTGATCGTGCTGATCCCGCCGTTGGCGCTGATCTTCCTGGTGCTCGGCACTATCTTCCTCGGCATCGCCACCCCAACCGAGGGCGGCGCCATGGGCGCGGTTGGCGCGCTGGCGATGGCGGCGATGAAGGGCCGGCTGTCGATGGACGTGATCAAGCAGGCGCTGGCCTCGACGACGCGGCTGTCGTCCTTCGTGCTGTTCATCCTGATCGGCGCGCGGGTGTTCTCGCTGACCTTCTACGGGGTCAACGGCCAGATCTGGGTCGAGCATCTCTTGACCTCGCTGCCGGGCGGCGAAGTTGGCTTCCTGATCGGCGTCAACTTGCTCGTCTTCTTCCTCGCCTTTTTCCTCGATTTCTTCGAACTGGCCTTCATCATCGTGCCGCTGCTGGCGCCGGCCGCCGACAAGCTCGGCATCGACCTGATCTGGTTCGGCGTGCTTCTGGGCGTCAACATGCAGACCAGCTTCATGCATCCGCCGTTCGGTTTCGCGCTGTTCTACCTGCGCTCGGTCGCCTCGCGCGTGCCCTACCTCGACCGCCTGACCGGCAAGCAGATAGCGCCGGTGACGACGGGCCAGATCTATTGGGGCGCGGTGCCGTTCGTCTGCATCCAGGTGATCATGATCGCCCTGACCATCGCCTTCCCGCAAATGGTGATGCGCTACAAGGGCGCGGCGGTCGATTCCGGCACGATCGACTACAAGGTGCCGGAAATGCCCAGCCTGTCGCCGCTTGGCACGCCGGAAGGCGGCGGCGCGCCTGCCAATGGCGGTGGCGCGCCGGCGGCGCCCGGCATGCCCGACCTGTCGCAACCGCCGAATTTCGGCGATGCGCCGCCGGCCAAACCGGCGGCACCGGCGCCGGACCTGTCGCAGCCGCCGAATTTCAACTGAGGTCGGAGGGGAAGACGCCATGAAAGCCGTCCGGCTGGAGAAAGTGGGCAACATCGCGCTGCGCGAGGTTGCCAAGCCTGTTCCCGGCCCGGACGACCTCCTGGTGCGGATCGAGGCCTGCGGTGTCTGCGGCACTGACCGGCATCTTTTCCACGGCGAGTTCCCCTGCAGGCCGCCGGTGACGCCCGGGCACGAATTCTCCGGCATCGTCGAGGCGGTCGGCGATGCCGTCTCCAGCTTTGCTGTCGGCGACCGGGTCACTGGCGATCCCAACATCGCCTGCGGACGCTGCGGCCATTGCCATGCCGGCCGCGTCAATCTGTGCAGCAATCTCACCGCCATCGGCATCCACCGCGACGGCGGCTTTGCCGACTATCTGGTGATGCCGCAGAAACAGGCTTTTGTCCTTCCCGCGGATCTGAAACCGACGCATGGCGCTTTCTGCGAGCCGCTCGGCTGCTGCCTGCACGGCGTCGACCTTGCCGGGATCAAGCCAGGCAGTTCGGTGGTCGTGCTCGGCGGCGGCGTCATCGGCCTGCTCACCGTTCAACTGGCGCGGCTTGCCGGGGCCACCACCATCATCCTGTCGACAAGGCAAGCCTCGCGACGCGCGCTTGCCAGGGAACTCGGCGCGACGGCGACGGTCGATCCCACAGCCGCCGATGTGATCGATGCGATCGCCGGTCCGGCCGGCCTGGCGCCCGGTGGCGCCGACGTGGTGTTCGAATGCGCCGGTGTGCGTGAGACCGTCGAGCAGTCGATGCGGCTGGCAAGGGCCGGCGGCATCGTCGTCATCGTCGGCGTGACGCCGCAAGGCATGAAGGCGGAATTCGAGCCCTTCGACTTGTTGTTCCGGGAGCTGAAAGTGCTGGGCTCGTTCCTCAACCCCTACACACACCGCCGCGCCGCCGCGCTCATCGCGTCCGGCGCGATCGAGATCGATCGGCTGATCTCCAGGCAAGTGTCGCTGGAAGAGGCGCCTAGCGTGATCGCCAATCCGCCGGCGCCGGGCGAGGTCAAGGTGGTGGTGGTGCCGGAGTGAAGGTAGGCGGTTGGTCTTCGAAACCGTCCGTATGTTGGCGCCGCCCCTCACCTGCCTGCCGGCATCCTCTCCCCGTATAGTGACGGGGAGAGGGGCGCTGTCATCGGCGGTTTCGCCGATCACCAACGTTTCTAAAAGTGCGCCGGCGTTGCGGCCAGCCCCTTCTCCCCGTCGCTATACGGGGAGAAGTGCCCGACAGGGCGATGAGGGGCGGCGCAAACTTCTGTAGTAGTTGGCCACCCCGACTTAGGGCAAATCGTTACAGCTTGCCGTTGCGCTGCTGGACCATCATGAAGGTGTCGTAATTGTATTCGGCCACCTGCGCCCAGAGATAGTGCTCCTTGCGGAAGCCCTTGATCGATTCCCAGATCTTCTTGAACGGCGCGTTCGAGGCTTCCATTTCGGCATAGACCTCGTTCGCCTTCTCGAAGCAGGCGGCCATGATCTCCTGGCTGAACGGGCGCAGTTTGGCGCCGCCGGCCACCAGCCGCTTCACCGCCGGAGGGTTCACATAGTCGTATTTCTGCAGCATGTCGGCGTCGGCGGCCTGGGCGCACGTGCGCAGCAGCGACTTGTAGGTCGGCGAAAGTTCTTCATATTTCGCCTTGTTGAACATCAGATGGACGGTCGGGCCGCCTTCCCACCAGCCTGGATAGTAGTAATAGGGCGCGACCTTGTAGAAGCCGAGCTTCTCGTCGTCATAGGGGCCGACCCATTCGGCGGCATCGATGGTGCCCTTTTCCAGCGCCGGGTAGATGTCGCCGCCGGCGATCTGCTGCGGCACGACGCCGAGCTTCTGCACCACTTTGCCGGCAAAGCCGCCGATGCGCATCTTGAGGCCGGAGAGGTCGGCGACGGTGTTGATCTCCTTGCGGAACCAGCCACCCATCTGCACGCCGGTGTTGCCGCCCGGCAGGCCGAACAGACCTTGCGTGGCGAGGAACTCGTTGAACAGGTCGATGCCGCCGCCATGGTAGTGCCAGGCATTCATGCCGCGCGCGTTGAGCGAGAAGGGCACCGCCGCACCCAGCGCCCATGTCGGATCCTTGCCCCAGTAATAATATGCCACCGTGTGGCAGGCCTCGACCGTGCCGGCCGTGGTGGCGTCGGCGGCCTGCAAGCCGGGGACGAGTTCGCCGGCGGCGAAGACCTGGATCTGGAAATTGCCGTCGGTGGCTTCAGACAGCAT
Organism: Mesorhizobium sp. ES1-3; assembly: GCF_020164795.1. Taxonomy (NCBI): domain Bacteria; kingdom Pseudomonadati; phylum Pseudomonadota; class Alphaproteobacteria; order Hyphomicrobiales; family Phyllobacteriaceae; genus Mesorhizobium; species Mesorhizobium sp. ES1-3. The sequence goes on from NZ_JAIUGW010000004.1 coordinate 116,199, forward strand.
CTTGGAGAACACTTCGGCCCCGCCATAGATGGTGTCGAGCGACTTCGGGAAGGACGACGCAAGCCGCCATGTCACCTTGGGATTGGTCTGGGCTATTGCCGGTGCGGCGAGCGTGGCCGCTGCCGCGGCTGCGCCGACGCCGGTGACGCCGGCCTTGCGGATGAATGAACGACGATCCATGCAGTTCCTCCCTTTTGGATCAACAGACCGACGTTCGGGAAATCCTCGGCTCCCGCATCGGTTCGCACGAGACAATACACGGGCAAGAAGTCGAGTCCAGCACGGCGGCCGGATTTGGTGGCGAAGCCATGCGACCCTGCAACTATAGTCTAACAGCCGCTTTGGTGGCCCATGCGACACGCTGAAACTTGGCTGGAAAAATGCCCGGGGATCGCTTATTTTAAAGGCAGGACATCCCTTGCCAGATGGAAAACAGACCCAAAATGCAGCAGCCGCTCGTCGCCATATCGACCGACGTCCGTCAATTCGACAACTACACCTGGCATGCCGCCCCCCAACAATATCTGGAAGCCGCAATCATAGGTGCCGGCGTTTTCCCCCTGCTCGTGCCCTCGTTCGGCGACCGGCTGGATTTCGACGAACTCCTGTCGTCGGTCGACGGCGTCATGCTGACCGGCTCGAAATCCAACGTCGACCCCTCGCTCTATGGCGGCGATGCCAGCGAAGCGAATGGCCCCTATGACACCGCGCGCGACTCCACGACGCTGCCGCTGATCCGCAAGGCAATCGAGCGCGGCGTGCCGCTGCTTGCCATCTGCCGCGGCATTCAGGAACTGAACGTGGCGCTTGGCGGTACGCTGGGCACCGAGATCCAGGAGCGCGAGGGGTCGCTGGACCACCGTGCGGCGGTAAGCGACAAACAGGACGAGCGCTTCGCCATTCACCAGACCATTTCGATCAAGCCAGGCAGTTGTCTGGCCGGCGTGTTCGGCGCGGGCGACATCAAGGTCAATTCCTTGCATCGCCAGGCGATCGACCGGCTGGGGTCGAAGCTCGAGATCGAGGCTGTCGCCACGGACGGCACCGTCGAAGCGGTTTCGGTCAAGGGCGCGCGCGCCTTCGCCGTCGGCGTGCAATGGCATCCCGAATACTGGGTCAAGTCGGACAGCAACTCGGCCAAGATTTTTCGCGCTTTCGGCGATGCGGTGCGCCTGCATGCCGCCGCGAAAGCCGGCGCACGGGCCGCGGCTGAGTAGTCAGTCTCGCGGCTTCAAGTCACCATCGGCCGCGAGCGACAGCAATGGTAGCGCCGGGGCGTAGGATTCGTAACCGTCGCCGTCAGCCACGGCGAAGGTGACGATCGGATCGATGCCGTTGGCGCTGAAGGCGACCGTTCCGTCGCTTTGCTCGTGCCAGAATTTCGCCTGTTCGAGGCCCGGCAGGAGCCGGTGGCAATTCGGCGCCACGGACAACAGCGACAAGCCATCCGAGACCGAGGCGCCGCGCGTGACCGCGCATGCCCCCTCGTCGCCATTGGCGACCAGCCTGTAGGTATTGGACGGCGTGGCCTCTTCGCCGATGCCTTCAACACCGCCGCCATGAAACAGCTGAACGCCGCCGAACAAGGCGGCGGCCCCGATCAATGTGGAAAGCGTCTTCATCCTGATCTCACCCACGCATACACAGGATGAAGAATGATTTCAAAGGGTTAAGCGGGCGTTAATAAATAGGGCAAAGCCCGGCGCTCAAGCGCGCGCCTTCACGTCAACTGTCTCGGGCACCGGTGTCAGCGGGCGGCGCTCGCTGAACCATGACACCAGATTGTCGACGCAAAGATCGGCCATGGCGCGGCGCGTGTGCTCCGAGGCCGAGCCGACATGCGGCAACAGAGAGGTGGTTGGCAGGTCGAGTAACGCCTTGGGGACATTCGGCTCGTCGGCGAAGACATCGAGCCCGGCGGCGGCGATGGTGCCGTCGGCGAGAGCGGCCGCAAGCGCCGCCTCGTCGACCGTGCTGCCGCGGCCGATGTTGACGAAGACGCCATTGGCGCCGAGCGCCGACAGGATTTCGGCATTGACCGCTTTCTGTGTCGAAGCACCGCCGGGCGCCACGGAAATCAGCGTGTCGACTGCCTCGGCCAGGCTCTTCAGCGTTGGATGGTACTGGTAAGCAAGACCTTCGACACGACGCCGGTTGTGATAGGCGACGGGCAGTCCGAACGCCTCCAGCCGCCGTGCAATGGCCTGCCCGATGCGTCCCATGCCGAAAATACCGACACGGCGCGCGCGCAAGGTCAGCCGGCTCAGCGGATAGTTGCCCCTGCGCACCCAACTGCCGTCCCGCAGCCAGGTCTCGGCGCGCGGCAGATCACGGACCGTGTTGATCAGCAGCCCGATCGCGGTGTCGGCGACCTCCTCGGTCAGCACGTCGGGCGTGTTGGTGACCATGATGTTCTTCGCCGCGGCATGGCCGACATCGACCGAATCGTAGCCGACGCCGAAAGAGGCGATGAGTTCGAGGTTGGGCAACGCATCCATCATCGCCGCACTGATGCCGGCAAAGGATGCAATGCCGCGCACGGTGCGGCGCATCTCCTCGGTGACCAACGCCGGATCGGCGCGCTCGATGCCGACGCGCCTGAATGTCCGCTCGATGCGCCCAATGGCGTGGTCGCTGAAGTCCGCCGGCACCAGAATGGCAACGGCTTGCAGATTTTCGGCCCTGGTCATGCACGCTCCACCGGTTTGCCGGTCGACTGGCGCACATGCAGTTCCGGCTTGATCAATTCCTGCGAGGGCCGCACCGTCTGCCCGTTGAGCTTGTCGAGCAGCGCGCTGGCGGCGCGGCGGCCAACCTCGCGCTGGCCGTTCCAGACGGTGGTCAGCGCCGGCGTGGCGATCGCCGCCTCTTCGAGATCGTCATAGCCGGTGACGGAGATGTCGACGCCCGGCACAAGGCCGGCGCGCGCAATGCCGTTCATCAGGCCGATGGCGACGAGGTCGTTCCAGCAGCAGGCGGCGGTCGGTCTGTCCTTCAGCGCCAGGAATTGGCCGGCGGCCTCGAAACCTGCCTGCTTGGTGCGCGGGCCGGCGATGCGCCAGGACGGGCTGACCTCGAGCCCCGCAGCCTCCATGGCGTTGACATAGCCCTGGTAGCGGTCACGCCCGGTCGAGGTCTGGTCGGTGCCGCCGATCATGGCGATGCGCTTGTGGCCGAGTGAGATCAGGTGGTTGGTGGCGAGGCCCGTGCCATAGGCATCGTCGCCGCGAAACACCGGCACGTCGGCGCCCTCGACGGTGCGGGCGATCAGTACCGCCGGCAGACCGTTCTCCTCGGCCATGACGATGTCGGACGCGGGCGTGCCAATGGCCGGCGACATGATGACGCCATCGGCGCCGAGTTGCAGCAGCGTATCGATGAAGGTGCGCTGCTTTTCGAGCTGATCATAGTGATTGGACAGGATGAAAGTCTGCCGGCTGCGGTCGAGTTCGCCTTCGATCGAGCGCAGGATCTCGGCGAAGAACGGGTTCATGATGTCGTGCACGACGACACCGACAATGCCCGAGCGCGAGGTGCGCAGGCTGGCGGCGCGGCGGTTGTAGATATAGCCGATGGTGCGGGCGTGTTCCTTGATGCGGTCGCGTGTCGAGCCGGCGACAAGCGGACTGTCGCGCAGCGCCAGCGAAACCGTGGCCGTGGACACGCCGAGCGCATCCGCGATCGTCGAAAGCTTGATCTTCTGTGCCAGTGACCCGCGCTCCCCGAAGGCCTGAATTCCAGACCTAAACTGTTTAAAGGCGGCGTTATGCCACCGATCGGAGGCAAATCAAAGTTTTTTTGCCAGCGCTTCCGCTTCCACATCGGAGGCCGCGCGGCTGCGCAGCCGAAGCCGATGTTCGCGATGGACGATGTAGAGGCCGCTGGCGACGATGATGGCGGCGCCGACCAGCGTCCAGCGGTCCGGGAACTGCTTGAAGACGATCCAGCCGGAAAGGATCATCCACACCATCTGCGAATAGGGATAGGGGGCGAGCGCCGTCGTCGTCGCCAGCCGATAGGCCTGCACCAGCAGCCAGTGGCCGACGCCGCCGAACACGCCAAGCATGAGCAGGACGAACCAGTGCCAGCCATCATGCGGCAAGGAGAAGGAAAACGGCAGCAAGGGCAACAGCAGCACGGCCGGCGCCAGCGCCGAGAACAGGATCAGGCTTTCCGGCGTCTCGGTCGCCGACATGCGGCGCGTCATGATCACATAGAAGCAGTTCGACAGCATCGAGCCGAGCGCGAAGAGATGTCCGACGCCGAAAACACCGACACCCGGCCTCGTGATGATCAAGACCCCCGCGAAAGCGGCCAGGATCGCCAGCCAGCGCCGCCAGCCGGCCCATTCGCCGAGCAGCGGGCCGGCAAGGGCGGTGATCACCATCGGCCCGAAGAAATAGATCGATGTCGTCTCGGCCAGTTGCAGGGAGCGCAGCGCCAGGACGTTGAAAATGGTCGAGCCGAACAGGAAGGCGCCGCGCATCACATGCGCCGGCAGGTTGACCGGGCGAAACCGCACCGGCTCGCGCCAGCCACGCAACAGCGCCCCGACCAGCACGACATGCACGGCGAAGCGCACCCAGGCGACGATCAGGACGGAGACGCCGGCCAGGACCAGATATTTGCTTGAGGTGTCGAGGAAGGTGAAGAAGACATAGGTGGTCAGCATGCACAGGATCGCCACCGGCGGCGTCGCGCTTTCGACATATCTTTGGGAAGGATTCACGTGCAGGCCGGGGAAAAGCTGGGCTGGAGCCCCACCTTTGCGGCAATTGCGGCTTGCCGGCAAGCCAAAAGCGTCTGGCACAACGAGACGCCAGGACAGGCTTAGGTCGTGAACTCATAAATGCGGAATGGCCGAGATGCGTGGAGTGCCGCCATCATCGGGCTCAGTCCATCGAACTGCCGTTTTCCCCATAGACAGGATGTCGCCACGGAAGTCCGCCTTCACCCTGATCGATTTCGCGTCTTCGACCTTCAGGGCGGCCTCGACGACTGTGGCTAGCTCTTCGTAGCGCTTCCTATCCTTTGCGAGAGTCGGGTGATGGTCTTCTGGCCGCAGAGTGCCATTGTCGTGCGCCGATCGCCACCGCAACCAGAGATGCCATTGCTCTTTGACGGCAGACAGTTGTTCGTCACTGATCGGGCTCAACAGGAGCGTATCCGCCCAGTCGTCCTGATCTACATCCCATTCGCGCATATAAGCATGCGGGAACCCTTTATAGTCGGCGATCCCCTTCAAGGGTCGATCATAAAATTCATGGACAGTGTGAACGGCGTCCCACTCGTCGGCTCTAACGGAATTCATCTACCGGCCTTATAGCTATGCCTTCCTCGGCAATGGATCATTCTTTCAATTGACGCTTTCATATCACGCCAGGTTCTGATCCAGAATCATCATGAGCCGATATGATCTTAGCGACTTCGAATGGCGCGTGATCAAGCCGCTTCTCCCCAACAAACCGCGTGGAGTGCCGCGTGCAGACGACCGCCGCGTGCTCAACGGCATCTTCTGGGTGCTTCGTTCCGGCGCACCGTGGCGAGACCTACCCGAGCGATATGGCCCACGCACCACCTGCTACAACCGCTTCGTCCGCTGGCGCAGGTGTGTGGGATCGCCTCATGGACGCTATCACCACAGGCCATGACGGCAAGGTGCAGATGATCGACACCTCCATTGTTCGCGTCCATCAGCATGGCGCGACGGCAAAAAGGGGGGTCGAGATCATTGTCTCGGTCGTTCCCGAGGTGGGCTGACAACTAAAATCCATGCTCTCGTCGACGCCGAAGGCAGGCCCATAAAGCTGATGCTTACGGCAGGCCAGAAGAGCGACATCGCCTCCGCAGCCGACTTGATCAAGGATTTGCCCCCGAAACGCTTACGGAAGTGCGCAGTTTCGAACTCTACTGCCCCGACAATCTCATCCCGTTCTACAACAAACTGGGCTTTGCAAAGGGAACCGCAAGCCTCTTGTTTCGGGAGCGGTAACGATTTGTCTGCTGACCGCGTGGCGTGCGCCGATTGAGTTTGCCTCTATGCATGCATGCGGGCACCCTTGGTGATCTTGTCGACGACCTTCTTGCCGTCGCGCAGCGCGATGCCGACCACCTTGGCGTCTTCGGGCGCGAATTCGGCAAAGACGGCGCGGTTGGCGGCGTCGAAGCCGGTGGAAAACATCTCCTCGACATAGAGCGAGGTGCCGACGCCGCGTTCCAGCGCGCGCCGGTGGATCGCGGCGAGCGTTGCCTGGTCCGCGGACAGCACGATGACCGGCTGGACCGACAGCGGGTTGTAGAGATTGCCGGCGCGGTCGCGATAGGGCTCGCCAATGATGTCGGGAAACTGCGCGACGACGCCGCTGGTCAGGAAGGCGGTGACGTTGAGTTTCTGCCAGACGGGCAGATCTTCCCGCAGTACGATTGCAAATTTCGTATCGAACATGAGAAAATGGACCATTCGAGGTTGGGCCCCGTATCGCGAGGCGGAAGGAGACGATGTCGTTCGAACTAGACCGCCAGGCCTTCGAGGGTCTTGGACGTTTGTGCGCCGATGCCGCTGAAAACTGCATCATCTCCGCTCCAGACCCTGCGGGGATGGAGCGCATCGAGGCCCGGTTTCACGGCAGCGCCTTCGATCCGCATCGCCACGACACCTATGCGATCGGAGTGACGTTACGCGGCGTGCAGACCTTCCGCTATCGCGGCGCGGCAAGGCTGAGCCTGCCCGGTCAGGTCATCGTGCTGCATCCGGACGAATTGCACGATGGCGGCGCCGGCACCGAGGAAGGCCTGCGCTACAGGATGCTCTATCTCGAGCCGTCACTGATGCTCGACTGTCTCGGCGGCACGGCGCTGCCGTTCGTCAGGGAGGGGGTGGTGACGGACGATGCCTTCTGCGCGACGCTGCTTTCGGCGCTCGGGCCGTTGGAGCAGAAACTCGACGAGCTGTTCGTCGACGACTTCCTGGCGCAGCTGATGCAAAGCCTGGCCCGGCATGCCGGTCAACCGGCAAAGCCACTCGCCGGAACGGCGTGGCGGGCGGCGACCCTGGCGCGTGAATATCTCACGGAAAACCTCGACCGACCCGTGCGTTCGGAAGAGTTGGAAGCCGTCACGGGTCTCGACCGCTATGCCCTGTCGAGACATTTCCGCGCGGCCTTCTCGACCAGTCCGCATCGTTTCCTGGTGATGCGCCGGCTTCAGAGCGCGCGCAAGATGATCGCCGCCGGCGAGCCCTTGGCGCAGATCGCGATCGATGCCGGCTTCAGCGACCAGAGCCATTTCAACAGGCAATTCAAGAAAGCGTTCGGCATGACGCCGGGACGCTGGTCGTCCTTGATCCACGAAGCTGCCGCGGCAGCCTGATTGCCGAAGAGATCAGTCGTCCGTCTCGGCGTCGTCATCGATCAGCACCAGTTCCTCGTTGGAGAGGTTGGCTTCGATGCGGGCAAGCAGCTTGAACAGCGCCTTCTGGTCTTTCTTGTCGAGACCTTTCAGCGCCTGCTTTTCGGTCTTCTTCACCGACTTCTCGATGGCGCGGATGGTTTCACGCCCGGTATCGGTGAGAAAGATGTGCGCCTGGCGGGCATCGGCCTCGGAGGCGCGTTTTTCCAGAAAACCCTGCGCCTGCAGCCGGTTGATGGTCTTGGTGATGGTCGGCGGACGCACGCCAAGACGCCCGGCGAGATTGCCCGGTGTCTGGCCGTCCTCACGGTCCAGCGCCAGCATGATCTGGTCCTGGCCGGCGTAGAAGCCGTGCGCCAGAAGCCGTGCCGCCAGCGCGGTCCTTGCCAGCCTTGCCGCTGAATGCAGCCGGCTCATCGTTGCAGTCTTGTCCGCCTTGGCCATGGTCATCCCTCTTCGGCCGTACCGGTGCGCACAGCATAGACGCAGCCGGCCGGTTGGCAATCGACGATCGAAAAGATTCCGGCATACCAAACAGCTTTGCCGGCAAGCATTTGAGGTGTCCGCCGTGGTGATGCCAGATGTTTATTTCAGTTAGATGACAAACGAGTTTCGCGTGAAGGGAATTCGGAGCAACCGCCGCGCGAATGCGATCCGACGACCGACAGCCCTGGCAAGACGCCCCTTGATCATTCCTCGCCAAGGCGGCGACCGCTTTCCGCAACCACGATGTCACTTTGGCCCATGGTTTGCCCGTGCAAAAGCCCGGCGCACATCCTATATGGAACCGACAATCCCCTTTCGCGGCCTGAATTTCAGGGCCCAGTCATTTCGAGGCAAGCCATGAGCGACGCACAGACGCAGATCCCCGTAACGGTTCTCACCGGCTATCTCGGCGCCGGCAAGACGACGCTGCTCAACCGCATCCTGTCGGAGAACCACGGCAGGCGCTACGCCGTTATCGTCAACGAATTCGGCGAGATCGGCATCGACAACGACCTGATCGTGGAATCCGACGAGGAAATCTACGAGATGAACAATGGCTGCGTCTGCTGCACGGTGCGCGGCGACCTGATCCGCGTCGTCGAGGGCCTGATGCGCCGGCCCGGCCGCTTCGACGCCATCGTCGTCGAAACCACCGGGCTCGCCGATCCGGTGCCGGTGGCGCAGACCTTCTTCATGGACGACGACGTGCGCTCCAAGACCAAGCTCGATGCGGTGGTGGCGCTGGTCGACGCCAAGCATTTGCCGCTGCGGCTGAAGGATTCCAAGGAAGCCGAGGACCAGATCGCCTTCGCCGACGTCGTCGTGCTGAACAAGACCGACCTCGTCACCCCGGAAGAACTCGCCAAGGTCGAAGCGACGATCCGCGCCATCAATCCGGCGGCCAGGATCCACCGCACCACCCGCGCGGGCGTGGCGCTGTCGGAAGTGCTCGACCGCGGCGCCTTCGACCTGTCCCGGGCATTGGAAAACGATCCGCATTTCCTCGAGGCGCATGATGACCAACATGACCACGATCATGACCATCACGACCATGACCACCACGACCATGATGGGCACGACCACCACCATCATGCGCATCCTTCCGACATCCATGACGTGACGGTGCAGTCGGTATCGCTGCGCGGCGGCGAGATGGACCCGAAGAAATTCTTCCCGTGGATCGAGAAGATCACCCAGATGGAAGGCCCCAACATTTTGCGGCTGAAAGGCATCATCGCGCTCAAGGGCGATGACGAGCGCTATGTCATCCAGGGCGTGCACATGATCATCGAAGGCGACCACCAGCGCGCCTGGAAAGACGGCGAGAAGCATGAGAGCCGCCTGGTGTTCATCGGCCGCGAACTGGATGCCGAGCGGCTGAAGAAGAGCTTTGACGCCTGCCAGGCCTCGTAAGGCCGTGTTGATGGACCTTCGAGATTGACTATGGGTCCATGTACACATATCATGTGTACATGGACCGAGGAGATTTCCGATGCCCAGGTCGGCCGACACCAAAACCGAGCGCTATCAAATCCGCATCGCGCCTGCACAGAAGGCGATGATCGCGCGCGCCGCTGCGCTGTCTCATCAGGACGTTACCGACTTTATTCTCAACAAGGTGGTTCCCGAAGCACAGGCCGTAATCGAAGCAGCCGAGGTTGCGAAAGTGTCCGACCGCGATTTCACACGTATACTCGATCTGCTGGAGAACCCGCCGAAACCCAATGCCAAGCTCCGAGCAGCGATCGCGGCCTTGCCGGATACTCTGTGACGCTTCCCGCCTGGCACGAGGAGCCGATTGCGAAACGCCATGATCGGGCCTCGTTCGATTGCGGCGATGCGCAGATGAACGATTTTCTGCGGCGGTTCGCGCGGCAAAGCCACGAACAGAATGCCGCCAAGACTTTCTGTGCGATCGACGATGCGGCTTTGGACCGGATCCTTGGCTTCTATACCATCGCGCCGTCAGCCATTGCTCACGAAACCGTGCCGGAGACGATGACGAGAGGCTTGGCGCGGCACGAGGTTTCCGGCTTCAAGCTTGCCCGGCTGGCGACCGACCGCAGCGTCGCCAGGCAAGGCCTCGGAGGTCAGCTGCTTGCCGCCGCCGCGTTGCGCTGCTTGCGACTTGCCGGCGAAGGTGGCGGCATCCTGCTCATCATCGATGCCAAGAGCGAGCGGGCCGCAAGATGGTATGCCAGCTACGGGGCCGAGCGCCTCCAGGGATCGAACCTGACCTTGGTGATGCCATTGGCGACGTTCGCAACCGATCTGCGGGCGAAGGGGCTGCTTTGATGACAGCTCTCGCCATCTGATCTGCCGGTTGCCGGAACCGCAAACGTCGAGTAAGCCGCCTCTGTAATCTCATCCAGTTGAACGAAGACAATCATGCCCACAGTCGCCCCGCTTGATCTCGAAGGCCATTGCGTCGCCGCCGTCTTCCTCGGCGACGTGCCGCATTTCGCGCTGGCCGATGGTGCTGTCCATCGGCTGGACAATGGCCACAAGACGGTGCAGGCCAACGATGGGCTGCTTGCCGCCTTCCATGACGCGGCCAACGACCGACTGATCACCGGCGGCGAGGACGGCAAGGTGTTTGCCGTCAAAGCCGGCGGTGAGACCCAGGAGGTGGCGAGCGCCGGCAAGAAATGGATGACCAGCGTTGCCGCCGGGCCGCAAGGCGCCATCGCCTATGCCACGGGCAAGACCGCCTTCGTGCGCTTCGCCGACGGCAAGACCCGGGAATTTGCCCATCCGCGCTCGGTCGAGGGGCTGGCCTTCTCGCCAAAGGGGATGCGCTTCGGCGTCGCCCGCTACAATGGCGCGACGCTGCATTTCCCCGCCGCAGAGGGCAAGCCTGTGGAACTGGAATGGGCGGGCGCGCACACAGGCATAACCTTCTCGCCGGACGGCGCCTTTCTGGTCACCACCATGCAGGAAAACGCCCTCCATGGCTGGAAGCTCGCCGACGGCAAGCACATGCGCATGAGCGGCTATCCCGGCAAGGTCAAAAGCCTTTCCTGGAGCGTGAAAGGCAAATGGCTGGCCAGTTCCGGCGCGCCGGCGGCGATCGTCTGGCCGTTCTCGGCCAAGGACGGCCCGATGGGCAAGGCGCCGCTGGAACTCGGCACGCGCGGCAACGCCATGGTGACGGCGGTCGCTTGCCACCCGAGCCAGGACGTGGTCGCGGTCGGCTATGACGACGGCATGGTGATGGCGGTGCGCTTCGCCGATGCCAAGGAAGTGCTTTTGCGGCGCCCGGGCAAAGGCGCCATCACCGCGATGATGTGGGACAAGGAAGAACGCCGTGTCGCCTTCGGCAGTGCCGCCGGCGACTGCGGCGTCATCGACATCACCGCATAGTCCGGATGGCCGATCACTCGGCGCCGCAGGACACCTTGCCAATCAGATCGACGGGCTTGCCATCGCTATCCTTGTCGGCCGTGCTGTCATAGACAGCGAGCTTGTAATCTCCATCATAGACCCCTTCGTCGCTGGCCCTGGTCAGGATCGTCAGCTCGACCGAACTGTAGGTCTTGGCCACCTCCTCCTCGTGGCAGATGTTCAGGCGCAGTTCCTTGTCGTCGAGCCAGTACTGGGTGAGGTTGGAGTTCTCAAAAGTGGTCTTTCGCAGCTGATCCCCGGCGGGCCTTGCCTTGATCTCGAGGTCGCCGCGGAAGTTGAAGGTCGGGCCGGCCATGCCTGACGTGACGCCGGCATCGACCTGGAATTTCACCTGGGGATCATCGACGGAGCACCAGATGCCGCCGGTCGCACAGGCCGTACCGGCCGTCAGGAACAGTGCCGTCGCGCAGATGATCGTCCGCATTTCCCTTGCCCCACTTGCCGTTCCCATTGGCGCCGACTTCGCGCGGAGCGTCAGGCGCTGCCGCAAGGGCTGAGCCAATGCAGAACGGACGCGCGGCCGATTGCCGATGCGGAGGTGGATTGGCTAAGAGGGACGGGCCAGAGGGGTTTTCATGCACAGCGACAGTTCGACGACCGTAGGCGGCATCAGCCGCGACCGCATCGCGCAATTGCGCGAGGCGGAAGGCGCTGCCTTCCGCAAGGCGCGGCCTAGATCGCAAGCCAAGGTCGGCAACGGCCTGCCCGGCTTCTTCGGCGGCGTGCCGATGCACTGGATGAACGACTGGCCGACGCCGTTTCCGATCCTGGTCGACAGCGCCCGAGGCGCCACGATCACCGACATGGACGGCAACAAGCTCGACGATTTCTGCCTCGGCGACACCGGTTCGATGTTCGGCCATTCGCCGCCACCAGTGGCGCGTGCCATTCGCCGCCAGGCCGGGCGCGGCCTGACCTACATGCTGCCTTCGGAAGACGCGCTCGCCATCGGGCTGCTGCTGCAGCAGCGCTTCGGCCTGCCGTTCTGGCAGATCGCGACGACGGCGACCGACGCCAACCGGTTCGCGCTGCGCGTCGCCCGCGCTGTCACTGGGAGAGAAAAAATCCTGGTCTTCAATGGCTGCTATCACGGCTCGGTGGACGAGACGATGGTGCGGCTGATCGACGGCAAGCCCGTCAACCGGCCGGGACTGGCGGGCGAGTTCCGCGACCTGACCCGCACGGCCAAGGTCATCGAATTCAACGATGTCGCCGCACTGGCAGCCGCGCTGAAGGACAGGGATGTCGCTTGCGTCATTGCCGAGCCGGTGCTGACCAATTCCTGCATGGTGCTGGCCGATCCTGGCTACCACGAGACACTGCGAAAGTTGACGCGCGAAGCGGGCACGCTGCTTTTGATCGACGAGACGCACACGATCTCGACCGGCCCGGGCGGCTACACCAGGAAATATGGGCTGGAGCCGGACTTGTTCGTGCTGGGCAAGCCGATTGCCGGCGGCGTGCCGGCGAGCGTGTGGGGCATGAGCGATGAAGTCGCCTCGCGCTATGCCGACTACAACAGGACGAAAGAACCGGGTTATTCCGGCATGGGCACGACGTTGTCGGCCAACCCGCTGCAATTCGCCGCCATGCGCGCCACGCTCGAGGAGGTGATGACGCAGGAGAATTACGACCGCATGGATCATCTGGCGCAGCGGCTCGATGCCGGACTGACCGGCGTGATCGATCGTTACAACCTGCCCTGGCATGTTTCCCGTGTGGGGGCCCGCGTCGAGTTCATCTGCGCTCCCGGCCCGCTGCGCAATGGCGCCGAGGCCGAGGGTGCGCATGCGCCGGAACTGGAAGCCGCAATCCATGTCGCGCTGGTCAATCGCGGCGTGCTGATCGCACCCTTCCACAACATGATGCTGATCTCGCCGGCGACGTCAGGCGCCCAGGTCAACCGGCTAATCAGCGCGTTTGGCGCGGTTGCGGCAAAGCTCGCGGCATGAGACAAGCCACCAAGCCAAACCCGAGTTCCATCATGAGTTCACCTTCGGGCTCGACGCCCACCGAGGCGCAAGCCTTCCTCGACGCCCATCCCGAGATCGAGGCCTTCGATATCGTGCTGACCGACGCCAATGGCGTCGGGCGCGGCAAGATCGTGCGCCGGCATGAGCTGAAAAGCATTTTCGAGGGCGGCCGGCACATGCCGATCTCGATCCTCGGCCTCGACATCACCGGTGAGGATGTGCATGAAACCGGGCTGATCTGGGACAGCGGCGACGGCGATCTCAGGGCCTGGCCGATTCCCGGCACGCTGGTGCCGCTTTACGGCACGAACCCGCCGCGCGGCCAGGTGCTGATGGCGATGTACCATCTCGAAGGCCAGCCAATGTCATCGGACCCGCGGCTGGCGCTTGCCCGGCAGGTCGACATACTGGCTGCCAAGGGCCTCTATCCGGCTGGCGCCTTTGAACTCGAGTTTTTTCTGCTGGCCAATGAGCGTGATGCCGACGGCAAGGTGCAGCCGGCGCGCGCGGTGCTCGACGGCCGCGTCTCGGGCAAGACGGAAGTCTATTCCGTCGATCATCTGCACGGCATGGAGCCGCTGTTCTCCGACATCTACGCCGCCGCCAAGGCGCAAGGCATTCCGGCCGAGACGGTCATTTCCGAATATGCGCCTGGCCAGTACGAGCTGACGCTGAACTACCGCAAGGACGTGATGCGGGCGGCAGACGATCTGGTCATGCTGAAGCGGCTGGTGCGGGCGCAGGCGCGCCGTCACGGCGTCACCGCCTGCTTCATGGCCAAGCCGATCGAGAAATATGCCGGCTCCGGCATGCATTTCCACGTCTCGCTGCAGGACAAGGACGGCCGAAACGTCTTTTCGGAAACCGCCGGCGAGAACTGGTCGCTGCCGCTGCTGCGCGGTCTCGGCGGGCTGATCCAGACCATGGCGGAATCGATGCTGGTGTTTGCGCCACACGCCAATTCCTGGCGCCGCTTCGTCTCACAATCCTATGCGCCGGTGGCACCGACCTGGGGCGTCAACAACCGCTCTGTGGCGCTGCGCGTGCCGGCGGGCGACGCGAAAAACCGGCGCATCGAGCATCGGCCGTCCGGCGTCGACGCCAATCCCTATCTGATCGCGGCGACGGTGCTCGCCGGCATCGTCAAAGGCCTCGACGAAGGGCTCGATCCAGGTCCCGAAACGACTGGCAATGGCTATGAGGCAGCCGTCACCCGTACGACGATGCCGGCCGACTGGCGCGCCGCCATCGAAGCGGCCAGGGTGTCCAGCTTCCTGAAGGGCGCGCTCGGCGAGGATCTGCACCGCACCTTCGTGGCGATCAAGCAGTCCGAATACCTGCGGGTGGCGCGTACGGTCAGCGAGCTGGACTATCATCTCTACCTGCATGAAGTCTGATGGCTGGACGACCCGACTGCGATCACTTTTTCGCCGCCACCATCGAATGAGGTGGCGTTCCGGCCTTCCAGACAGAAATATCGGCGGAACTTCCCGAGGCCTCGCTCATTCCTGATTTGGTCGCGGGAGCGGACAAGGCCGCCAGGGATATGATTGCGAAGATGCCTACAACGCCTGCGCCGCACCATGCCAAGGTGCAGGCGAGGCGCTGGCCGAAGCGTGAGCCAGCCGAGATGCCTGATGACGATGCCGCGGACACGGTTCCCGAATTGCGCGAGGCCGCGAAGGGATGCCGCCGCTGTCCGCTTTGGCGCGATGCGACGCAGACCGTATTCGGTGCAGGGCCTGACAATGCCAAGGTGATTTTTGTCGGCGAACAGCCGGGCGACCAGGAAGACCTCGTCGGCCAGCCGTTCGTGGGGCCGGCCGGCAGAGTGTTCGATGCCATATTGGACGATGCCGGGGTCGACCGGCTGAAGGTCTACGTCACCAACGCGGTCAAGCACTTCAAATTCGAGCCGCGCGGAAAACGCCGCATCCATTCCAAACCGAATGTCGGCGAGGTTCAGGCCTGCCGCTGGTGGCTCGACCAGGAGTTTGACCTGATCAAGCCGAACCTCGCCGTGGCGCTCGGCGCCACGGCGGCGCTATCCCTGCTTGGCAAGGCGACACCGGTGACCAAGATGCGCGGCCAGGTGATCGAACGCGAGGATGGCTTGCGTGTCTTCATCACCATCCATCCCTCCTTCATCCTGCGCATTCGGGATCACGCCGACAAAGAAGCTGAACGCGAGCGGTTTTTGCGCGATATGAAGCAGGTGAAGCGGCTGATGGCCGCTTGAGCATTAAGGACAGCGACGCAGCGCAGACCCGAGGATGACGAACGTTTGAGGCTGTGAAGCTAACGAACGAGAATTGCCCTCAAATCGTTGACGTTCGTGCCGGTCGGGCCGGGTACGAAAAGATCACCGACGGCGTTGAAGGCTGTCCAGGCATTGTTGCCGGCCAGCATCGCCTTGGCATCGACGCCCGCCGCGCGCATGCGCGAAACCGTCGAACCATCGGCGAAGGCACCGGCATTGTCTTCAGAACCGTCGATGCCGTCGGTATCGGCCGCCAAGGCGTGAATGCCTTCCACGCCGCTGATGCCGATGGCGAAGGCGAGCAGGAATTCCGAGTTGCGGCCACCCTTGCCCTTTGCCCGCAACGTCACGGTGGTCTCACCGCCCGAAAGGATCAGAACCGGCTTTTGGAAGGGCCGGCTGCGCGTCGCCACTTCGCGGGCGATTGCCGCATGGACGCCGCCGACCTCGCGTGCTTCGCCTTCGATTGCATCGGAAAGGATGACGGCTTCTATGCCTTGCCGCCTCGCTTCCATTGCTGCCGCTTCCAGCGACACGCCGGCAGAGGCGATCAGATGCACCTCGTTGCGCGAAAAGCGCTGATCGTCGGGATCTGGTGCATCGGCCGCCGGCGATTGGATGTGCGCCATCACCGAGGCCGGCAGGTTCATGCCATAGGCGGATATCGAGGCCAGCGCGTCTTCACGGCTGCCGGTATCGGGAACGGTCGGGCCTGATGCGACCAGGGCCGGATTGTCGCCGGGAATGTCGGAGACCACCAGCGAGACCACCTTGGCCGGCCATGCCGCGGCAGCCAGCCGGCCGCCCTTGATGGTGGAGAGATGCTTTCGGATGGTGTTCATCGCCGCGATCGGCGCGCCCGAGGCAAGCAGCGCCTCGTTGACGGCGATCTCGTCGGCCAGCGTCAGGCCGGCAGCGGGAGACGGCAGCAGCGCCGAGCCGCCGCCGGAAATCAGCGCTACGACCAGATCGTCCGCCGTCAGCCCTTGCACCTTCTCCAGCAGCCGCCGCGAGGCCTCGAGCCCGGCGGCGTCCGGCACCGGATGCGCCGCCTCGATGATCTCGATGCGCTCGCATTGGGCGCCATAGCCGTAGCGGGTGACGACCAGCCCTTCGATCGGGCCATCCCAAACCTTCTCGAACGCCGCCGCCATCTGCGCCGAGCCCTTGCCGGCACCGATGACGATGGTGCGGCCCCTGGGCCTGGCCGGCAAATGGTCGCGGATAGTGCGCTCCGGGTCGGCGGCTGCGACCGCCGCATTGAAGATCGAGGTAAGAAAAGCCTTGGGATCGGGCACGGTCATTCGGGGTCCGCGGACAGCGCCAGTCCGCGCCTGTCCATGCCCAGGTGATCGCACAGCGCATCGACCACCACGCCATGATCCTGGCGCTCCGGCAGGCCGGACACCGCGATCACGCCGATGACACCGGCACCCTTGACCGCGACCGGGAACCCGCCGCCGGCGAGCACATAGTCAGCAATATCCAGCCCCTCGCCGATCTTGAAGGTGCGGTCGGAGCGCTGCTGCTCCAGAACCAGACGGTAGGTGCTTTTGAGGTAGCGCTTGACAACATTGATCTTGCGCCGCGCCCAGTCGGGGTTGGAAGCGTTCGACCCCGGCATGGCGGCATAGAACAGGGGCCGGTCGAAAGTCCTGATATCGACAATGACGGGCAGATTCTCAGCCAGCGCGCGGTCACGAATCGCCGAACCGAGCTTGAAGGCGATGGCCTCATCGAAGGCGTTGAAGACAAGGATCTCTTCCTGTCTCTTGATCAGAGCGATGTCGTCAGCAACGGCCATGTCGTTCCCCTGTCAACTTCGCCGCACGCTTTGACCGAAGGCTGCCGCCGGGTCAAGCAAGGAACGCACGAGCAGCGCCTAATTCGCCATGTCGCTCTTGGCAGGCCGCCCCGCGACATAGACCTCGCGCACGGCGCGGTCGTCGCCCAGCGTTTGCAGCAGGAACAATTCCTGCGCCAGCGTCTCGACCGTTTCCATCCTGAGCCGCATGGCGGGCGTTGCCCTGGCGTCGAGCACGACGATGTCGGCATCGGTGCCTTCATCCAGCGTGCCGATCTTGTCCGCCACCGACAGCGCCTCGGCATTGCCGCGCGTGATCTGCCAGAAGGACTGGAACGGGTTCAACTTCTCGCCGTTCAGCGCGATCACCTTGTAGCCCTCATCCATGGTGCGCAGCATGGAATAGTTGGTTCCGCCGCCGACATCGGTGGCGGACGCTATGCGCAACCGCTTGTCGCGGCGGCGAAAGCGCTGATAGTCGAACAGGCCTGAGCCGAGGAACAGGTTCGAGGTCGGGCAGAAGACGGCCACCGAACCACTATCCGAAAGCGCGTCCGCCTCGCGCTCCGACAGATGGATGCAGTGGCCGAACAGGCTCTTCTTGCCCAGCAGCCCGTAATGCTCGTAGACGTCGGTGTAGTCGCGCGACCAAGGGTAGAGCTGCTGCGTGAAGGCGATCTCGGCGTGGTTTTCCGACAGATGCGTCTGCATGTGCAGGCCGGGATGTTCGCGGCACAGCCCGCCGGCCATCTCCATCTGCTCCGGTGACGAGGTGATGGCGAAGCGTGGCGTGATGGCATAGTGCTGCCTTCCCTTGCCGTGCCACTCCGCGATCAGCGCCTTGGTATCGTCATAGCCGGACTGGGGCGTGTCGAGCACGCCATCGGGCGCGTTGCGGTCCATCATCACCTTGCCGGCGATGTTGAGCATGTCGCGCGCATGCGACTCGGCGAAGAAGGCTTCCGCCGAGGCCTTGTGCACCGAGCAATAGGCGGCAACCGTCGTTGTGCCGTGGCGCACCGTCTCGTCCAGGAACAGGCGCGCGATGCGGCGGCCATGCTGAGCATTTGAGAACTTGGTTTCTTCGGGAAAGGTGTAGGTGTTCAGCCAGTCGAGCAGTTCGGCGCCATAGGACGCGATGATCTGCATCTGCGGGAAATGCACATGGGCATCGATGAAGCCCGGCAGCAACAGATACGGTCGGTGATCGATCCTTTTCGTCGTCTCGCCGGCCTGTTTCTCGACCTCGGCATAGGCGCCTGCTGCAACGATCCTGCCGTCGCTTATCAGCAGGCCGCCATCCTCCTCGTAGCGCCAGGCGGAGTGGTCGTCGATGGTTTGCGGCCAGCGCACGAAGGACAGCGTGCGGCCGCGCAGAAGTGTCGAGGTCATGCTTATTTCCCCGCGCCTTCGAACCAGGCCACCAGCAGCGCCCGTTCCTTGTCGGTGATCTGGCTGACATTGGCGGGCGGCATGGCGTGGCTGCGCCCGGCCTGCAGGTAGATTTCGCGGGCATGCTCGGCGATGCCGGCGTCCGTATCCAGCATCACCCCCTTGGGCGCGTGATAGATGCCCTCATAGACCGGCTCCTGCGCATGGCACATCGAGCAGCGGCCGAGCACGGTGTCGCGCACGGCCGGGAAATGCGCCGAGGCGATATAGATGTCCGCCGAGGCGGAGGCCTTCGGTTCGCCGGTGAGCACCTTCGGCACGGTCGACAGCCAGATGATGATGAGGAACAGGACAAGGGCGCCGAGCCACGTCCAGTGCGGATTGCCGGCACGCTTGTGCACGGTGTTGAAATAGTGGCGGATCAAGACGCCGATGATGAACACCAGCGAGGCGATGACCCAGTTGAACTGGGTGCCGAACGCCAGCGGATAATGGTTCGACAGCATCAGGAACAGCACGGGCAGCGTCAAATAATTGTTGTGGAGCGAGCGCTGCTTGGCGATCTTGCCGTATTTCGGATCCGGCTTGCGGCCGGCGATGAGGTCGGCGACGACGATCTTCTGGTTGGGAATGATGACCATGAAGACATTGGCCGACATGATCGTGGCGGTGATGGCGCCCAGATGCAGGAAGGCGGCGCGGCCGGTGAACAGATGCGTCAGCCCCCAGGCGATGAACACCAGCACGCCATAGAGCACCAGCATCAGGCCGGTGTCGCTTTTGCCGAGCGGCGAGCGGCATAAGAGATCATAGACGACCCAGCCGACGCCGATCGTGGCCATCGACAGCAGGATGCCAACCGGCACCGACATCGGCAGCACATTGGGATCGATCAGGAACAGATCGGCCCCGGCGTAGTAGACCACGCAAAGCATGGCGAAGCCGGACAGCCAGGTGGCGTAGGATTCCCATTTGAACCAGGTCAGGTGTTCCGGCATCTCGGACGGCGCCACCAGATATTTCTGGATGTGATAGAAGCCGCCGCCATGCACCTGCCATTCCTCGCCGAAGGCGCCGACCGGCATGCCAGGGCGCTGGCGCAGCCCAAGATCGAGCGCGACGAAGTAGAAGGACGAGCCGATCCAGGCGATGCCGGTGACGACGTGCAGCCAGCGCACGGCGAAGCTCAGCCAGTCCCAGAAAATCGCGAAATCCATCATTGAAGTCGTCCCTGCCGATCGGGTGACTTTACGGTGTGGCGCGCAAACGAAAAGAGGCGAGGTGTACGATGACTTTCAAAAAAAATTGGAAAATACTAGGTTGATGGCCGCAAACCGGCGAAGGTGCTCCGCATGGCCTATCTCGACAACATCGCCGTCTTCGTCCGCGTCGTCGAGCTCGGCAATCTGTCGGCGGCCGGGCGCGACATGCGCATTTCGCCGGCGGTCGCCTCCAACCGCATCAAGGAACTGGAGAAGCATCTCGGCGTGCGGCTGTTCAACCGCACCACCCGGCAATTGATGCCGACGGAACACGGCACTGTTTTTTATTCCGGCGCCAAGCAGGTGCTGGAGGCGATCACCGAAGCGGAGGCGGCCGTCTCGGCGCTGTCGGGCCAGCCGCGCGGCACCATCCGCGTCACCGCGCCGCTCGGTCTCGGGCGCCGGCTGGTGGCCTCGGGCATTCCCGATTTCCACGACAAATACCCTGACATCGAGGTGCGGCTCAGGCTTTCGGACCACAATGTCGACATCATGAAGGAAGGCATTGACGTCGCCTTCCGGCTCGGCATCATCGAGGATTCCAGTCTTCGGATGCGCGGCATCATGGAATGCGAGCGTGTGCTGGTCGCCGCACCCAAATATCTGGAGGCGCGCGGTGAGCCGATCGAGCCGCAGGAACTGATCGGCAGGAAACATGACTGCCTGATGCTGCGCTATTCCGGAGCGCTCGAATATGTCTGGACCTTGCAAACGCCGGCCGGCCCACAGAAATTCGAGGTGCATGGACCCTACGATACCGACGACGGCGACGTGCTGACGGGCTGGGCGCTGTCGGGACGCGGCATCATCAACAAGCCGCGCTTCGAGGTCGAGCCGTTCATCCGCGACCGCCGGCTGAAAGTGATCCTGACCAGCACGCCGCCGACTCCGGTGCAGTTCGCTGCCGTCTATCCGCACAAGAAGCTGCAGGACCCCAAGGTGCGGCTATTGCTCGATTTCATGGCCGAGCGCTGCCAGCGGTTGATCAAGGATCTTCTGGCCGGCAAATAGCGGACGAGCCGAACTGGGCGGCAAGTGATGGCCTCCTGATCCATCTGATCCGGGTGCCTTGCGTGAAAGCCAGCCGGGGTTGGTAGCCGGATGGCTGCCGTCGCGGCCGACCAAATGGCCGCTTTAACGTCATGCCGTCCTTTTTGCCCTGTGAACTCAATGCCTTTGCCACCCTGATCGTGCCGGAACTGCAGCGGCGAGGCCTGTTCCGCAAGGACTATGAAGGCACCACGCTGCGCTCGCATCTCGGCCTGAAATGGCCTGACTGAGGCAGGTGCGGTTATGCCTCGTCCATCATCCGTGCGGTGCCGGAAACCCTGATCGAACTGCCTATCTCCACAGGAATATCGGCATGCAGGCGTGAGCGCATGCCCATGTCCTCGCCTTGCACGACATCTATCGCGCCGCCATGCGGCCAGCCAATGTCTCTGAGATAACCGGCAAAGGCGGCTGTCGACGCGCCCGTCGCGGGATCCTCATAGACCCCACCGGATGCAAAGGGATTGCGCGTGTGAAACAAGCGCGGCGTTTCGGCGTAGGCGAGCAGGATCGTCACCAGCCCTTCCCTCCGCATGAAGAGCTGTCCGGCCTTAAGGTCGTAGCGCATGGCCGCCAGCGCCTCGCGCGAGTTGAAAGCCAGCACAAGATGGTCGGCGCCGCCATGGATCAGCGCCGGTGGAATGGCCGGATCGAGATCGGCCACAGCGTAGCCGAATAGCGCCAGCGATTCGCCAATCAGCTCCGAAGCGGCGGGCTTGCTGCGTGTGGGCGGCGACTGTAGCGCGGCGGCAACGTTCGCGCCATCTCGAAAGCCTTCAACGGTAATGCTGGCTTGGGCGAGCTTGAGTGGGAAGAGCCCATCGCCAAACCGCCGAACCAACGCGGCGCCCAGTGCAATGGTGGCGTGGCCGCAGAAGGAGACCTCGGATTCCGGCGAGAAATAGCGGACGCGCCAGCTGTCGCCATCGGGCGCGGCGAAGGCGGTCTCCGAGAATCCGACCTCCGCCGCGATATGCTGCATTTCGGCGGCATCGGGCAAGGCGTCATTTATCAGGACTCCGGCCGGATTGCCGCCGGAGCTGCCGTCCGAAAAAGCCGCGATTTTGAGTACGCCCATATGCCTTCGCCTCATGCTGCAACGCCGGTTGCATATAGCAAATGCGTGCTTCGGGCGATTGAAAACGGAAAGGCCGCCAGCGAGCAGCCTTGGCTAACCGGCCATGATCCCGGCCTGATGGTCCTGATGGTCGGCGTTCGACACGGCCCGCTGAATGACCAGCGCCGTCATGATCTCGGCGGCCGCCAGCGCGGCGATGACGGACGGGCGCTTGTCCTTGACGGCGTCGCCGCCGATCGGCGAGACGAGGCGGGCAAACTCCGCCTCCCCGCCATCCGCCGATTTCAGGAACCAGCTCCTGAATGTCGCCTTCTTGGTCTTCGAGCCGATCATGCCGACATAGGCCGCGTCGCCGCGCTTCAGCGCTTCGGCGACGATCAGGAAATCGAGCGCATGGTCATGGGTGAGGATGGCGAAGGCGGCGCCGGCCGGAGCGTTGCGTACCTCGGCCTCCGGCAGCGGCGTCAGCCGCGTCTCGACGGTTTCCGGCATGCCTTCCAGCGCCTCGGATCGGGTCTCGACGACGACAACGTGGATCGGCAGCAGCGCCAGCGACGCGGCCAACGCCTGGCCGACGTGGCCGCCACCGAAGATATAGACATGCGGCAGGTGCGCCTCTTCCGATTCAGCGTTCGCTATCAGCTGTTCCTCGATTGTGCCGTCGACCAAGCGAATCAACACCTCGACCCGGCCCCCGCAGCACTGGCCGATTTCCGGCCCGAGCAGAACGTCGAGCGTGACGACAGCTTCGTCAGCGTCGCGCTGCCCCTCACCCTTACCCTCTTCCCGTAAGGACGGGGGGTCGCCGGCATTAGGGCCGTTTCCCTTCTCCCCGTCACGATACGGGGAGAAGGTGCCGATCCACCCTCCGCAGCTGCTGCGCAGCTGCTGCGGAGGACGGGCAGGCGGATGAGGGGCGGCGCCGACATCGGCAAATTCGCTGGAATGTGCGGAGCGCAAAGAGCCCAGTATCTGCCGCGCCTTGTCGATCGCCATATATTCGAGCTGACCGCCGCCAATGGTGCCGAAAATCGCCGATGCCGAGACAAGCATGAAGGCACCGGCCTCGCGCGGCGTCGAACCCTTTGTCGCCGCGACTTCGACAAGCGCGACCCGACCGGCATGGTCGAGAAACACCTTCAGCTCTTGAACCTTCGAGTTCATCGTCTGCACTTCCATCCAGGAAATATAGTGTTTTCGGCGCGATTTGCACGTTCTGGCGCCTCAGGAACGCTCTGAAGCCTCCCGCTTCAGCCGCTCGATCGCCATCAGCACGCGTTCGGGCGTTGCCGGCGCGTCGAGGCGCGGGCAGATCTTGTGGTCGGCGACGCTGGCCACGGCATCCGACAGGGCGTGCAGCACCGCCATGCCGTGCGGCAGCGGCGGTTCGCCGACCGCCTTGGAGCGATGGATGGTCGGCTCATAGGCCTGCGACCAGTCGGTCAGCGCCACGTTGAAGATTTTTGGGCGGTCCGACGCCAGCGGAATCTTGTAGGTCGACGGCGCATGCGTGCGCAGCCGGCCCTTGTCGTCCCACCACAGTTCCTCGCTGGTCAGCCAGCCCATGCCCTGGATGAAGCCGCCCTCGACCTGGCCGAGGTCGATGGCCCGGTTCAGCGAACGGCCGCAATCGTGCAGGATATCGGCGCGCTCGACGACATATTCGCCGGTCAGCGTGTCGACCGACACTTCGGCGCAGGCCGCGCCATAGGCGTAGTAGTAGAAGGCGTGGCCCCGGCCCTTGCTGCGGTCCCAATGGATCTTCGGCGTCTTGTAGAAGCCGGCGGCCGAGAGCTGCACACGCGCGACATAGGCCTGCTTGACCAGATCGTTGAAGCTGACCTCCTGGTTGCCGACGCGCACCCGGTTGGGCAGGAACACCACCTGGTCGACGGGGATCTGGTATTTCTCGGCGGCGAAGTCGGTCAGCCGCTGGCGGATCTGGCGCGCCGCATTCTGCGCCGCCATGCCGTTGAGGTCGGCGCCAGAGGATGCCGCCGTCGGCGCGGTGTTGGGCACCTTGGCGGTGGTGGTGGCGGTGATCTTCACGCGGTCGAGGTCGATCTGGAACTCCTCGGCCACGACCTGGGCTACCTTGAGGTGCAGGCCCTGCCCCATTTCGGTACCGCCATGGTTCATGTGCACCGAACCGTCGGCATAGACATGCACCAGCGCGCCGGCCTGGTTGGCCTCGGTCTTGGTGAAGGAGATGCCGAACTTGACCGGCGTCAGCGCCAGGCCGCGCTTGACGAAGCGGCTGTTGGCGTTGAACGCGGAAATCTCGCGGCGGCGGCGCGCATAGCTGGCGCTCTCCTCCAGTTCCGCCACGATGCGCTGGATGATGCAGTCCTCGACCTTCTGGTGATAGGGCGTGACGTTGCGGCCGCCGATCGCTTCCATCGGATCGTAGAAATTCAGCTTGCGGATTTCGAGCGAATCCTTGCCGACCGCGAAGGCGACCTCGTCGATGACGCGCTCGGCGCCGACCATGCCTTGCGGGCCGCCGAAGCCACGGAAGGCGGTGTTGGACACGGTGTTGGTAAAGAGCGGCGCCGACTTGGCGTGCACCGCAGGATAGAAATAGGCGTTGTCGCAGTGAAACAGCGCACGATCGCCGACCGGTCCGGACAGGTCTGCGGAAAAGCCGCAGCGCAAGGCGTAGGTGAAATCGACACCGAGGATGTTGCCCTCGTCGTCGAAGCCGACCTCGTAGTCGATGGCGAAATCGTGCCGCTTGCCGGTGGCGGTCATGTCCTCGTCGCGGTCGAGCCGGATCTTGACGGCCCGCTTCAGCCTCTTGGCGGCAATCGCGGCGATCGCGGCGCACTGGTTGGCCTGGGTTTCCTTGCCGCCGAAGCCGCCGCCCATGCGGCGCACTTCCACCGTCACCGCGTTACTCGGCACGCCAAGCGTGTGGGCGACCAGATGCTGCGTCTCGCTCGGCCCCTGGGTCGAACAGTAGACGGTCACCTCGTCGTCCTCGCCGGGGATGGCGAGCGACACCTGGCCTTCGAGATAGAAATGGTCCTGGCCGCCAAGCCACATGCGGTTCTTGATGCGGCGGGGCGCTGCCTGGATTGCCGCGGCCGCATCGCCGCGCTTCAGGATCAGCGGCGTAGTCACCTGCTTGTCCTTCGTCGGATCAAGGTCCCAGATGTCGATCACGGCGGGAAGCTCATCATACTCGATCCTGGCCAGGCGCGCGGCGCGCCGGGCTGCCTCGCGCGTCTCGGCAATCACCGCGAAGATCGGCTGGCCGAAGAACTGCACCTTGCCTTCCGCGAGCACCGGATCGTCATGCATGTTGCTGGGCGAGACATCGTTTTCGCCCGGCACGTCGGCATAAGTCAGCACGTCGACGACACCAGGGGCCGCGCGCACCGCCGAGAGATCGACGCTTTTCAGAAGGCCATGCGCCACCTTGGACAGGCCAAGGCCGGCATGCAGCGTGCCTGCCGGTTCCGGCATGTCGTCGATATAGACGGCGCCGCCGCTGACGTGCTTGTGGGCGGAATCATGCTGCCGGTCGGTAGCGACGCCGCCGACGATCTTTTCCGCCTTGAGCTTTGATGTAGCGTGGTCGTTCATTCAGCCTCCTTCCCTTCACCCCGTTCACGGGGAGAAGGTGGCCCGAAGGGCCGGATGAGGGGCAGCGCCGACATTGACGAGTTTACCAGAAGCGATCGACGCTGGCGCCGCCCCTCATCTGCCTGCCGGCATCTTCTCCCCGTGAACGGGGAGAAGGACGCTACCCGCGACCGTTTTCCTGTCTGCTCACTCGCCTTGATTCGCATCAGGCCGCCTCGTCGCGCGACACCTGGAACGGCGCTTTCGTTCCTGTCGTCTCGACGTAAAAGCGCAGCAAGAGGTTCTTTGCCGCCAGCGCTCGATATTCGGCGCTCGCGCGCATGTCGGTGAGCGGCGTGAAGTCCTTGGCGTATTCGGCCATCGCCGCCTCTACCGTGGCTTCGTTCCAGGCCTTGCCGATCAGCGCCTTCTCGACAGCCGACGCCCGCTTCGGCGTTGCCGCCATGCCGCCATAGGCGATGCGGATATCGGCTACCGTGCCGTCCTTGGCCAGAGCCAGACAAAAGGCGCCCAAGGTCGCGGTGATGTCCTCGTCACGGCGCTTGGTGACCTTGTAGACGGCGAATTTCACATCCTTTGCCGGCACGGGCACATGCACAGCCTCGACAAACTCGCCTGGCTGGCGGTCCTGCTTGCCATAGGCGATGAAGAAATCCTGCAACGGGATCGTGCGCCGCTTCTTGCCCTTGCGCAATGTCATCCGTGCGCCGAGCGCGATCAACGGTGGCGGCGTGTCGCCGATCGGCGAGCCGTTGGCGACGTTGCCGCCGATCGTGCCCATGTTGCGAACCTGTTCGCCGCCGATGCGGTCGAACAACGGCCCCAGCGCCGGGATGCGTTTCGACAGTGTCGAAAAGGCTTCGGTGTAGGTGACGCCGGCGCCAATCGATATGACGCCATCTTCTTCCGTGATGGTGCAAAGCCCCGGCAGATCGCCGATGAAGATCGCCGGCGAGATGTCGCGCATATGCTTGGTCACCCACAGGCCAACGTCGGTCGAACCGGCGACGACGGTGGCGGTGGGTTCTTTTTCGAAGACAGAAGCGAAATCGTCGGCATCGGCCGGCACGACCAGCCGAGTCTTGCCGGAGCCAATCTCGATCCTGGCGCCATCGCGCAACGCCCGCAGCCGTGTCGTGATGTCCCGGCGCTCCGCCGCCAGCGGATCCTTCGCCGCCTTGCCATAGCTCGAGATGGCATGCGCGGCGCGCATGATCGCCTCATAGCCGGTGCAGCGGCAGAGATTGCCTTGCAAGGCCTTTTCTATCGCCGCATCCGACGGGTCCGGCGACTTCATCCACAAGCCATAGAGCGACATGACGAAACCCGGCGTGCAGAATCCGCATTGCGAGCCATGGAAATCGACCATCGCCTGCTGCACAGGATGCAACTGACCAGCTTCGCCGCGCAGATGCTCGACCGTCACGACATGGGTGCCGTCGAGCGAGCCGAGGAAGCGGATGCAGGCATTGACGCTTTCATAGACCAGTCCGGTGGCCGATAGCTTGCCGACGAGCACGGTGCAGGCGCCGCAATCGCCCTCGGCGCAGCCTTCCTTGGTGCCGCGCAGCGAACGGTCGAGCCGCAGCCAGTCGAGCAAGGTCGCGTCTGGCGCCACGGATGACAGCGCGACATCCCTGCCATTCAGAATGAAGCGGATTTCGTCGCGAATGTTGACCTTGGCCATGCCTCAGCTCCCCCTGTAAGTGGAATAGCCGTATGGCGAGATCAGCAATGGTACATGATAGTGCACCGCCTCCGCCATGCCGAAGCGGATCGGCACGCTGTCGAGGAAGGCAGGCTCCGGCAGCTTCGTGCCCTGGACACGCAGATAATCGCCAGCCGCGAACACCAGTTCGTATTCGCCGGGGCGGAAGTCGGCGCCTGCCAGCAGCGGCGCGTCGCAGCGGCCGTCTGCATTGGTGACGACCGTCTTCAGAAGCGTGCGGGCGGAACCGTCAAGATGGTAGAGCGCGATCGACAATCCAGCCGCCGGCTTACCGGTCGCGGTATCCAGGACATGGGTCGTCAGACGCCCGCCATCGGCTTTCGACGTTTCTGCCATTGGCCGCCTCCCATTTTCCAATACGAATAAATTGGCCGGTACAATCGAGCACTAACGATGAATTGTGCGCCAATTAAAGGCGATGCATAAGTCCCGGTCGAGCGGAGTGCGACAAAAACACTTTCAAAAATTTTGAGGGGAATGCGAGAAGCACCCTTTCGATATTCTGATCATACTTCCGGTGATGCCGGGTGCGGAGGGACGATGCGTTACACCAGGGACATGCGTGGCTACGGAGCCAATCCGCCGGATCCGAAATGGCCTGGCGGCGCGCATGTCGCGGTGCAGTTCGTCGTCAACTACGAAGAGGGCGGCGAGAACTGCGTGCTCCACGGCGACAAGGCTTCGGAAGCTTTCCTGTCGGAAATCGTCGGCGCGGCGCCCTGGGTGGGCCAGCGCCACTGGAACATGGAATCGATCTACGAATATGGGGCGCGAGCCGGCTTCTGGCGGCTGCTGCGCCTGTTCAGCGAAGAGCAGGTGCCTGTGACCTGCTACGGCGTCGCCACGGCGCTCGCGCGCTCACCCGACCAGGTCACGGCCATGCAGGAAGCCGGCTGGGAAATCGCCTCGCACGGACTGAGATGGATCGACTACCGCGACCACGACGCCGAGGACGAGCGCCGCGATCTCGAAGCGGCGATCAAGCTGCACTATGAGGTGACCGGCCAGCGCCCGACCGGCTGGTATACGGGCCGCACATCGGTCAACACGGTGCGGCTGGTGGCCGAAGAAGGCGGCTTCGACTACGTCTCGGACACCTATGACGACGAACTGCCTTACTGGTTCGAGCATAGCGGCAGCACGCAGCTCATCATCCCCTACACGCTCGACGCCAACGACATGCGCTTTGCCACGCCGCAGGGTTTCAACTCGGGCGACCAGTTCTTCGCCTATCTCAGGGACAGTTTCGACACGCTCTATGCCGAGGGCAAGGCAGGCAGGCCGCGCATGATGAATATCGGCCTGCATTGCCGTCTCGTCGGACGGCCGGGCCGGGTAGCGGCGCTGAAGCGCTTCGTCGATTACGTCAAGTCGCACGACAAGGTCTGGCTGGCACGGCGCATCGACATCGCCAAGCACTGGCAGGAGAACCATCCCTACAAGCCGGCCGCTTTGCGCCCGTCGAAGATGGAATTCGAGACGTTCGTTCACACCTTCGGCGGCGTGTTCGAGCATTCGCCGTGGATCGCGGAACGGGCCTACGAGCTGGAGCTTGGCCCGGCGCACGACACGGCGGGCGGCCTGCACAATGCGCTCTGCCGCATCTTCCGTTCCGCCAGCGAGACCGAGCGGCTCGGCGTGCTCAACGCCCATCCCGACCTCGCCGGCAAGCTCGCCAAGGCCAGGCGGCTGACGGCGGAATCGACCAGGGAACAGGCTTCCGCCGGCCTCGACGCGCTGACCGACAAGGAACGCGAACTGTTCTCCAAGCTCAACGCCGCCTACGTCACCACCTTCGGCTTCCCCTTCATCATCGCGGTGAGGGGCAAGACAAAGGAGGAAATCCTCGCCGAATTCGAAGCCCGTATAGGCAACAGCCGCGGCGTCGAGTTCGAGACCGCCTGTAAACAGGTCGAGCGCATCGCGCTGCTCCGCCTCAAGGACATGCTTCCACAATAGGTTTGAACCATGGATACGATCAGGATGCCCGAGCGCACCTATTATGCCCCGCAGGGCGGCCATTCCGGCCAGACCGAGCTTCTGACCGGCCGCGCCGTCTTCACCGAGGCCTATGCGGTCATTCCCAAGGGCGTGATGCAGGACATCGTCACCAGCGCCCTTCCGTTCTGGGACAAGACCCGCGTCTGGATCCTGTCGCGGCCGCTGTCCGGCTTCGCCGAGACGTTTTCGCAATACATCGTCGAGGTCGCGCCCGGCGGCGGCAGCGACCGGCCGGAGCCCGATGCCGGTGCCGAAGGCGCCCTGTTCGTGGTCGAGGGCGAACTGACGGTTCTGCTCGACGGCAAGAAGCATAGCTTGAGGCCCGGCGGCTTTGCCTTCCTGCCGCCGGCCAGCGGCTGGACAGTCCGCAACGAAAGCAAGGCGGCTGTCCGCTTCCACTGGATACGCAAGGCTTATGAGGCAGTCGACGGCCTCGAGATTCCCGAGGCTTTCTTCACCAACGAACAGGAGATCGCGCCGACCCCGATGCCGGGCACCGAGGGCCGCTGGGCAACGACGCGGTTCGTCGACCCCGCCGACCTGCGCCACGACATGCATATGACCATCGTCACGCTGGAGCCCGGTGCGGTCATTCCCTTCGCCGAGACGCATGTCATGGAACACGGGCTCTATGTGCTCGAAGGTAAGGCTGTCTACCGGCTCAACCAGGACTGGGTCGAGGTCGAGGCCGGCGACTATATGTGGCTGCGCGCCTTCTGCCCGCAGGCCTGCTATGCCGGCGGCCCCGGCAAATTCCGCTATCTGCTTTACAAGGATGTCAACCGGCACGCCAAACTCGGCGGGGCAGATATCGCGAAGCGCACGTCATGACCCCCATCGTCGCGCGGCCGCTGACCCGCGAGGCCTTTGCCGAATTCGGCGACGTCATCGACATGGGCGGCGACAACCACTACCCGATCAATGGCGGCAAGGCCGAGCGCTACCACGACCTCGCTACCGCGCAGGCGACAGGACCAAATGCGCGCGTGCTGATCTCGATGGTGCGCGGCACGCCTTATGAGATGCCGCTGAAGCTGACCATGGTCGAGCGCCACCCCTTGGGCAGCCAGGCCTTCATCCCGCTGTCGCCGCGTCGGTTCCTGGTCGTCGTCTGCCATGACGGCAAGGAGGGGCCGGACGAGCCGCATGCCTTCATCACCGCGCCGGGGCAAGGCATCAACTATTCCCGCAATCTGTGGCACGGCGTGCTGACGCCGCTCGGCGAGGCGCAGGATTTTTTGATCGTCGACCGCGGCGGCGACGGGTCCAACCTCGAAGAATTCCATTTCTCGCACGCCTACGAGATCCATCTTCCTGACGAGAGCTTGTGATGACCGACATTTCGCTGATCGACCGCCTGCTCGACGTCATCGAGCAAGATATCGTGCCGAAGACGGAAGAAGGCGTCGCGCTCGGCAACAAGCTGTTCGGCGCGGCGATCCTACGCAAGGACGACCGGTCGCTGGTACTAGCCGAGACCAACAACGAGATGGAAAACCCGCTCTGGCATGGCGAGGTGCATTGCCTGAAGCGCTTTTACGAAATGCCCAAGGCCGAACGTGTCGACACGAAAGACGCCATCTTCATCGCCACGCATGAGCCCTGCTCGCTCTGCCTGTCGGCGATCACCTGGACCGGCTTCGACAATTTTTACTACCTCTTCAGCCACGAGGATTCGCGCGACAGTTTCGCCATTCCGCATGATCTCAAAATCCTGAAAGAGGTCTTCACCCTCGACCCCGGCGGCTACAATGCCGAGAATGCCTATTGGAAAAGCTTTTCCATCCGTCGGCTGGTGCGCGCACTGCCCGAGGTCGAACGCCAGCGGCTGGAGGCGCGCATCGCCAGGATTTCCGCACGCTATGACGAGCTGTCCGACGCCTATCAGGCGAACAAGGCCGAAAACGACATTCCGCTGAACTGATGGTATGAAAGAGGTAGCGGCACAGGTCGCATATTTCGCTGCTCCAGTCGCGAATGACGATTGAAAGTTCTCGTGCCGCGGGGCGTTATGCCTGCCATGAAAACCATCACCGAATTTCCCCGCAAGGTCGTCGAATTTCCCGACATGGGCATCGTCATGCCCGATGGCTGCCGGCTGTCGGCGCGGGTGTGGATGCCGGAGGATGCGGGCGATGACCCGGTACCTGTCATCCTCGAGCACCTGCCCTACCGCAAGCGCGACGGCACGATCTTTCGCGATCAGCTTACCCATCCCTATTTCGCCGGCCACGGCTACGCCTCGATCCGCGTCGACATGCGCGGCAACGGCGATTCCGAAGGGCTGATGGACGACGAATATTCCGAGCAGGAACTGCAGGACGCCTGCGATGTCATCGCCTGGGCGGCGGCGCAGCCCTGGTGCAACGGCAATGTCGGCATGATGGGTATTTCCTGGGGCGGCTTCAATTGCCTGCAGGTGGCGGCCAAACAGCCGCCGGCGCTCAAGGCGGTGATCAGCCTGTGCTCCACCGTCGACCGCTATGCCGACGACATCCACTACAAGGGCGGCTGCCTTTTGAACGAGAATTTCGGCTGGGCCTCGACCATGCTGTCCTACTCGTCGCGGCCACCGGATCCGCTGCTTGCCGGCGACAACAGATGGCGCGACCTGTGGCTGAGACGGCTGGAGAACCAATCGTTCCTTTTGCCGCTGTGGCTGAGCCACCAGCATCGCGACGCCTATTGGAAGCGCGGCTCGATCTGCGAGGATTTTTCCGCTGTTCATGCCGCGGTGCTGTCGATCGGCGGCTGGCATGACGGCTACCGCAACACGATCTCGCACCTCGTCACCAATATCGAGGCACCGGTCAAGGGCATCGTCGGGCCGTGGATCCACAAATACCCGCACTATGCCGGACCCAAGCCCGCCATCGGCTTCCTGCAGGAAGCGCTGCGCTGGTGGGACCACTGGCTGAAGGGAGTCGAGACCGGCGTCGAGGCCGATCCCGACTACCGCGCCTATGTGATGGACAGCGTGCGTCCCGCCCGCTGGCATCCCGAGCGGCCCGGCCGCTGGATAGCCGAGCAGGAGTGGCCGTCGTCCAACATAGCGGTCGAAGCGATCGAACTAATTCCCCCTGATGCAGGGCCTTCCACGGTCGCTTCACCG
Source organism: Mesorhizobium sp. ES1-3 (assembly GCF_020164795.1). Classification (NCBI taxonomy): domain Bacteria; kingdom Pseudomonadati; phylum Pseudomonadota; class Alphaproteobacteria; order Hyphomicrobiales; family Phyllobacteriaceae; genus Mesorhizobium; species Mesorhizobium sp. ES1-3. The sequence goes on from NZ_JAIUGW010000004.1 coordinate 148,746, forward strand.
CAGACCTGCGGGCTCGCCGGCGGCGAATATTTTCCGTTCACCTTCGGGCCGGAATTGCCGGGTGATCAGCGCCCTGACGATGCGCTGTCGGCGTGTTTCGACCAGCCTGAGCTCACCAAGCCGATCGAGATTGTCGGGGCGCCGGAGCTTAAGATCCAGCTTGCCTCCGATCGGCCCCAGGCCAACATCGCGGTCCGGCTTTGCGACGTGCATCCCGACGGTGCCTCGGAACTTATATCCTATGGCGTGCTCAATCTGACGCACCGCAACTCGCATGAATTCCCCGAAGCGCTGGTCCCCGGGGAGACAGTTTCGGTGCGTGTCGTGCTCGATCAATGCGCCTACCGCGTGCCGGCCGGCCACCGTCTGCGCGTTGCCATTTCGACCGCCTACTGGCCAATGATCTGGCCTTCGCCGGAACCGGCACGACTGACCCTGTCGGACGCCACGCTATCGGTGCCGTTGCGCCTGCTGGCAACAGGCGACGAAGCTGTTTTCGGCGAGCCGGAAGGTGCTGCGCCCTGGGCAACCGAGACGATCCGTGCCGCCAATTCAGAACGCCATGTCGACCGCGACGAAAAGACGGGAATCGTCACGCTTTCCATAACGGACGACTTCGGCGAGGTGCGCGATCTCGACCATGGCCTTGTCAACGGCAGCATCGCCCGCGAAACCTGGACCATCCATCCTGACGATCCTCTGTCAGCCTCGGGAAAAACACATTGGACGCAGACCCTGTCGCGAAACGGATGGTCGGTCCGCACCGAGACATGGGCGCAAATGCGGTCGGATGCGCAAAACTTCATCGTCAGCGCCAGAATCGAGGCTTACGAGGGCGAAAACCTCGTCTTCGAGCGCGATTTCGACGAAAAGGTCCCGCGAGCGCTGGTTTGAGTGCTGAAATCGTTGGTCCAAATGCGACGTGCGATTTACGCCACGGCATGTCGCATTCGGTCTTGCTTACCGCTTTCCGTTGCGGTCATTATTCCCTTTAACAACAAGCAAGAAAATCGACCGTAGAGTCGAACCAACAGAGTGAGGAACTCAAATGTCAAACGAACTGGAATTCCTTAGCCGGCGCGTCGCGTCGGGCAAACTGAGCCGTCGTGATTTCCTTGGCCGTGCGGCAGCGCTCGGCATCGCCGCACCCTTCGCCAACGCATTGCTTTCGAGCGCGGCGCGGGCGGCGGGGCCGGTCAAGGGCGGCACGCTAAAGGCCGGCCTGGTCGGCGGCGAATCCACCAACAGCCTGGACCCGGCGCTGATGATGACGCAGGTGCCGTTCGCCTTCGGCAAATGCTGGGGCGAAATGATCGTCGAGCTGTCGCCCGAGGGCAAGCTCGAGAACCGCATCGCCGAAGACATCGGCTCATCCAAGGACGCCAAGGTCTGGACGCTGAAGATCCGCGACGGCATCGAATTCCATAACGGCAAGACGGTGACCGCCGAGGACGTCGCCGCCACGCTCGAACGCCATTCGGACGAGAAGTCGAAATCCGGCGCGCTTGGCTACATGAAGGGCATCGACACCATCAAGGTCAACGGCAAGGAAGTGGTGCTTACCCTGAAGGAGGCCAACGCCGACCTTCCGTACCTGCTCAGCGACTATCACCTGATCGTCCAGCCGAATGGCGGCAAGGACAAGCCCGACGCCGGCATCAGCGCCGGCCCCTACAAGGTCAAGACCAACGAGCCTGGCGTGCGCCATGTCGGCGAGCGCTTCGCCAATTACTGGCAGGGCGACAAGATGGGCCATGCCGACCAGGTCGAAGTCGTCGTCATCAACGACGCGACGGCGCGCACGGCGGCCCTGCAGGGCGGCCAGGTCAACATGATCAACCGCGTCGAGCCGAAGATCGTCGACCTGATCAAGCGCGTGCCGGGCGTGACCATCCGCAATCATTCCGGCCCCGGCCACTACGTGTTCATCATGCATTGCGACACGGCGCCGTTCGACAACAACGACCTCAGGATGGCGCTGAAGCTGGCGATCGACCGCGAGGAAATGCTGAACAAGGTGCTGCGCGGCTACGGCTCGCTCGGCAACGATTTCCCGATCAACGCCTCCTATCCGCTGTTCACCGAAATCGAGCAGCGCAAGTACGATCCCGACAAGGCCAAATTCCACTACAAGAAGTCCGGCCATGACGGTACCGTGCTGCTCAGGACCTCGGACGTCGCCTTCCCTGGCGCTGTCGATGCGTCCCAGCTGTTCCAGCAGAGCGCGGCCAAGGCCGGCATCAAGATCGAGCTCAAGCGCGAGCCCGGCGACGGCTACTGGAACGAGGTGTGGAACAAGCAGCCCTTCTGCGCTTCCTACTGGGGCGGCCGCTCGACCCAGGACCAGATGTACTCGACAGCCTATCTGTCGACGGCCGACTGGAACGACACGCGCTTCAAGCGCCCGGACTTCGACAAGATGGTGCTGGCGGCGCGCGCCGAACTCGACGAGGCCAAGCGCAAGCAGATGTACCACGACATGGCTGTCATGGTGCGCGACGAAGGCGGCCTGATCCTGCCGATGTTCAACCAGTTCATCGACGCAACGGGACCGAAAGTCGCCGGTTGGGTGGAGGATCCGCACCAGGAGCTGTGCAACGGCTACGCTTTGGCGAAGTGCTGGCTCGAAGCCTGAGCACGGCCCTGCGGAGATGTCCTCGCCCCTCGTGAAACTGGTGGCCCAGCGCATCGCGCTGGGCATCCTCCTTCTGCTGGCCGTTTCGGTCCTGATCTTCGCCGGCACCCAGATCCTGCCCGGCGACGTCGCGCAAGCCATCCTCGGACAGTCGGCGACGCCGGAGTCGCTGGCCAACCTGCGCGAGCAGCTCGGGCTCAACCAGCCCGCCTATATCCGCTACTTCCACTGGCTGGGCGGCGTGCTGACCGGCGATCTCGGCACCGCCATGTCGAGCGGGCAGGACATCGCGACATCGATCAAGGAACGGCTGTGGAACACTCTGTTCCTGGCTTTCTGGGCGGCAATCGTGGCCATTCCACTGGCGATCACGCTCGGCCTGATCGCGGTGCGCTACCGCAATGGCTGGGTCGACAAGCTGATTTCCGGCTTGGCGCTCGCCTCGACGTCGTTCCCGGAATTCTTTATCGGCTATGTGCTCGTCTATTTCTTTGCCGTGCAGTATCAATGGTTCCCTGCCATCTCGACGGTCTATGACGGCATGCCGTTCGGCGAGCGCATGCAGGCGATCGCGCTGCCGGCGGCCGCGCTGACGCTGGTGGTGCTCGCCCACATGATGCGCATGACGCGGGCGGCCATCCTAAACGTCATGCAGTCGGCCTATGTCGAGACAGCGGAACTGAAGGGCCTGTCGGCCTTCAGCGTGATCCGGAAGCATGCATTTCCGAATGCCATTGCGCCAATCATCAACGTCGTGATGCTCAATCTGGCCTACCTGATCGTGGGTGTCGTCGTCGTCGAAGTGATCTTCGTCTATCCCGGCATGGGCCAATATCTCGTCGACCACGTCACCAAGCGCGACGTGCCGGTGGTGCAAGCGGTCGGCCTGATTTTCGCCGCCGTCTACATCAGCTTGAACATCATCGCGGACATAGCGGCGATCGTCGCCAATCCGCGTCTCAGACATCCGAAGTAGGGAGCGACCGATATGCTCGATGTCAGACGCATTCCCATCCCGGCGCTGATCGGCCTGGCGCTCACCGCTCTGTTCGTGCTGGCGGCAGTCTTCGCGCCATGGATCGCGCCGCACGGCAATGCCGAGATCGTCAGCGACACTCCCTGGGAACCCATGTCGGCGCTGCATTGGCTGGGCACCGACAATCTTGGGCGCGATTTGTTGTCGCGCATGATCTACGGTGCCCGCATCACCTTGTTCATCGCCGTGCTCGCCACCGCGCTCTCCTTTTCGCTCGGCGCCATTCTCGGCTTTTCGGCGGCGGTTTTCGGCGGCTGGTTCGACACGGGACTGTCGCGCCTCGTCGATCTGCTGATGTCGATCCCGACGCTGATCATGGCTCTCGTCGTGCTTTCGGTGCTGCCATCCAACCTGGTGACGTTGATACTGGTGATGGGCGTCCTCGATTCAACCCGCGTCTATCGTCTGTCGCGCGCGGTCGCTGTCGACATCAACGTCATGGACTATGTCGAGGCAGCGAAGCTGCGCGGCGAAGGCAGCGTCTGGATCATCTTCCGTGAGATCCTGCCCAACGCGCTGTCGCCACTGGTTTCTGAACTCGGCCTGCGCTTCATCTACGCAGTGCTGTTCCTGTCGACGCTGTCCTTCCTCGGCCTTGGCGTGCAGCCGCCGGATGCCGACTGGGGCGGCATGGTGAAGGAGAACAAGGACGGCATCGTGTTCGGTATAGGCGCCGCGCTCATTCCGGCGGCCGCGATTGCAGCGCTGGCGATCTCGGTCAATCTTGTTGCCGACTGGGTGCTGAACCGCACGACAAGCCTGAAGGGAGGACGCGGCTGATGGCTGACGGCAAGGCAAAGTCCACCCCTCTGCTCGACATCCGCAATTTGCGCATCGAGGCGACGGTCTATCCCCCTGGCGAGACACCAAAGACCATCACGCTGGTCCACGACGTGTCGCTGACACTGGAGAAGGGCAAGGTGCTCGGCCTGATCGGCGAATCCGGCGCCGGCAAGTCGACCATCGGCCTGTCGTCCATGGGCTATGGCCGCGGCGGCGTGCGCATCACCGGCGGCGAAGTCATCCTCAACGGCCGCGATATCCTGAAGGGCGGCAAGGACGGATTCCGCAAGCTGCGCGGCCGCGAGGTCTGCTATGTCGCGCAGTCGGCGGCGGCCGCCTTCAATCCGGCGCACAGGCTGATGGACCAGGTGGTGGAAGCCACGCTTCTGCACGGAACGGCGACACGGGCCGAGGCAGAGAAACGCGCGATCGCGCTGTTCAAGAAGCTCAGCCTGCCGAACCCGGAAACCATCGGCGAACGCTTTCCGCATCAGGTGTCGGGCGGCCAGTTGCAGCGTGTGATGACGGCGATGGCGCTTTGCTCGGAGCCTGACCTGATCGTCTTCGACGAACCGACCACGGCGCTCGACGTGACGACGCAGATCGACGTGCTGTCGGCGATCAAGGACGCCATCCGCGACACCCATGTGGCGGCGCTCTACATCACCCACGACCTTGCCGTCGTTGCCCAGGTCTCGGACGAGATCATGGTGCTGCGCCACGGCCGGCTGGTCGAATGGGGGGGCACCCGCCAGATCATCAAGGAGCCGCGCCAGGAATACACCAACGCGCTGGTCTCGGTGCACGAGATCGAACATGCCGAACAGAACCCGGGCGCGACGCCGTTCCTGTCGGTCAAGAACGTCACCGCCGCCTATGGCGGCGGCCACGTCAAGGTGCTCAAGAACGTTTCGGTCGACATTTATCCGGGCCAGACACTGGCCGTGGTTGGCGAGTCCGGTTCAGGCAAGTCGACGCTGGCGCGCGCCATCACCGGCCTGTTGCCGCCCGAGCAGGGCACGGTGACCTTCGATGGGCGCCCACTGGCCAACCGGCTCGCCGACCGGCCGAAGGAGGATCTGCGCCAGTTGCAGATGATCTACCAGATGGCCGACGTGGCGATGAATCCGCGCCAGACCGTCGGCACCATCATCGGCCGGCCGCTCGAATTCTATTTCGGTATCCGCGGCAGGGAACGCGACCGCCGTGTCGCCGAGCTGCTCGACGAGATCGAGATGGGCAAGGGCTTCGTCGACCGCTATCCGGCCGAGCTTTCGGGCGGCCAGAAGCAGCGCGTCTGTATCGCCCGTTCGCTCGCGGCCAAGCCGAAGCTGATCATCTGCGACGAAGTGACATCGGCTCTCGACCCCTTGGTGGCCAACGGCATCCTCAAGCTGCTGCTCAACCTGCAGCAGCATGAGAAGGTCGCCTACCTCTTCATCACCCACGACCTGGCGACGGTGAAGTCGATCGCCGATTCGATCGCGGTGATGTATCGCGGCGAAGTGGTGCGCTATGGCTCCAAGAGCAAGGTGCTCACACCTCCCTTCGATGCCTATACCGACCTTTTGCTGTCGTCCGTTCCGGAAATGGAGATCGGCTGGCTGGAAAAAGCGATCAAGGGGCGGCGCATGGCCAGCGCGGGGAACTAGCCAAGCGCAACATGGCCATGCCGATGCGCGCGAAGGCGGGTTGATCGTGCGCTTCTTCAGCCAATTCATCGACGCCGCCGCCACCGACAGACAATGGCATGGAGCAGCCCGTGGCGCTCAAGACCAAGCTTCTGCTGATCATCCTCGACGGCGTTCCCTACCGCAACTGGCGCCGGCTGATGGGCAATCTCGAAGGCTGGGTGCAGTCGGGCGAGGCACGGGTGTGGAAGATGCGCTCCGTGCTGCCGTCGACCTCGGCCTGCTGCTATGCCTCGATCCACACGGGCGTGTCGCCGCAGGTGCATGGGATCCTGTCCAACGAGAACCGCTTTCGCGTCGGGCAGCCCGACATCTTCTCGGAAGTCAGCAAGGCCGGCGGCAAGACCGGCGCGGTCACCCATACCTACTGGTCCGAATTCTTCCGCTCCTACCCGTTCGACCTGATCGAGGACATGGAGTATGACGAGCCCGGCGGGCCGATCACGCACGGCCGCTTCCACTCCATGACCGGCTACAATCTCAAGAACCAGATGACGCCGAGCGATGTCGACCTGTTCGCGACACTGACCATGCTCACCCGGCGCCATGGTATCGACTACGGCATCCTGCACACGTGCACGCTGGACTCGATGGGCCATCGTTTCGGCCATGACTGCCACGAGATGGACCATGCCTGCTACGCCATGGACGGCATGCTGGCGGCCTTCCTGCCCGGCTGGATCGAGGCCGGCTACGAGGTCATGGTCACTGCCGACCACGGCCAGACCGACCGCGGCCATCATGGCGGCCATGACGACGAGATGCAGGATTTCGCGCTCTACTATTTCGGACAGGGCGAAGGGCCGGAAGCCGATACGCTGCTCGACCAGTTGCAACTGGCGCCAACGGTTTTGAGCCGGCTGGGCGTGCCGGTTCCGGCGACGATGAAGGCGAAGGCTTTTCTCGCCTGATCGAGTGGCTGGTGCCGCCCCTCATCCGCCTGCCGGCACCTTCTCCCCGCAAACGGGGAGAAGGGATGCTCTGGCAACCGCCCCGCTCTTCGGTTAGCCTCCCAGAATTCCTTGGCGGAGGATGAACCTTTTTGGACCGATCGGCGACAGAGCAGACAGGAGCCAGGCGGCTCGACCGGCCATGACGGCGGCGACGGAGACCGATCGCGCGCTTGTCGACCGGGTCGCGAAGGGCGACCGGGCCGCCGTGCGGCTCCTGTTCATGCGTCACCACGCGCGGATCTACCGCTTCGTGGCGCGCCAGACGGGATCGGAAATGATGGCTGACGATATCGCGAACGAGGTGTTCCTCGAACTGTGGCGCCAGGCTCCGGGCTTCGAAGGGCGCTCCGAAGTCTCGACATGGCTGCTCGGCATCGCCCGCTTCAAGGCGCTCTCGCTGCTGCGCAAGAAGAAGGAAGACTGGATCGACGACGAGGCCGCCGCCGCGGTCCCTGACAGCGCCGACACGCCCGAAGTCGTCACCATGAAGGAGGACAAGGCCGCTGCCTTGCGCCGCCTCATCGACGCCTTGCCCGAGGAGCACCGCACGGTGATCGACCTCGCCTATTATCAGGGGCAATCGGTGACCGAGATCGCACAGGTGCTCGACATCCCGGTAGCGACCGTCAAGACCCGTATGTTCTACGCCCGCAAGAAACTCGGCGAAGCCCTGAAGGCCGCCGGTTACGACAGGGGGTGGCCATGAGCGCCGCTGAAAAGATGTCGCGCCGCGACGAAATGGAAACGCTGCTGCCGTTCTACCTGAACGGTTCGCTCGAAGGTTCGGATCTGGAAGCCATCGAAGAATGGCTGGCCAACGATCCCGCGGCACTTGCCGCGCTCGGCGAGGCGGAAGCCGAGTTCTCCGGCACGGCGGCCGCCAATGAGACGATCCGTCCGCCGGCCGATGCGCTCAGCCGCTTCGCCAAGGCGCTCGACGCGGAGGCAGGGCCGGCTCGGGCGCCTGCTAGCGCATCCTGGCTGGCGCAGGCCTGGGGCCGCTTCATGGCGGTGCCGGTCGGCGTCGCCTGGGCGGCGGCTGCGGTGCTGCTCGCCTTGATCGCGGTGCAGTCGCTGATGCAGCCCGGCGGCGAGGGCGGCAATTTCGAGGTCGCCGGCGCGCAAGACGATCTGGCCAAATTGCCGTTCGCTCTGGTCAAATTCAAGCCGGATGCCAGGATGGCCGATATTGCCGCCTTCCTCGACGCCAACAAGCTCAGGATCATCGGCGGACCGACCGCCGACGGCGTCTTCAGGCTCGCCATTCCGGCGACGACAGCCGCCGACTACGAGAAGGCGCGCGGCCTTATTGCCGCCCAGCCTTTCGCGGAGACTGTGATCGAGGGAAGGAAACCTGTTGATGGCGGCTGAGGCGGTCATTCGATTTGCGGCTATCCTTGCGGCGGCGATGACAATCGCCGCCGTGCCTGCGTCGGCGCAGAGCAACGATGCCACTCCCGAGCGGACGAAAATCGATTGCAACGACCGGGCCAATGTGACGGCAGCCGATTGCGTCAAGAACGGCGGCGGCACCAAGGGCGGGTCGGGTGCGGCCCAGGCCGGCGCCGTTTTTCTGCCCGCCTTGATCGTCGACCTCTTCCCCAACCCGGTCGCCCCTCCCGCACCGGTGCCGACGCCACGGCCGGGGCCCGCGACACCCCCTGGAGGCAACCAGGCCGGCCTGCCACCGAGTGGCCCGATCGTCTCGCCGACCGATCTCATCGCCGTTCAGCCGCGGCGCGCCGTAGCCGGCGACTTCGTGCCCGACGAGGTGCTGGTGACCGTCGATGGCGATGCCGGCGCCGTGCAGCAGATCGCCGCCTCCTTCGGCCTTGAAGTGCGCTCGCAGCGCCAGTCCCGGCTGCTCGGCACCACCTTGGTGCGCTTCGGCATTCCCGATGGCCGCCCGGTCGGCGTCGTTCTGGCGCAGCTCGCCGCCGACGGCCGCACCGAGCGCCGCGAGCCCAACCACATCTATTCGCTGCAGCAGGCGGCCGGCATCGTCAACTATGCCTTCGACCGCATCGCGCTCGACGCCAAACAGGCCAGCGGCGAAAGCGTCCGCGTCGCCGTCATCGATACCGGCATCGACGACACCAATCCGGCACTTGCCGGCGTCATTGCCGCGCAGTTCGACGCGATGCCCGGCGTGCCGATCGAAAAGCGCGATCATGGCACCTCCGTCGACGGTCTGATCGCCGGCGTCGGCCCCCTGGAAGGCATGGCGCCGGGCGCGAAAATCTATCATGCGCGCGCCTTCGAGGGTGGCAAGTCGACCATGGACGTCATCTTGACGGCGCTCGACTGGGCGGCCGACCAGAATGTCAGCATCGTCAACATGAGCTTCGTCGGCCCGAAAAACGACCTCCTCGGCACCGCCTGCCGCAATGCACGGGCGCTCGGCATGGTTCTGGTCGCGGCGGCCGGCAACAACGGCCCGAAGGCGCCCTATGGCTACCCAGCCGCCTTTGACGGCGTCATCGCGGTGACGGCCACCGACGCCAATGACGGGCTGATGCCGCAGGCCAATCGCGGCGCCTATGTCTTCATCTCGGCGCCGGGCGTCGAGATGGTGGCGCCGAGCGGCGCCGGCTCCGACGTCGTCACCGGCACCTCGTTTGCGGCGGCGATCGTGAGCGGCGCCATCGCCAATCTCATCCATACCGTGCCCGAGCGCTCGGCCGACGACATCGAGAAGGCACTTGCCGACACCGCGAGGGACCTCGGCCCGAAAGGGCGGGACAATGATTTCGGCTACGGCCTGCTGGACATCAGGGCAGCCGGAGCGGCGAAGGAGTAGTCCGACCGCTCATGAGAGAATTGTGAAACGAGAAGTCCCCTACAACAAGGCCGATGGATGACTAGCTCTCAAATGGAGAAATACGTCTGGTCTTCCGTCCTATATTACATCGCGACTGTAGCCGCATCTCTAATTATTTTTTTCTATGTCGAGACGCTTGGTAGCTTATTTGGTTTCGTTGTACTACTCGGATATATTATACTGATTATACTTCTCAACGCATGGCGACGGAGAAGGCATCCGAGAAGCGCCTACCAAGTGAAATTGGCTCAACGAGAATTAAACGACTGATCTCTACCTCGGCGCCCCCGCCACCGATCCCCTGACCACCAGGTCGACCGGCCAGACCTCGCCGCGGGCGCCGTCCTCGAGCCCCGATATCCGGGCCGCCAGCCGCTCGGCGATGCGTGCGCCGGCCAGCCGGATCGAGGAGCGCGTCGTGGACAGCGGCACGGAAAAATTCTCCGGCTTCAGCCAGGGAAAGACGTCGTCATGGGCGATTAGCGAGACATCGGCGGGAATGCCGAGGCCAAGGTCGCGCACCGCGCGCACGACGCCGAGCGCCATGATCAGGCTGGAGCAGGCGATTGCCGTCGGCGCGCCATCCTGTTCTAGCAGGCGCCGGGCGGCGCGATAGCCGTTCTCCTCGGTCATGACGACGGAGCAGACGTGTCGCTCGCCCAATGGCAGGTCGCTTGCGGCCAGCGCCCGGCGCATGCCGCGCTCGCGATGAATGGCGAAGGTTTCCCTGTCATCGCCGTTGATCAGCGCCAGCCGCCGGTGGCCGAGCTGCACGAGCAGCCGCGCCGCCTCGTGGAAAGCGCCTTCATTGTCGATGTCGAGAAAGGGATAGTCGAAGTCCAGGCCCTCGCTGCGGCCATGGACGATGAAGGGAATGCCGAGCGTGTCGACCAGCGCCACGCGCCGATCCTGCGGCCTCGGCGAAGAGATGTAGACGGCGTCAACCTGCCGGTTGGCGACGATGCGCCGGTAGGTCGTTTCCTGGTCGTCGGCATCGGTCGGGGACAGGACAAGGTCGAGCTCGTGCGAGCGGGCATAGTCGCCAAGGCCGGACAGGAATTCGACGAAGTGCGGGTCGATGTCGACGGCGGCACCCGTCGGCAGGACGTAGCCGATCATTCCGGACTTGCCTGTGGCCAGCCGGCGCGCGCTCGGATTGGGACGATAGCCGTGGCGCTTGGCGGCGTCCATCACGCGCCTGCGGGTTTCCTCATTGACTTCGGGATAGCCGTTCAGCGCCCGGCTTACCGTGGTCTGCGAAAGCGCCAGCATATGCGCGAGTTGCTTGAGGTTCACGAGAGGCCTCCCTGCCTCAAAGCGCTTTTAAATTGAATCGACCCAAACATGATCCGGGATGCGGCTAGATCGCAGAGACCATAAGCGTGCCGGACCCGGGTTTGAAACAGAAATTGCTGTTGCACCGCCAAAAAAGCATGTTGCGGCGCACTTTTCGAGCCGTGGCTGCTAGCAATTAAATCGATTAACTTGCGAACCCTATTGACTCCTGATCGATTCAATGGCGAGATCGACAAAGCCAAAGCGCTTTGGAAGACTCTTCGAAAGGTTGCGGTTCCCTTGCGACTGAGTCACAGTCCTGCGGCGTCGGCGGGCGGAATGGAGGTTCCGTCCGGTGTGTGTGACCCACTGGGAGGAATACCGATGAAGAAAATGCTTTTGCTGGGCGTTGTGTCTGCCGCATTCGCCCTGAGCGCGCCCGCGCACGCCGACTTGAAGTTCAAGCCCGGCGAGGACCAGCGCTTTCACTGGGCGAATTATGAAGACCTCAAGAAAATCGACCTCAAGGGCGAGACCCTGTCGATCTTCGGACCGTGGCGCGGCGAGGACGAGACGCTTGTCCGGTCGGTACTCGATTATTTCTCCGAAGCCACCGGCGCAGAGGTCAAATATTCCTCCTCCGAGAATTACGAGCAGCAGATCGTCATCGACACCCAGGCCGGCAGCCCGCCCAACATCGCCGTCCTGCCGCAGCCGGGCCTCATCCAGGACCTTGCTTCCAAGGGCGTGCTGACCCCGCTTGGCGACGACGTCGCGGCCTGGGTCAAGGAGAATTACGCCGCCGGTGACTCCTGGGCCAAGCTCGGCACCTATACGGGCAAGGACGGCAAGCCGGGCTTCTATGCCTTTCCCTACAAGATCGACGTCAAGGGGCTGGTCTGGTACTCGCCCGACAATTTCCAGGAAGCCGGCTACAAGGTTCCGAAGACGCAGGAAGAGCTCGCCGAACTCGAGAAGAAGATCATCGCCGATGGCGGCACGCCGTGGTGCATCGGGCTTGGTTCGGGCGGCGCGACCGGCTGGCCGGCGACCGACTGGGTCGAGGACATCATGCTGCGCACGCAGCCGCCCGAAGTCTACGACAAGTGGGTGAAGAACGAGATCCCGTTCACCGATCCGGCAGTGGTCAACGCCATCGACATCTTCGGCAAGATCGCCACCGACGACAAGATGGTCGACGGCGGCGCCAAGGCGGTCGCGGCGACCGACTTCCGCGACAGCCCGAAGGGCCTCTTCACCGTGCCGCCGAAATGCTACATGCACCACCAGGCATCGTTCATCCCCTCCTTCTTCCCCGAGGGCACAAAGCTCGGCCAGGATGCGGACTTCTTCCCCTACCCGCCCTACGCCTCCAAGCCGGAACTGGGAACGCCGCTGGAAGTGGCCGGAACGCTGGTGATGATCACCAAGGATTCCAAGGCGTCGCGCGAATTCATCAAGTTCCTGCAGATGCCGCTCGCGCATGAATTGTGGATGGCGCAGAAGAGCTTCGTCACCCCCTTCAAGGGGGCCAACAAGGACGCCTATGGCAGCGATGCGCTGAAGAAGCAGGGCGAGATCCTGGTCGGCGCCACGACGGTCCGCTTCGACGGCTCCGACCTGATGCCCGGCAAGGTCGGCGCCGGGTCCTTCTGGACCGGCATGATCGACCTGGTCGGCGGCAAGTCCGCCCAGGACGTCGCCACCGACATCCAGAAGAGCTGGGACGCCATCAAGTAGGCGGCCGCGGCGCGACCTGATCATTCCTGATCTTGCTACTGGATCCGGGCTACGCCCGGATCCAGACCGGCGATGCCCGCCGTAGCCTTCGCGTTTCGATTGTTCCGAATGACTGAAAGTCGGCGCATCCGGTCGCCAGCATCGCCTGGCCGATCATGCGCAGGGAGAGGGACCCATGGCGGCTCAGATTTTCTCGGCAATATTCGTCATCATCATCGGCGTCGGTGGCTGTGTCGCCTATTTCTGGGGCGCCAACAAACTGCTCGACCTGATCTTCCCAGCGCGTGGGGTGTCCGGGACGGCCGCCGTCAACAATCTGCGCCGGCAGGGACTGGTGCGGCCCTGGCTGTTCGTGGGTCCGGCGCTGATCATCCTGACCATCTACCTGATCTATCCGGTGATCGCGACGCTGTGGCTGTCTTTCTTCGACCGCGGCGGCACGAATTTCGTGGGGGTCGCCAACTACGAATGGGCGCTGCGCGATCCGGATCTGCGAAACGCGATCCTGAACAACATCCTGTGGCTGGCGGTGGTGCCGGCGGCCTGCACCTTCCTCGGCCTGATCATCGCCGTGCTCACCGACAAGATATGGTGGGGCACGATCGCCAAGAGCCTGATCTTCCTGCCACTGGCCATCTCCTTCGTCGGCGCCAGCGTGATCTGGAAGTTCATCTACGAATATCGTGGCGACGGCCAGATCCAGATCGGCCTGCTCAACGCCATCATCCAGCATTTCGGCGGCCAGCCGCAGGTCTGGATATCACTGCCGTTCTGGAACAACTTCTTCCTGATGATCATCCTGATCTGGATCCAGACCGGTTTCGCCATGGTCATCCTGTCCTCGGCGCTGCGCGGCATCCCCGAAGAAACGCTGGAAGCCGCGGTCATAGACGGCGCCAACCCGTTCCAGATCTTCTGGAAGATCATGGTGCCGCAGATCTGGGGCACCATCGCGGTGGTGTGGACCACCATCACCATCCTGGTGCTGAAAGTGTTCGACATCGTCTTGACCATGACCAACGGTCAATGGAACAGCCAGGTGCTGGCCAATCTGATGTTCGACTGGATGTTCCGCGGCGGCGGCGACTTCGGCCGCGGCGCGACCATTGCCATCATCATCATGATCGCGGTCATTCCAATCATGATCTGGAACATCCGCCAGGCCAACAAAGAGACGGGAGGGCACTGAGATGGCCGTCGCGACCGGAAATTCCTTCGCCAGCCGTTTCGGCGTCCATATCGCGGTGCTCGTCTTCGTGGTGATCTGGACCATCCCCACGCTCGGCATCCTCGTCTCGTCGCTGCGCGACAAGGACCAGATCATCGCCTCGGGCTGGTGGAATTCCTTCGCCAGTTCCAGCCAGACCGAGGCTGGGCGCCTGCCGCCCGCCTCCGCGCAGACCCAGAAGGACGGCAAGTTCGTCCTCGAGGGCAACATCTTCGGCGACGGCGCCAAGCGCAACATCAGCGCCTTCGGCGTCAAGGCGGCAGCACCTACACAATATCCGGCCGGCACATCGGCCGACCTCGGTGACGGCGTGACCCTGCAGGTCAATGCCGACGGCAGCTTCGTCATGGCATCGCCCAAGGCCTTCGAAGGCGATCGCGGCCAGCGCGTCTACTACGCCTCGTCGGCGCCGCCGAAATTCACCCCCGACAACTACCAGACCGTGCTGTTCTCCGAAGGCATCGGCCGCTCCTTCATGAATTCGCTGACGGTCACCATCCCGGCGACGGTGATCCCGATCCTGATAGCGGCCTTTGCCGCCTACGCGCTGGCCTGGATGCGGTTTCCTGGACGCGCCTTGCTGATAGCGGTCATCATCGGCCTCCTGGTGGTGCCGCTGCAGATGTCGCTGATCCCGCTGCTCAGGCTCTACAACGGCGTCGGCACTTTCTTCGGCGTGCCGTCCAAGACCTATCTCGGCATCTGGCTGGCGCATACCGGCTTCGGCCTGCCCTTCGCCATCTATCTGCTTCGGAGCTATATTGCCGGCCTGCCGCGCGAGATCATGGAATCGGCGCGCATCGACGGCGCCAGCGATTTCGAGATCTTCGTCAAGATCGTGCTGCCGCTGTCCTTCCCGGTGCTTGCCTCCTTCGCCATCTTCCAATTCCTGTGGGTATGGAACGATCTCCTGGTGGCAATGGTTTTCCTCGGAACCGCGCCCGACCAGATCGTGCTGACGGCCAAGCTCAATGCGCTGCTCGGCTCGCGTGGCGGCAACTGGGAGATCCTGACGACATCGGCCTTCATCACCATCATCGTGCCGCTGATCGTCTTCTTCTCGCTGCAGCGCTATTTCGTCCGCGGGCTGCTGGCCGGCTCGGTGAAAGGAGGTTGAGACCATGCAATCGGCTTTGAAGGCGACTTCGAAACCAGACCCCGCCGTCGACCAGGACTGGTGGCGGGGCGCGGTGATCTACCAGATCTATCCGCGCAGCTATCAGGACTCCAATGGCGACGGCATCGGCGACCTCAAGGGCATCATCGGCAGGCTGCCCTACATTGCCGCCCTTGGCGCGGATGCCATCTGGATCTCGCCTTTCTTCAAATCGCCAATGAAGGATTTCGGCTACGACGTCTCGGATTATTGTGACGTCGACCCGATGTTCGGCACGCTGGCGGATTTCGACGCCCTGACGGCGGAGGCACACCGGCTGGGTCTCAAGGTGATGATCGACGAGGTGCTGTCGCATACCGCCGACATCCATCCCTGGTTTGGGGAAAGCCGCTCCAGCCGCGCCAATCCGAAGGCCGACTGGTATGTCTGGGCGGACGCAAGGCCCGACGGCACGCCGCCCAACAATTGGCTGTCGATCTTCGGCGGCTCGGCCTGGCAATGGGACACCAGCCGCCAGCAATACTACCTGCACAATTTCCTGGCCGAGCAGCCCGACCTCAACTTTCATAGCCGCCAGGTCCAGGACGCGCTGCTCGACGTCACCCGCTTCTGGCTGGAGCGCGGCGTCGACGGCTTCCGCCTCGACACGATCAATTTCTACTTCCACAGCCAGGGGCTGGAAAACAACCCGCCGCTGCCGCCGGAAGAGCGCAACGACCAGACGGCGCCGGCGGTCAACCCCTACAACTACCAGGATCATATCTACGACAAGAGCCGGCCGGAGAACCTCGCCTTCCTCGAGCGTTTCCGGGCGCTGCTCGACGAGTATCCGGCGACCGCCGCGGTCGGCGAAGTCGGCGATTCGCAGCGCGGGCTGGACGTGGTCGCCGCCTATACCGCCGGCGGCAAGCGCGTGCATATGTGCTATTCCTTCGACTTCCTGGCGCCGGAAAAGATCAGCGCCGCCAAGGTCCGCTCGGTGCTGGAAGCTTTTGGCAGGGTGGCCAGCGACGGCTGGTCGTGCTGGGCGTTTTCCAACCATGACGTGATGCGACCGGCCTCGCGCTGGGCCGCCGACGAAGCCGACCCGATCGCTTATCTCAAGGTCATCTCGGCATTGCTGATGTCGCTGCGCGGCTCGGTCTGCATCTACCAGGGCGAAGAACTCGGGCTCGGCGAGGCCGACCTGCGCTTCGAGGACCTGCAGGACCCCTATGGCATCCGCTTCTGGCCGGAATTCAAGGGCCGCGACGGCTGCCGCACGCCCATGGTATGGGATGGCAGCGCCAGGAATGGCGGCTTCTCCCAGGCAAAGCCCTGGCTGCCGGTGCCAGCCAAGCATCTGTCAAAGGCGGTCAACGTGCAGCACGGTGACCAAACCTCGCTCCTCGAGCATTACCGGCGCTTTCTCGCCTTCCGCCGCGCCCATCCGGCACTGGCCAAGGGCGACATCACCTTCATCGAAAGCCAGGGCGACACCATCGCTTTCACCCGCCGGGCGGGCAATGAGGAGGTCGTCTGCGTCTTCAATCTGGCTGCCGCGCCGGCGAAGGTTGACCTCGGCAACCGAACCCTGCAACCTTTGGCGGGACACGGGTTTTCCGGGCAGGCAAGCACCGGTTCGGTCGAGCTCGGCGGTTACGGCGCCTGGTTCGGGCGCATAGGCTGAAACATCCGAGGAATCACTGGGAGGAAACCAATGGCCGATGTCAATTTGAGGCAAGTGAAGAAGTCCTACGGCAATCTCAACATTCTCCACGGCATCGACCTCGACATCAAATCGGGCGAGTTCATCGTCTTCGTCGGTCCGTCGGGCTGCGGCAAGTCGACCTTGCTGCGCTCGATCGCCGGGCTCGAGGAGATCACGGCGGGTGAACTCAGGATCGACGGCCAGGTGGTCAACGACGTGCCGCCGTCGAAGCGCGGCATCGCCATGGTGTTCCAGTCCTACGCGCTCTATCCGCACATGACCGTCTACGACAACATGGCCTTCTCGATGAAGATCGGCAAGGAAAGCAAGGCCGAGATCGACAAGCGGGTGCGGCAGGCAGCCGAGATCCTGCAGCTGACCAAATATCTCGACCGCCTGCCCAAGGCGATGTCGGGCGGCCAGCGCCAGCGTGTCGCCATCGGCCGCGCCATCGTGCGCAATCCGAAAGTGTTCCTGTTCGACGAGCCGCTGTCGAACCTTGACGCGGCACTGCGCGTCGCCACGCGCATCGAGATCGCCAAGCTCAAGGAATCCATGCCCAACACGACCATGATCTACGTCACGCACGACCAGGTCGAGGCGATGACGCTGGCCGACCGCATCGTCGTGCTCAAGGACGGCCACATCGAGCAGGTCGGCACGCCGATGGAGCTCTACAAGAACCCCGGCAACCTCTTCGTCGCCCAGTTCATCGGCTCGCCGGCCATGAACATCCTGCCGGCGACGGTCGACAAGACGGGCAACCCAACCATCATCAGCCATGTCGGCGGACGCAAGGCGACGGTACCGATCGCGACGCCTGCCTCGGCAAAGGGAGCGGCGGTCAGCTTCGGCGTGCGGCCGGAAGATCTCGCGATCGCCAGTGGTAGCGACTATCTGTTCGAGGGGACGGTCGATTATCTCGAGCAGCTCGGCGAGGTCCAGCTGGTCTATATCGACATCGGCCGGGCCGACCTGCCGCTGGTGACCAAGTTGCCGGGCAATGTCGAGGTCAAGCGCGGCTCGACGTTGCGGCTGACCGCCAATGCCGGCGACCTTCATATCTTCGATGCCGACGGTCGCTCCTTTGCCTTGCACGAAGTCGAAGCAAAGGCGGCCTGAGACCAACTGTTCTCGACGACGCAAAAAGAGCGGCGGGCATGGCCCGCCGCTCTTCTTTGTCTATGTCTAAGGTCCGGATCTGTTAGTTGTTGCCGAACAGATTGCGATCGGCACCCTGATGCGCCGGCTTCTGCACGTCGCCGGACGAATTGAGCAGCTTGTAGACGGGCGAGTCGCTGTTGCGGATCGAACCCGTATGCGACGTGTCGACATTGACGGTCGACGACGCAGTGGGCTGATTGGCGCCATTGGAGCCATAGTTGTCGCTGCCGGCGAAGGCGTTGCCGGAGAGGGCCAGAACGGCGGCGGCAGCAATGAGGATCTTGTTCATTTTAAGTACTCCTGATTTCTTGAATTCCACGAGCGGCGGGCTAGCCCGCCGCTCGTGGACGGGCCGTTAACGGCCGAAGAGGTTGCGATCGCTGCCCTGCTGGGCAGGCGCCTGCGTGGCCGAAGCCGACTTGCCGATCGACGCTGTGTTCGAGTTGTCGGTCGAAGTGACAGCGGCCTGGTCGGCGCCGCTCGAACCGTAATTGTCACTGCCGGCGAAGGCGCTGCCGGAGAGGGCCAGGACGGCGGCGGCAGCAATGAGGATCTTGTTCATTTTAAGTACTCCTGAATTTGTGGCATCCACCGGCGCGGCAGGGTCGCCCCGCCGCGTGCCGGGGATCGGCAGTTAGTTGTTGCCGAAGCGTTTGTGGTCGGCGCCCGTCACAGGCGCATGAGCAGCCGGCTCCGACTTGCCGGTCGAAGCGGTGTACGAGCTGTCCACGGCTGCTGCGGGCTGATTGGCGCCGTTCGAACCGTAATTGTCGCTACCAGCGAAGGCGCTGCCGGAAATCGCCAGAAGGGCGGCGGCAGTGAGAACAATCTTTTTCATTTTGGGTACTCCAGTATTTTTCCGTCCGTCTAGCGGCGTGTCTTGGGATTAAAATCGCGTCGTTCGGACAGCCCCGATGTGGGAGAGCCCCCCGGCCGTTTCCAATCACGAAGTTGTTCAGCGTGGACCATGACTCCACCACTTGAAATTGTACCAGGGCTTTCCACATCCGCTCTTTTTCTTCGTGATATCAATTGGTTATCTAACTCCAACGCCTCGATCATCAACTGTGTCGGAGGCTCGGCGTTCACACCGTCTTGCACGCACCGTCAACAGAAACGAACCGTTCGGTTCGATTTTAGACTCTGCTAATAGTCACTTTTTGAAACCGTTAACCTTCTCGCCCGCGGCAAAGGGGTCGAAAACGGTGCCGGCGCGTCTGGCGACGGAGGTCGATTCCAACGGCTACGACCCTGTCCCGACGATCCAGCGTGCGTGTCGCGCCGCATGGATGCGATGTCGCTTTCGTGCCGATGTCGCAAAGCCTGCCGTGATTAGATCAGACATCTCAGGTGCCGCTGCGTGACGATGGAGCGGAGAATTGGGAAGCCGGTCAGATTCCGGCGCTGCCCCCGCAACGGTGGTGGAGTTCAAGTCGCAACGGGAGACCACTGGGCGAAGGCCTGGGAAGGTGTCGCGATGGTCCGCAAGGACAACTCCAGAGCCCGGAAACCAGCCCGAGATGGCTAGAACTCGACTGATCGCGGTGGGCGGTCAAGAGGCGGATGGTGTTTGTCCGGCTTTTCGCCGATCTGCGTCCAGTCCTTCCTCAATCACCACCAGTTCAGTCCTTGAAACTGAGGACAGGACATGGACGCGCGCAACGACATGCTGAGGCTCTTGAACAGCCGCAAACAAGGCTTTTCGCTGGAACAGCCCTTTTACACCGACCCGGACTACTTCAAGCTGGACATGGAGCTGATCTGGTATCGCGACTGGCTGTTCATCGGCCATGATTGCGAATTGCCCAAGCCGGGCAGCTTCATCACCGTGCAGATCGGCGATTATCCGGTCGTGCTGGTGCGCGATCAGCAGGGCAAGATCAACGCCTTCCATAATTCCTGCCGCCATCGCGGCAGCCGCGTCTGCAACACCGACAAGGGCATGGCCGCCAAACTGGTCTGTCCCTATCACCAGTGGACCTACGAGCTCGACGGCCGGCTGCTGTTCGCCCGCCAGATGGCCGATGGGTTCGACAAGAGCCAGTTCGGGCTGAAGCCGGTCGCCTGCGAAAGCGTCGCCGGCTATGTCTTCATCTGCCTGGCCAAGGAGCCCGCCGACTTCGCGCCGATGCGGGCGATGATCGAGCCCTATCTGAAGCCGCACCGGCTCAGCGAGGCCAAGATCGCCTTCGAGAGCACGATCATCGAGAAGGGCAACTGGAAGCTGGTCTGGGAAAACAACCGCGAATGCTATCATTGTGCGGGCAATCATCCGGAGCTGTGCAAGACCTTCCCGGAAGCACCGACCGTGACCGGCGTGCAAGGGGCCGACAGCGATCCGGAGATGCTGGCGCACTGGGCGAAATGCGAGGCTGCTGGCCTACCCAGCAAATTCCGCATCGACCCGGCCGGGCAATACCGCGCCACCCGCGCGCCGCTGCTGCGCGATGCCCAGAGCTACACGATGACCGGCAATCGGGCGGTGAAGAAGAACCTGTCCGACAGCGTTTCGGCCGACCGGATCGGCACGCTGATGCACTATCACTACCCGACAACCTGGAATCATATCCTCATCGACCATGCCGTCACCTTCCGCGTGCTGCCGGTCAGCGCCACGGAGACGGCGGTGACGACCAAATGGCTGGTACACAAGGATGCGGTCGAGGGCGTCGACTACGATCTCGCCGAACTCACCCATGTCTGGACCGAAACCAACGACCAGGATCGCCGCATCGTCGAAGAGAACGCCTTCGGTATCCTATCGCCCGCTTACGAGCCCGGCCCCTATTCCGAGCTGCATGAGGGCGGTGTGATCCAGTTCGTCGACTGGTATGCCCGCTTCATCGGACCGCGCCTTGCCGAAGGTGGCCGGCCCGCGCTGCGCAGCGTCGCATGAGAGGCTGAGGGATGAATGCGATGACCGACCTTGGCCTTTATCGTCATCTCGACCAGATGGCGCCCTGGAACGACAGGCTGCAGGTGCTGGAAGTGATCGGCGTCAGCGACGAGGCGCCGGACGTGAAGACCTTCACCTTCCGGTCCGACAACCAGACCTGGTTCCGCTACAAGCCAGGCCAGTTCGTGACGCTGGAACTGCCGACGCCGGACGGACCGCTGATGCGTACCTATACGCTGTCGTCCTCGCCGTCGCGGCCGTTCTCGATCGCGGTGACGGTGAAGGCGCAGGCGGGCAGCGTCGGCACACGCTGGATGTTCGATCACCTGGCGCCGGGCTCGCACGTCAAGGCCTATGGACCAGGCGGCGACTTTTCACTGCACAGCCATCCGGCGGCAAAGTATCTGTTCGTCTCGGCCGGTTCCGGCGTGACGCCGATGATGTCGATGCTGCGCTGGCTGAACGACTGCGCGCCATGGACCGATGTCGGCTTCGTCAACTGCGCGCGGCGCCCGGAAGAGATCATCTTTCGCAAGGAGCTCGAGCTGCTCGGTGGCCATATGCCGGGCCTGTCGCTCGGCTTCATGATCGAGGAGCGGTCGAGCCGCGAGGGCTGGTACGGCCATATGGGCCGCATCGACGCCATCCGGCTGCCGCTCCTGGCACCCGATTTCCGCGAACGCGAAATCTTCTGCTGCGGCCCAGATCCCTTCATGCGCGCCGTGCGCGGCATGCTGGAAGCCGCCGGCTTCGACATGACAAAGTACCATCAGGAGAGCTTTGCCGCACCGACCGTGGAGGAAATCCCGGCGCCGTTCGCGGCGCCGGCGCAGGACGGTGTGGCTATCCCCGTCGAAGCCGCGACGCCGATCCGATTCGCGCTTTCGGATGTCGACGCCGAATGCGTCGCCGGCCAGACCGTGCTGCAGACGGCGCGTGCCTCGGGCGTGCGGATACCGGCGGCCTGCGAATTCGGCCTGTGCGGAACCTGCAAGGTGAAGAAAGTCTCCGGCAGCGTCGAGATGAGCCACAATGGCGGCATCCTCGATCATGAGGTCGACGATGGCTTCATCCTGGCCTGTTGTTCCAGGCCATTGTCGGCGCTGGAAATCGAGGCTTGATACCGAACTGATCGCAGAAATGGTCGGCACCTTGCCGGCACAGCTTGCCTTGCCGGGATATCGTTTTCGAATCCTTCGATGGCGAGGCCGTGGTGCTCAACCTTGCCAATGGCAAATATTTCGGCCGTCGCGGCAGTTCCGCCAATGGGACGATCAGGCGACGGTCGCCGCCTATGGCGCATTGCCTTTCCAGCTTGTCTCGGCGGAATTCTTGCTCATTGGCTGATAACGGGAAGGCGCCACGATGCGCGATTAACAGCCCTTTAGGTAATCCCCGCTAGCTTTCAGGGTCAGTTCCAGCGATTTCGGGGGCAGCGGGTGATCGATGTGAGCACTGCCGTGGGGCGAGTGACCCGGCACCGGTGGCACCTATCTCGATGCTGCTTGATACGCTGGGCGCGACCGCACGATCGGCTTCTGCTTTCGACCACATCGGCTCGGGTTCCTCAATTACAGAGGCAGGCGTAGCTGTGCTCCCAGGATTTCGTCGTTCTGCGTAAAAGTGATGTTTGTTGGAGCGGTCCCGAGCGTGGCAAATGTAAGAAACATCAATACCGCGACTGGCTTTGCGTCTTCGATCGGAAGCTTGTCAGCGGTCTGGCTTGTTGCGACCGTGGTGGTGTTCTCGCTTTTTATGCCATGGGCAGCCGGCGACAATACCGATGTTAGCTGGCTCATTCTTATCTGCGAAAAGGTTCTTGATGGCCAGAAGCTCTATGTCGATATTCTAGAAACCAATCCACCTTTTTCCGTCGCCCTCTATATTGGGCCGGTATGGCTGTCTCAAAGGTTCGGCATTTCGCCGGAATCGGCGATTGAATTCTTTATTTATATGGTTTTTTTCGTTTCAATTGCGCTGTCGGCGGTCGTCATCGAGCGAAGCCGAATTTTCGTCGATGTGAAGACGCAATGGATATATCCCGCGCTAGCGGTTTTGCTTCTCATCATGCCCGGTAATGTTTTCGGCCAGCGCGAGCACATTGGCACGATGTTGTTCATGCCGATGCTGTTCCTGATGATGTGGCGGATTGAACCCCGTGCGGCTGCATCGGTTCCACTTAGCCTTGCCGTGGCGGTCGGCCTAGCGGGAAGTGTGCTGGTTCTGGTCAAACCACATTGGGCAGCTGGCATCGTACTGCCCTATCTCTTTATCGCTTGGCGCAAACGCTCGGCAATGGCGTGCTTGACTGCCGAAAACGTCGTCATCTTCACAGTTTGCGCTGCCTATCTCGTCAGCGTGTATATATGGTTTCCCGAATTTCTTGGCGCCTTCCTACAATTGCTGCTACGCTACTATGTCAGCCTGCGAGCCAACGTAAACATTTTCGCCGCATTGCCGACTTTTACGGTCTTTGTCGTTTTCGCGGTCTTCCAGATGCGTAGATCAGTCTGGCGAGACGACGTTGCGCTGGCGGTGGCGAGTGCCGCTGGCTTCTTCGTCTCCATGCTTTACCTGGGAAAATACTGGCCCAATCACCAGTATCCTTATCAGGCTACGTTGCTGGTCGCGATGCTACTGGCAGTGGCATCGCGATGGAGAATGGCGCTTGGTCTTACAAATACAGAGGCTGCTTCCGAGGTAGCCAGCGTCAGGCTCCACGCCGCAGCCGCGCTGGCTGTGATCGTTGCACTTTCGGTGATGCACCACCAGTCTTACCAGTTGCCTGAGAAAAGCCTGGTCGATGCCATCAAGAGCCGTTATGCCTCGCCTTCGGTCGTCCAGGTCAGTTCCGACCTGTCAGTCGGCAATCCGCTGACAAGGATGACCAACGGTCGCTGGCTGTCGGCCTATGCTCATGATTGGGTTGGCACCTATGCGCTTTGGGGACTGATGCGGGGTGAGTATCAAGGCGAGGACGAGCGCATCGCGCGGCAGGACCTTGATAGTTATACTCGCTACGTCAATTCCCTGATCCGGGACAACAGGCCCGATATCATCCTGATGGATCGGCTAGACAAGAAAAAATCAGCGTGGCCGCTCACGGCGAACTTTCCGCCAATTTGGATCGTGTGGATGCGCCAGAATGCGGATTTCCAAATCTTGATGGAGGATTATGAGGAAATCGCGAGTGGGGACTATATTGAAGTCTATGCGCGGCGCTCGGATGCCCATAGCTCGCTCACTCAGGCTTCGTCACCCGCCGCAGCGTCAGATTGATCCTGCCGCCGTTCTTGAGCAGCGCCGAGGTCGAAGGGTAGATGCGGTCGACGCCATGGAAGGCAAGACGGCCCTCGCCGCCAAGCACGACGACATCGCCGCTTTTCAGCCTGAACGATTTGGTGGCGCCATCGCGCGTTGTCTGGCCGACCCTGAACAGGCAATCGTCACCCAGCGAGACCGAGACGACGGGTGCCGAGAAATCGGCCTCGTCACGATCCTGATGCAGGCCCATTTTCGCGTCGGCCGTGTAGAAATTGATCAGGCAGGCCTGCGGTGGATTCGGATAGCCCGACACCTGCCGCCACAGGTCGAGCAGGCTGTCGGGGATGGGCGGCCACGGCTCTCCGGTCAGCGGATGCGTCGGCTGGTAGCGATAGCCGCGGTCCTTGTCGGTGACCCAGCCGAGCGGACCGCAATTGGTCATGCGCACGCTCATCTCCTTGCCGGTCCGCGGCATGGCCGGCACGAACAGCGGCGCTTGCTGGACGATGCTCCTCACCTCCTCGACCAGCGTCTCCTGGACGGCGCGGGACAGATGGCCCGGCATGTGGCGGACGCCCTTGGGCAGAACGAGCATGGAATTGGCTCACCTCGCGGATGTTCGGAGCCGCAGGATGCCACCATCACAGGCATGGGGCGACCCGAAATCCGTCGTCGATCTCCCTGAAAATTACGGAAGCGGGAATGGGCGGTGAATTCGCGTTTCCCAATTGGCCAAAGGCGGTTGACGGACAAAGAATGGGAGACCGATTGTACACATGATAGTGGTGCTTAATCGTTTTCCACCCGGCCGCGCAGCTTCTTGATCGTGCCGCGTCCCGCCTTGCTCTTCAGCCGTCGCTCGACCGCGCCTTTCGACGGCCGTGTCTTCTTGCGCGGCGGCGGCGGTGGTTCGGCGGCCTTGGCCACCAGTGCCGCGAGCCTCGCCCGCGCATCGGCGCGGTTCTGTTCCTGGGTTCGGAAGCGCCCGGCCTCGATGACGATGACACCGTCCTTGGTGGCGCGCTGGCCGGCAAGTTTTATGGTCCGCTCGCGCACGCGCTCCGACAGGCCCTCCGCGTTCTGCGCGTCGAAGCGAAGCTGCACCGCCGTCGCCACCTTGTTGACATTCTGGCCGCCGGGACCGGACGAGCGGATGAAATCCTCGTGCAGGTCGCCCGGGCGGATCACGGCTTCGCCCGATATGATGATGTCGTCGTCGATCGGCATGCCGCAGTCATGGCGCGGCGGACCGAAAAAGAAAAGGCCCGATCGAAACCGGGCCTTCAATGGTGCAGAGTGACAACGATGCCCTGGCGATTACTCCGCCGCTACCTGCATGTGGGGCGCCGCGCCCATGACGGTTGCATCGACATGCGGTTCGAATTTCTCGAAATTGACGGCGAACATGCCGACCAGCCTTGCCGCCTGCAGGTCGTAGGCAGCCTTGTCGGTCCAGGTCGAGCGCGGGTCGAGAATGGCGCTGTCGACGCCAGGCACGGCCTCCGGCACCTCGAAGCCGAAATTGGCGTCGGTGCGGAACCTGGCCGTCTTCAGCGAACCGTCGAGGGCGGCGGCGAGCAAGGCGCGCGTCGCCTTGATCGGCATGCGCCTGCCGGTGCCATGGGCGCCGCCGGTCCAGCCGGTGTTGACCAGCCAGCAATCGGCGCCGTGGCGGGCGATCAGCTCGCGCAGAAGATTGCCGTATTCCGAGGGATGGCGCGGCATGAACGGCGCGCCGAAGCAGGTCGAGAAGGTCGCCTCGGGCTCGGTCACGCCCTTTTCCGTTCCGGCCACCTTGGCCGTATAGCCGGAGAGGAAATGATACATCGCCTGCGCCGGCGTCAGCCTGGCGATCGGTGGCATCACGCCGAAAGCGTCGGCGGTCAGCATGATGATGTTTTTCGGGTGATTGGCGCGCCCGGTCTTCGAGGCATTGGGGATGAAGTCGAGCGGATAGGCGCAGCGTGTGTTTTCGGTGAGCCGGCCGTCATTGAAATCCGGCACGGCATAGGCGTCGAGCACGACGTTTTCCAACACGGTGCCGAAGCGCTGCGTGGTGGCGAAGATCTCCGGCTCGGCTTCCGCCGACAGCTTGATGGTCTTGGCGTAGCAGCCGCCTTCGAAATTGAAGATGCCGTGCGGACCCCAGCCGTGCTCGTCGTCGCCGATCAATGTGCGCGACGGATCGGCCGACAGCGTGGTCTTGCCGGTGCCCGAGAGGCCGAAGAAGATGGCGGCATCGCCGGCCGGTCCCTCATTGGCCGAGCAGTGCATCGGCATCACGCCCTTCTCCGGCAGGAGGTAGTTGAGCATGGTGAACACCGACTTCTTCATCTCGCCGGCATAGGAGGTGCCGCCGATCAGCACGATCTTGCGCGTCAGGTCGACGGCGATCACCGTCTCGGTGCGGCTGCCATGGCGGGCGGGATCGGCACGGAAGGACGGCAGGTCGATGATGGTCATCCCGGGCACGAACTGTTCGAGTTCGGCCGCGTCGGGACGGATGAGCAGGTTGCGGATGAACAGCGAGTGCCAGGCAAATTCGGTGATCACCCTGGTGGGCAGCTTGAGCTCCGCGTCGGCGCCGCCGACCAGATCTTGCACATAGAGATCCCTGTCCGCGGCGTGGGCCTGGAAATCGGCGAGCAGAGTGTCGAATTGGGTCGGCGAGATCGCCTTGTTGTTGTCCCACCAGACTTGCGGTTCGGTGGCACCGTCGCGAACGACGAACTTGTCCTTGGGCGAGCGACCGGTGTGCTGTCCGGTCTCGGCGACAAGCGCGCCATGCGCGGTCAGCCGGGCTTCACCGCGCCGGATCGCTTCCTCGTAGAGGGCAGCCGCACCGAAATTATAGCGCACCACGCCGGAGGTTTTCAGACCGACACGATCGATCGCGCAGGCAGGATTGCGTTTGCCGACTTCCGACATTTGTGGCCCTTCTCAAGCTTGCCGCATCTTCGCCGGCATATTTCCGGCACACCTGCCAAGCAGGCCAAGATGGTCAGAACCAGAAAAGCCAAATGATATCAAATCTTTAATCGATTTAAAAAATTTGAAAGTTGTTTAAATCGTTTATATATGCAAAAAGTTTCGTGGTTGCCCAAAGGATTGGCGGTTATCGTTCGTCCAATCCGTGTCGAGGTAGGATTGTGGCCGCCGGCACGCCGCTCGTGACAGCGGACAAGGCCTATGCCACATTTTGTACCTAATTTGTCCTGCAAAAGCCCCTTCTCTTACGACAGAAGGGACAGCTCATGAGGGAGCCGCTTGAAATGGCAACAATCGCGCTTGTCGATGACGACCGCAACATTCTGACATCGGTGTCGATCGCCCTCGAATCCGAGGGGTATCGTGTCGAGACCTATACGGATGGTGCGTCCGCGCTGGAAGGCCTGGCGGCCCGGCCGCCGAACCTCGCCATCCTCGACATCAAGATGCCGCGCATGGACGGCATGGAACTTCTGCGCCGGATGCGCCAGAAATCCGACCTGCCGGTGATCTTCCTGACCTCCAAGGACGACGAGATCGATGAATTGTTCGGCCTCAAGATGGGCGCCGACGACTTCATCCGCAAGCCGTTCTCGCAGCGCCTGCTGGTCGAGCGGGTGCGCGCGGTATTGCGCCGGGCCAGCGCCCGCGAGGCCGCGGCAAAAGCGCCCAGCCAGCAGGCCCGCTCGCTCGAGCGCGGCCAGCTCGTGATGGACCAGGAACGCCATACCTGCACTTGGAAAGGCGAGCCGGTGACGCTCACCGTCACCGAGTTCCTGATCCTGCATTCGCTGGCGCAACGCCCCGGTGTGGTAAAAAGCCGTGATGCGCTGATGGATTCGGCTTATGATGAGCAGGTCTATGTCGATGACCGCACGATCGACAGCCACATCAAGCGGCTGCGCAAGAAGTTCAAGGCCGTCGACGACGACTTCGAGATGATCGAAACCCTTTACGGAGTCGGATACCGGTTCCGCGAAGCATAATTTGATGTATGTCGACCAAAAGCGGTCCCGGGCTCGGGACTGCGACATGCATCAAACCAAGGACTAGCGGGAGCTGCTATTCGATGGCAGTGGAAGCACAGCGAAGCAGGTCGACGGGCGCCGCCAGGCGGCCGTCGCGCATCATGCCTTCCTTCGTGTCGAAAATCACGGTGCCGATGCGCCGGTTCCTCGGCCACCACATCTTTTCCAGCCTGACGCGGCGTATCCTCTTCCTCAACCTTGCCGGCCTGGCTGTCCTGGTCACCGGCATCCTCTACCTCAACACCTTCCGCGACGGGCTGATCGACGCGCGCGTGGAAAGCCTGATGACGCAAGGCGAGATCATCGCCGGCGCCATCGCGGCGTCGGCGACGGTCGAGACGGATTCGATCAGCATCGACCCGGAAAAGCTGCTCGAGCTGCAGGCCGGCGAAAGCCTGGGACCTGGCTCTGACCAGCTCGACAATCTGGATTTTCCGATCAACCCAGAGCGCGTGGCGCCGGTGTTGCGGCGGCTGATCTCACCGACCCGCACCCGTGCCCGCATCTACGACCGCGATGCCAACCTGCTATTGGATTCGCGCCATCTCTATTCGCGCGGTCAGATCCTGCGCTACGACCTGCCGCCGGTGGAAGAGGAAGAGCCCGACCTCGTCGAGCGCATCCAGAAGTTCATCTTCGACTTCTTCCGCAACACTGACCTGCCGGTCTATCATGAGCAGCCTGGCGGCAACGGCGCCGCCTTCCCCGAAGTGGTCAAGGCGCTTACCGGCAGCCCGTCGACCATCGTGCGCGTCTCCGAGCAGGGCGAGCAGATCGTCTCGGTGGCGGTGCCGATCCAGCGTTTTCGCGCCGTTCTCGGTGTGCTGATGCTGTCGACCGAAGGCGGCGACATCGACAAGATCGTCGCCGCCGAACGCAAGGCGATCCTGCGCGTCTTCGGCATCGCGGCGCTCGTCACCGCCATCCTGTCCATGCTCCTGGCCTCCACCATCGCCAACCCGCTGCGCCGGCTGTCCGCCGCTGCCGTACGGGTCAGGCGCGGCGTCAAGAGCCGCGAGGAAATCCCCGACTTTTCCGACCGCCAGGACGAGATCGGCAATCTGTCGGTCGCCGTGCGCGACATGACCAACGCGCTCTATGCGCGCATCGAGGCGATCGAGAGTTTCGCCGCCGATGTTTCGCATGAGCTGAAGAACCCGCTGACGTCGCTGCGCAGTGCCGTCGAAACATTGCCGCTCGCGAAGAACGACACCTCACGCGCACGCCTGATGGAGATCATCCAGCATGACGTCAAACGGCTGGACCGTCTCATCACCGACATTTCCGACGCCTCCCGCCTCGACGCGGAATTGGCGCGCGAAGATGCCGGCACCGTCGACCTGAAGAAATTCGTCACTGACCTCGTCGCTGTTTCGCGTGAAACGACGCGCAACAAGAAGGCGGTCGAGATCGAGCTCAAGGTTGCCAAGCTGCCGCAGGGCGCCAAGGGCTATGTCGTCGTCGGCCATGATCTGCGCATCGGCCAGGTCATCACCAACCTGATCGAGAACGCCCGCTCGTTCGTGCCCGAGGACCATGGCCACATCAGCCTGTCGCTGGCGCGCGCCGGCAAGTTCAACATCCTGACCATCGACGACAATGGCCCCGGCATCCGCGCCGACAACATCGACCGCATCTTCGAACGCTTCTATACCGACCGGCCCGCTGGCGAGGCGTTCGGCCAGAATTCGGGGCTTGGCCTGTCGATCTCCAGGCAGATCGTCGAGGCCCATGGCGGCACGCTGACCGCCGAAAACATCCCCGGCACCAAGCCCGGCGAGATCAAGGGTGCGCGCTTCGTCGTGACGCTGCCGGCCGAGGGATGACCTTGGCTCGAACATAACCATGCCCGAAGCCGCCGCGCAGCCTGAAAACATCCACGGAACCGCGATCCTGATCGGCGATCGCGGCGTCCTCATCACCGGGCCGTCCGGCGCCGGCAAGACGACGCTGGCGCTGACACTCCTGGACCACTGCCGGGCGCGCGCGCTGTTCTCGCGGCTGATCGGAGACGACAGGCTGCTTGCCTCTGGCCACGCCGGGCGGCTGGTCTGCCGCGTGCCGCCGACCATCGCTGGTCTCGCCGAGGTGCCTGGGTTCATGCCGCGCCCGTTGCCATTCGAGCCGGGCGGCGTGATCGACCTGCATGTGCGGCTAGTGCCGAAGGCGGAAATGGCCCGTTTCCAGGAGGAACTCAGTGAGCCGGTCGCAGGCTGCCTGGTGCCGCGTATCGACCTTGCCGAGCGCAACGCCGCCACGGCCTTGCCGGCCATCATGGCACGGCTATCGATCGCGCCTTTTCTATGATCCGCCCTGGGTTTTTTGCTGCAATGCGTCAAAATGGTATGGGCCGGCGCAATTTTGGGCTTGTCAACGGGCCGCGCGTCGACAAGATAGCGCTCCCGCCGCCTGGAATGGCTGGCGAACATAAAATGCGCCTGTGAAGCGGCGATGACGGGAGCCACCAAAGAATGATCGGACTCGTGCTTGTAACGCACGGTCAACTGGCCACCGAGTTCAGACATGCCGTCGAACATGTCGTCGGGCCACAAGACAATTTCGAAACCGTGGCGATCGGTGCCGACGACGATATGGAGCAGCGTCGCCGCGACATCGTCGACGCGGTCGCCCGTGTCGATACGGGAGCAGGTGTGATCGTGTTGACCGACATGTTCGGCGGCACGCCATCCAACCTTGCAATCTCGGTGATGGAGTCCGGCCGAACCGAAGTGATCGCCGGCATGAACCTGCCGATGCTGATCAAGCTGTCGTCGATCCGCAAGGGCGACAACATGGCGGCGGCGCTCGATGAAGCGCAGGCCGCGGGCCGCAAATACATTAACGTCGCCAGCCAGCTTTTGAGCAGTAAATGAACGCGATATCCCCGGAAAAAGACCAGATCGTCCGGGAGTTTCCGATCGTCAACCAGCGCGGGCTGCATGCGCGCGCTTCGGCGAAGTTCGTCCAGCTTGCCAGTGGCTTCAACGCTTCGGTCCATGTCGAGAAGGACGGCGTCAGGGTCGGCGGCACCTCGATCATGGGCCTGATGATGCTGGCCGCCAGCCCGGGATACTCGATCCGCGTCACTGCCAGCGGCCCGGAGGCGCTCGAGGTCATGGATGCGCTGGAGCAGCTTGTCGCCTCCCGTTTCGGCGAAGAGTGCTGACCCCGAGTCAGTCCTCCGAGACATGCACGAATAAAGATTTCTTTATATCCCATTGTCGTGTGAAGCCTGATCTGCTAGGCAGGCCGGCAATTCGCGCCTTGGAAATGTCTTCCGGCACGGGCGCATCCGCTAAAAATTCGCATAACAATTCGTATCGGAGCACTGCCATGACGGGTAGCAAAGACTATGTGGTCGCCGACATCTCGCTTGCCGGCTGGGGCCGCAAGGAACTCGATATCGCCGAAACCGAAATGCCGGGCCTGATGGCCTGCCGCGAGGAATTCGGCGCCAAGCAGCCGCTCAAGGGCGCGCGCATCACCGGTTCACTGCACATGACCATCCAGACAGCGGTGCTGATCGAGACGCTGAAGGTGCTCGGCGCCGACATACGCTGGGCATCCTGCAACATCTTCTCGACCCAGGACCACGCCGCCGCGGCCATCGCCGAGGCCGGCATTCCGGTCTTCGCCGTTAAGGGCGAGAGCCTCGAGCAGTACTGGGACTACACCGACAGGATCTTCCAGTGGGCCGATGGCGGCCTCTCCAATATGATCCTCGATGATGGCGGCGACGCCACCATGTACATCCTGATCGGCGCCCGCGCCGAGGCCGGCGAGGACGTGCTGTCCAATCCGCAGAGCGAGGAAGAGGAATACTTCTACGCCCAGGTGAAAAAGCGCCTGAAGGCTTCGCCGGGCTTCTTCACCAAGCAGAAGGCGGCGATCCGCGGCGTCACCGAAGAGACGACGACCGGCGTCAACCGGCTGTACCAGTTGCAGAAGAAGGGCCTGCTGCCCTTCCCGGCCATCAACGTCAACGACTCGGTCACCAAGTCGAAGTTCGACAACAAATATGGCTGCAAGGAATCGCTGGTCGACGGCATCCGCCGCGGCACCGACACGATGATGGCCGGCAAGGTCGCGGTCGTCTGCGGCTATGGCGACGTCGGCAAGGGCTCGTCGGCCTCGCTCAAGGGCGCGGGCGCCCGCGTCAAGGTCACCGAGGTCGATCCGATCTGCGCGCTGCAGGCGGCGATGGACGGCTTTGAAGTGGTCACGCTGGAAGATGCGGCACCGACCGCCGACATCGTCATCACCACCACCGGCAACAAGGATGTCGTCACCCTCGACCATATGCGCTCGATGAAGGACATGGTGATCGTCGGCAACATCGGCCATTTCGACAACGAGATCCAGGTCGCATCGCTGCGCAATCTGAAGTGGACCAATGTCAAGCCGCAGGTCGATATGATCACCTTCCCCGACGGCAAGCGGATGATCCTCCTGTCGGAGGGCCGCCTGCTCAATCTCGGCAACGCCACCGGCCATCCGAGCTTCGTCATGTCGGCGTCCTTCACCAACCAGGTGCTGGCGCAGATCGAGCTGTTCACCAAGGGCGAGCAGTACCAGAACCAGGTCTATGTGCTGCCCAAGCATCTCGACGAGAAGGTGGCGCGCCTGCATCTCGACAAGCTCGGCGCCCGCCTGACCGAGCTGTCGGGCGAGCAGGCAGCCTATATCGGCGTCACGCCGCAGGGCCCGTTCAAGCCGGAACACTACCGCTATTAACCAAGGCCGACTTTGCTACAAGATATTGATGCCGGGCGATTGACTTTTCGCCCGGCATTATTTTTGCGTCGAATGATTCTTCACGCCGATTCCAGCAGGCGCTATTGTTGTGATTCGCGGGTCCAGGGGCGAGGACCGGCGCACGCATCAGGGCGGTCTTGCATTCAGGCGGCGAAGAGGACCAAGACATGCCGGGGGAAAACCCGCTTCACGCGGGACAGGCCGTTTCCGGCGGCCACGACGATTCGGTGACCAGAGGCTCCGCGGCATGGCGCGGGCGCTGTTCGTGGCGTGGCCGCGCGGGACTGCTGCTTGCCGGCTCCACGCTTGCCGGTCCGTTGCTTGGCGGCGCCGCACGCGCCCAAGGCGCCGATGCGGCCGCAGCTAGCCTTTCGGTCAGCACGATCGAGGTCATGCAGCTTGCCGTCTTTGCCGGGGTGATGGGAGCGGCATTCCTGTCGGCCATCTTTCTCATTCGCGAACGGGCACGCACGTCGGCGGAGAATGTCGACCTGAGAAGCCGTATTGCCGACGTCAACGCGGCGCTGCGCCGCTCGGAGGCGCTGCTCAATCTGCGCGACCAGCGTGTGGTCATCTGGGCCTCGGAAAACAAGAAGCCCGAACTGATCGGCACATTGCCGGTCGAAAGCGGCGCACCCGAGGAGCGGGCGGCATTCCTGGCCTTCGGCCGCTGGCTGATGCCGCGTTCGGCGGCAGCACTCGAACATGCCGTCGCCGGGTTGCGCGAAAAGGCCAAGCCCTTCGACCTCGTCATCGAATCCCAGGCTGGTGCCCCGCTCGAAGTGCATGGCCGCAAGAGTGCCGCGCATATCCTGGTGCGGTTTGTTTCGCTTTCCGAAACGCAGCGCAGCCAGGCGCGACTGAAAATCGACAACCAGCGGCTGGCCGCCGACCATGAGACGATGATCGGCCTGATCGAGGCGCTGAAGATGCCGGCGTGGCTGCGTGACGAGCATGGCCGCCTCAAATGGGTCAACCGGGCCTATGCCGATGCGGTCGAAGCCGAGAGCGCGGAAGCTGCCGTGCGGGACGCCAAGGAGTTCCTCGGCGGCCAGGCGCGCGACGCCATCGCCACGCAACACAAAACGCATCCGGTGTTCGAGCAATCGCTTTCGACGGTAATCGAAGGCGACCGCCGCGTGTTCGCGGTGACCGACTTTGCCGGCGCCGACGGTTCGGCCGGCCTTGCCTGCGACACCAGCGCCATCGAGGCCATCCGTGGCGAATATGAGCGGACCGTGCGCAGCCACGCCGATACGCTCGACCAGCTCAACACCGCGGTCGCCATCTTCGACACCGACGAGAAACTGCGCTTCTTCAACCAGGCCTTCCAGAAACTCTGGGGCCTCGACCCGGGCTTCCTGCACAGCGCGCCCGACAATGCTCTTTTGCTCGACCGGCTGCGCAGCGAGGGCAAGATCGCCGAACAGCCGGAATGGCGCCGCTGGAAGGAAGGCCTGCTCGGCGCCTACCGTGCGGTCGAATCTCAGGAACACTGGTGGCACCTGCCCGACGGCAAGACGATCCGTGTCGTCGCCAATCCGCAACCCAAGGGCGGCGTCACCTGGGTGTTCGAGAACCTGACCGAGAAGATGGATCTCGAAAGCCGCTACCGCACCGCGGTCCGGGTCCAGGGCGAAACGCTCGACAATCTCGCCGAAGGCGTCGCGGTGTTCGGCCCCGACGGCCGGCTGCGGCTGTCGAACCCGGCCTTTGCCACGCTGTGGGGACTGGACAGGGAAGCCGCCAAGCCCAACGTGCACGTATCGGCCATACGCGAGCTCTCCGATCGACAAGCGGTCGAGAGCCCCTGGCCCGGCTTCGTCGCCGCCATCACCGGCTTCGACGACGAGCGCCGCGACCGCCACGGCCAGACCGAGCTCAACAACGGCACCGTGCTGCGTTACGCCGTGATTCCACTGCCCAACGGGCAAGTGATGATGACCTTCGTCGATGTCACCGACAGCGTCCACGTCGAGCGCGCGCTCAAGGACAGGAACGAGGCGCTCGAAAAATCAGATCAGCTCAAGAACGAATTCGTCCAGCATGTGTCCTATGAACTGCGTTCGCCGCTGACCAACATCATCGGCTTCACCGAGCTGCTGTCGCTGCCCGCGACCGGACCGTTGACGCAGAAGCAGCGCGAATATGTCGAGCATGTCGGTTCGTCCTCATCGGTGCTGCTGACCATCGTCAACGACATACTCGACCTAGCGACGGTCGATGCCGGCATCATGCAGCTCGACATTTCCGAAGTGCATGTCGACCGCACCATCGCAGCCGCCGCCGAGCTTGTCGCCGACCGGCTGGAAGAGCATTCGATCCGGCTTGCCGTCGACGCCGCCGCCGCGCCGAAGACGTTCCATGGCGATGAAACCCGCATCCGCCAGATCCTCTACAATCTGCTGAGCAACGCCGCCAATTACGCGCCGGAGGCCAGCACCATCCGGCTGGCCTGCCGCCAGCTGGCGGACGGGGTCGAGTTCTCGGTTCATGACGATGGCCCTGGCATGCCGCCCGACGTGCTCGATTCGGTGTTCCGCCGCTTCGAGCCGCGCGCCAATGGCGGCCGCCGGCGCGGCGCTGGCCTCGGCCTCTCGATCGTCAAGAGCTTTGTCGAACTGCATGGCGGCGCCGTTCGCATCGAAACCGGCAGGGACAAGGGCACGACCGTCATCTGCACCTTTCCCGACATGCCGGGTATCCGCGCAGCGGCCGAGTAGCGCGTTCGATGACGGAACCGGTGCTGGAGCGTTTGCTCGCCGACGAGACCCAGACAGCGCGGCTGGGCGAGGACCTGGCGCTGGCGCTGCGCGTGGGCGACGTGCTGGCGCTCGAGGGCGATCTCGGCGCAGGCAAGTCGACGCTGGCAAGAGCACTCCTCCGGACGCTGGCCGACGATGCCGATCTCGAAGTGCCGAGCCCGACCTTCACGCTGGTGCAGAGCTACGACACGCGCATCCCGGTCCATCATTTCGATCTCTACCGCTTGTCCTCGGCGGCCGAACTGGACGAACTCGGCTTCGAGGAGGCGCTGGCGCAAGGTGCCGCCCTGGTCGAATGGCCGGAACGGGCTGACGGCTATCTGCCCAAGACGACGGTGCTGATCGAACTCGTCCAGCATGGCGAGGGCAGGCTGGCCCGACTGTCGGGGCATGGCGCGACCTTCGACCGTGTCGCGCGCTCGCTGGCCATGCGCGACTTCCTCGAGAGCGCCGGATGGGGGCAAGCGCAGCGCCGGCATTTCATCGGTGACGCCTCGGCCCGTTCGTACGAGATCGTCTCGCTTGCCGGCGAGGCGCCCCGCGTGCTGATGAACTCGCCGCGGCTCGTGCTCGGCCCTCCCGTGCGCAACGGCAAACCCTATGCCGTGATCGCCCACACCGCGCAGTCGGTGTCCGCCTTCGTCGCCATCGACCGTGCGCTGCTGGCCGCCGGGGTCGCGGTGCCCAGGATCGACGCACAGGATCTCGACCGGGGTTTCCTGCTGCTCGAGCACCTGGGCTCGGAAGGCTTCCTCGACGGCAATGGTGAGCCGGTTGCCGAACGTTACGAGGCGGCAGCCGAACTGCTTGCCATGATGCACGGCAAGACCTGGCCGCACCGGATGGAAGCGGCTCAAGGCGTCGTCCATGAGGTGCCGCCCTTCGACCGTGACGCCATGCTGATCGAGGCGGACCTGCTGATCGACTGGTACGTTCCGGCGATATCGGGCGGCCCGGCGACCGACGTGCTGCGGTCCGGCTACCACAGGACATGGAACGCGCTTCTCGACCGGCTCAAGGGCAGCGAATACACGCTGATGCTGCGCGACTTCCACTCGCCCAACATCATCTGGCGTGGCGAGCGGTCCGGCCTCGGCCGGCTCGGCATCGTCGACGTCCAGGACGCGCTGATCGGGCCCGCCGCCTATGACGTCGCCTCGCTGGCCATGGACGCGCGCGTCACCATGGTACCCGAGATCGAGAAGCGGACGCTCGATGCCTATGTCGCCGCGCGTCATGCAGCGGGCGACTTCGATGAAGCAGGCTTCCTCGAAGCCTATGCAATCATGGCCGCACAACGCAATTCCAAGATTCTGGGCATTTTCGTGCGCCTCGAAAAACGTGACGGCAAGCCCTATTATCTCAGGCACCTGCCGCGCATCCGCGACTATCTCAGGCGGGCGCTGTCGCACCCTGCGCTCGCCGACCTGCGGGACTTCTACAGCGCGCACGGGCTGCTGGAGGAACGAGCGCTGTGACGACGAGACCGGACACCGCCATCGTTCTTGCCGCCGGCCTCGGCAAGCGCATGCGGCCGATCACCGACACCATCCCCAAGCCGCTGGTCCGCATCGCCGGCAAGACGCTGCTCGACTGGGGCCTCGACAGCCTGGCCGCGGCCGGCGTCGACAAGGCGGTGGTCAATGTCCATTACCTTCCCGAACAGATCGTCGCCCATGTCGCCGCGCGCCGCGCGCCGCGCATCGTCATTTCCGATGAGAGCGAACGGCTGCTCGATTCGGCCGGCGGCATCGTCAAGGCGCTGCCGGAGCTCGGCCCGGAGCCGTTCTACGTCCTCAACGCCGATACATTCTGGATCGACCACGGCCCGCTCAATCTCGGGCGGCTCGCCCTTGCATGGGACGCCGTGAAAATGGATATTCTGCTGATGCTGGCGGATCTCCATCAGGCGACGGGACACTGTGGCAGCACCGATTTCCTGGTGGCGCCGGATGGCGCCCTGCGGCGTTCGAAGGGTGATCCCGCGGGCCTGATCTATGCCGGCGCCGCGATCATCCATCCGCGCCTGTTCAAGGATGCATCCGCCGAACCGCATTCGCTCAACGCCTATTTCGACAAGGCGATTGCCGCCGGCCGCCTGTTCGGCATGCAGATGCATGGCCACTGGATCACCGTCGGCACGCCCGAGGCCATTCCGCTCGCCGAAGACGCGGTGGCCGGCGCACTCATCGGATTGCAATGAGCGGCTCGAGCCGCGTTTTCTCCATCCCCTCCGGAGCGCCGTTTCTGCCGACGCTGGCCGAGGCGCTGCTTGACGGCCGCCTTGTCCCCGGGTTTCGTTTCGATGGCGACCCGCTCGCGCTGGCCGATGTCACCATCTATGTGCCGACGCGCCGCGCCGCACGGGCCTTGCGCGGCGTCTTCGTCGACAGCCTGAAGGCGCGTGGCGGCGGCGGTTCGGCGATCCTGCCGGTGATCCGCCCGCTCGGCGAATTCGACGAGGACGAGGCCGCATTCGATGCCGAGCCAACCGCGGCAATCGATCTGGCGCCACCGATCGCCGCCACCGAACGGCTGTTGCTGCTGACGCCGCTGGTGCGAGCGTGGAAACGCCGGTTGCCCGCCCATGTCGCGGCCCTCTTCGCCGAGGAGATCGTCGTCCCGGCCTCCACCGCCGACGCGATCTGGCTGGCGCGCGATCTGGCCGGGCTGATGGACGAGATCGAGACGGAAGGCACCGATTGGGCCAAACTCGCCGGCCTGGTGAGCGGGAACCTTGCCGGATGGTGGCAAGTGACGCTCGAATTCCTCGGCATCGTCACCGATGCCTGGCCGAAATTCCTAGAAGAGAGCGACCGCTCCAACCCGGCCGCGCATCGCAGCGCCCTGATCCGCGCCGAAGCGGCGCGGCTGCGGCGCAATCCGCCTGCCGGGCCGGTCATAGCGGCGGGGTCCACCGGCTCCATCCCCGCCACGGCGGAGCTGCTTGCGACCATTGCCGGCCTCTCCGGCGGCGCCATCGTGCTGCCCGGGCTCGACCAGATGCTGGACGAAGCCTCCTTCCAGGCGCTCGTCGCACCCGGCGCGCGTCCAGCCGTGCTTGGCCATCCGCAATACGGCCTCGCGAAGCTGATCGGCAAGATCGGCGTGCTGCGCGGCGATGTCGAGGAGATCGGCGCGGCCGAGCCGAAGCTTGCGCTCCGCGCCGCCCTTGTCGGCGAGGCGCTGCGGCCGGCCGAGACCACCGAATTGTGGGCCGAGACGCGAAACGGGTTTTCGGCGTCCGATATTGCCGGCGCCTTCGCCGACGTGACGCTGCTCGAAGCGGCAAGCGAGCGCGACGAGGCCGTCGCGATCGCCGTCGCGCTCAAGCAGGCAGTGGAAGAACCAGGCCAGAGAGCGGCTCTCGTCACCGGCGACCGCGCGCTGGCACGCCGCGTCAGCGTCGAACTCAAGCGCTTCGGCGTCGTTGCAGACGATTCCGGCGGCACGCCGCTTTCCAACACCCCGGCCGCCAGCCTGTTCAGGCTGGCGCTTGAAGCGGTGTTCCGGCCGGGCGATCCGGTCGGCCTGTTGTCGCTGCTCAAGCATCCCCTGCTTGGCCTTGGCCTGGAACGCGCCGATGTGCGCCACGCGGCGGAACTGGTCGAGCTGGTGGCGCTGCGCGGCGGCACCGGCCGCCCCGATATCACTTCGCTGCCGGATCTTTTCGAGGCTCGCCTCACCGGCTTCGGCAATGACAGCCGGCCGCCCTTCTGGCTTGCCCGGCTGACCGTGCGCTCCATCGAAAGCGCGCGGAATTTGCTTGAACGTCTCAAGCAAGCGCTGGCGCCGCTTTCGGCCTTTCGCGGCCAGGCGGAAGCCGGCCTTGCCGCGCTGGTCGAAGCCAGTGTCGTTGCCCTTGAGAATCTCGGCCGGTCCGTCGATGGCGGTCTTGGCGAACTCTACGCCGGCGATGCCGGCGAAAAGCTCGCCGGACTGCTGCGCGGGCTGGTCGCGGCTTCGGCGCCGCTGTCGTTCGCGGCAATCGAATGGCCCGATGTGATGGAGGCGCTGATCGCGCCCGAGACCGTCAAGCCGGTGCAAGGCACCGACAGAAACATCGCCATCTGGGGCGCGCTGGAAGCGCGACTTCAGGATGTCGACACGCTGGTCATAGGCGGGCTCAACGAAGGGGTCTGGCCGCGCAAGCCGGAGAGCGACCGCTTCATGTCGCGGCTGATGAAGACCGGTATCGATCTCGAACCGCCGGAGCGGCGCATCGGTCTAGCAGCGCATGATTTCCAGATGGCCATGGGCGCGAGACACGTGGTGCTGGCGCGCTCGGCACGTGCCGGCGACGCACCCGCCGTGCCTTCGCGATGGCTGCAGCGGCTGCTCACCTTCATCGGCAACGACCATGCGGCAGCGCTGCGCCGGCGCGGCGATGAATTGCTTGCCTGGGCGCGCGCGCTCGATACCGGGCCGAAGCGGGATTTCGCGCCACGGCCGCAGCCGAAGCCGCCATTGCCGGTGCGCCCGGGCCATTTCTCGGTCACCGAGATCGAGACGCTGCGCCGCGATCCCTACGCCATCTATGTCCGAAGGGTCCTCGGGCTGATGCCGCTCGATCCGCTCATCCGCGATCCCGGTGCCGCCGAGCGCGGCACGCTGTTTCATGCCATCCTGCATCTCTTCTCGTCCGAGGTGGCCGACCCGCGCGCGCCGGATGCGCTGGCCGGGCTCATCGCCGCCGGCCGCGCCTGTTTTGCCGAGGCGGCGCTTCCGGCCGATGTCGAGGCGGTGTGGTGGCCGCGTTTCGAAAAGCTCGCCGCCAACATCATCGAATGGGAGCGCACGCGCGCCGACGCGGTGATGCGGCGCCACGCCGAGGAACGGGCGGGCAAGACCGTCGTCGGCCAGTCCGGCGTGACGCTGTCCGGCTATGCCGACCGTGTCGATCTGCTGGCCGGCGGCATGGCCGACATTCTGGACTACAAGACCGGTTCCTCGCCTTCCAAGGCGCAGGCGCATACGCTGCTGGCGCCGCAGCTGGCGCTGGAAGGCGCGCTGCTGAGGCGCGGCGCGTTCAAGGATCTGGGTGCGCGCGAGCCGTCGCAACTGGCGTTCGTGCGGCTGAAGCCGAATGGCGAGGTGTTCGAGGAGTCCATACTCGAACACAATCGCCAGCCACGCACCGCGGCCGATCTCGCCGAAGAGGCCTGGGCGCGGCTGGAAAAACTGCTGATCCATTATACCGATCCGGCGACCCGCTATCTGTCGCGCGCGCTGCCGTTTCGCGAAGGCGAAACCGATGGCGACTACGACCATCTCGCCCGCGTGCTCGAATGGTCCGCCGGCGGAGACGCCGGGGATGAGGGAGGAGAGGCATGAAGAAAGCCTATCCGATCCCGACCGACACGGCTTCGAGCCAGGCCAGCGCCGCCGATCCCGGCAATTCCGCCTGGGTGTCGGCCAATGCGGGATCGGGCAAGACCCATGTTCTTGCCCAGCGTGTCATCCGGCTACTGCTCAATGGCACCGATCCATCAAAGATATTGTGCCTGACCTATACGCGCGCCGCGGCCGCCAACATGTCGAACCGGGTTTTTTCGACGCTGTCGGAATGGACGACGCTCAGCGACGCCGACCTGGCGTCCAAAGTCGAGGCGTTGGAGGGCCGCCGGCCCGATCGCGAGACCATGCGCCGAGCCCGCCGCCTTTTCGCCGAGGCACTGGAGACGCCTGGCGGGCTGAAGATCCAGACCATCCACGCCTTCTGCGAATCCGTGCTGCATCAGTTCCCGCTGGAAGCCAACATCCCCGCCCATTTCGAAATGCTCGACAGCCAGATGGAAGCCTCGCTTTTTGCCGCCGCGCGCCGCGAGATGATTTCTGCCGCCGGCGACAGGAATTTGGCCGAGGCCTTCGCCACTGTGCTGGAACGCGGCGGCGAGGCCGGGCTCGACGCCTTGCTTGGCGAGATCGTACGCAAGCGCGACGGGTTGCGCTACTTCCTCGATGCCGTCGGGCGTGACGGCTTCCAGCCCCTGTTCGATGAATTCCATTTCCGCCCCGGCCAGACCGCCGAAGACATAGCGGCATCTGCATGGCCGCTGCCCGGCTTCCTGCCGGACTATTTTGCCGGCTTTGCCCAGGCAGCCGAAGCCACCGACGCCAGATCGGTGTTGAACAACATCCTGCCCTATGCGCGTCAGGCTTTCGCCGAGAGCGATCCCGTTCGACGGCTTCAATTGCTGGCAAGAGCCTTCCTCAAGACCAACGGCGATCCCTACGATCCGGCAAAGGCCTTCAAGAAGGCGCTGATCGACCGGCTGCCGGACTTGGCCGAGCGCTATCTGTCGGCGGCCAGCGCCATCATGGAAACCGTCGACCGGGTGGCGCTGTTCCGGATGCTGGAGGGCACACGCGCGGCGCTCACCATCGCCGACTGGCTGATCGCCCGCTACGAGGTGCTGAAGCGCAGCCGCGGCTTTCTCGACTTCAACGACCTGATCACCCGCACCGTGAACCTTTTGGCGCGGCCCGATGCCGGCCCTTGGGTACAGTACAAGCTCGACCAGGGCATCGACCACATCCTGCTCGACGAGGCGCAGGACACCAGCCCGGATCAATGGGAGGTGGTGAAGCGGCTGGCGGAAGAATTCTTTGCCGGCTTTGGCGCTCGCGACCGGGTCCACCGAACGGTCTTTGCCGTCGGTGACGAGAAGCAGTCGATCTATTCCTTCCAGGGCGCGGCACCCGACTCCTTCGCCGACAGCCGGTTGTTGTTCGCCGGGCGGGTGCGCGACGCCGAGGCGTCCTTCGCCGACCTCAAGCTGACCTGGTCGTTCCGCTCCACGGACGATGTGCTGGCCGCGGTCGACCTTGTCTTTGCCGATCCCATCGTGCGGCGCGGCATCAGCCACGACCCCGATCCGCTGAACCACAAGGCGATCCGCAGCGATGCTCCGGGCTATGTCGAGGTCTGGCCATCGATCGGCGCCGACGCCGTCGACGAGCCCGACGACTGGGCGCAAGCCATCGACCATGCCCATGCGCCGGCGGTGCGTGTCGCCGAGAATGTCGCGGCCACCATTGCCGGCTGGATCGGCAAGGGCGAAATCATCGAGGGCCGTGGCAAGCGGCTGCGGCCGGGAGACGTGCTGGTGCTGGTGCGCAAGCGCGACAGCTTCGTCCACGCGTTGACCCG
The DNA here is from genome assembly GCF_020164795.1 of Mesorhizobium sp. ES1-3. Classification (NCBI taxonomy): domain Bacteria; kingdom Pseudomonadati; phylum Pseudomonadota; class Alphaproteobacteria; order Hyphomicrobiales; family Phyllobacteriaceae; genus Mesorhizobium; species Mesorhizobium sp. ES1-3. The sequence continues at coordinate 191,728 of NZ_JAIUGW010000004.1, forward strand.
CGCGCTCAAGCGCCGCGACATTCCGGTTGCCGGCGCCGACCGGCTGAGCCTGCCGGGACACATCGCGGTCAAGGACCTGATCGCGCTCGGCCATCTGCTGATCCAGCCGCAGGACGACTTGTCGCTCGCCGCCCTGCTGCGCAGCCCGATCTTCGACCTGCCGGAGGAGAGGCTGTTCACGCTTGCCGCGCAAAGGCCGCCAGGCCTGTCGCTGGCGGCGTCGCTGCGCCAGCATGCCGGCGAAAGCGAAGCGCTAGCGGCGATCGTCGCGCAACTCGACGCCTGGGCTGACGAGGCCGCCTTCAAGCCGGTGTTCGAATTCTATGCCGCCCTGCTGGCGCGCGATGGCGTGCGCCGCAAGATGATCGCGCGGCTCGGGCCGGAAGCCGGCGATATTCTCGACGAGTTCCTGAGCTTCTGCCTTGCCGAGGAGCGGACCGGCCTGCCCGGGCTGGAAGCCTTCCTGTCGACGCTGGAAAACGCCGGCCCCGAGATCAAGCGCGAGATGGACCAGACCCGCGACGAGGTCCGGGTCATGACCGTGCACGCAGCCAAGGGCCTGGAGGCGCCGGTGGTCTTTCTGGTCGACGGCGGTTCCGCTCCGTTCAGCGACCAGCATTTGCCGCGCCTGATGCCTTTCGACGGTTCGGGCCGGCATTGGGACGGCAAGGGCTATCTCTGGCGTTCGGCCAGCGACGTCGCCAACGGCTTCTCGAAAACGGCGGCCGCTCGCGCCCGCGAACTCGCCGACGACGAATACCGCCGGCTGCTCTATGTCGGCATGACGCGCGCCGAGGACCGGCTTATCGTCTGCGGCTATCATGGCAAGCGAGCGCCGAGCACCGGCACCTGGCATTCGATCGTCAGCCGCGCGCTGAGCGGCGCGCCCCAAAGCGAACAGCGTCCGCATCCAGCCGGCGGCGAGCCTGTCTACCGTTTTCACGTCACCAAACTGCCGCCGGTTGCGCCTGGCCCGGGCGAGCAGGCGCGGCAGGCCGATGCGTTCGGGCCGTTGCCGGCAACCCTGTTCCGGCCCTTGCCGCCTTTCGAAGACCTGCCGCGCCCATTGTCGCCGTCGGGCGCCTCGGCGCTGATCGAGGAAGGCAAGGAAGCGGTTGTCGACAAGGCGTCGCCGGTGCTGGACGCCGATGCCGAGCCGGGTTTTGCCGTCCTGCGCGGGCTCGCCTTGCACAAGCTGCTGCAGATGTTACCCGGCATTGCCGAGAGCGACCGCCAAAGTGCGGCAGGGCGTTATCTATCGCGAACGGGCGCGGCGTGGCCGCCAGTCGAGCGCGAAAAGGCCCTGGCATCGGTCATGGCCATCCTTGCCGACCCTAGCCTCGGTCAACTGTTCGGGCCATCGTCACGTGCCGAGGTCGCGATCATGGGCAGCCTCGAGGTCAAGGGCAAAATCCGCTCCATCTCCGGCAAGATCGACCGACTGGCGGTGACAGCGGATAGGGTTTCGATCGTCGACTACAAGACCAACCGGCCAGCTCCCGCCTCCCTGGCCGAGGTCCCCGCCGCCTACCTGCTTCAGCTCGCGCTCTATCGCGCCCTGCTGCAGCCGCTCTATCCCGGGCGGGAGGTCAAGGCGGCCCTGCTGTTCACCGAAGCGCCAAGGCTGATCGAACTGCCGGCCCGGGCCATGGACGACGCCCTTGCCCGACTCACGGGAGCGTGACACAAGAACTGCTTGAAGAAGGGCGCGACAACCACCACATTTGGTGCGACGAAAAATTTCGAAAGGATTTCCGCATGACCACCGTCAAGGTCGACAAGAACAATTTCCAGGCCGATGTGCTCAATGCCCAGGTACCGGTCGTGGTTGATTTCTGGGCGGAGTGGTGCGGCCCCTGCAAGATGATCGCACCGGCGCTTGAGGACATCGCCACCGAACTCGGCGCCAAGGTCAAGATCGCCAAGCTGAACATCGACGAGAATCCCGAGCTTGCCGCCCAGTTTGGCGTTCGCTCGATCCCGACGCTGATGATCTTCAAGGGCGGCGAAGTGGCCGACATCAAGGTTGGCGCCGCGCCCAAGACCGCGCTGTCGCACTGGGTCAATGGCAATCTCGCCTGATCCCATCTGAATTCGAAGCCTTTGAGCCCGGCCAATCGCGCCGGGCTTTTTGTTGGCGTCATCGGTGCGCCGCTCTGGCCCTCACATCGGGGCACTCCATGTCTTCTCTTGGCAGCAGAAGCAGGAGAGAGAAATGACCGGATCCGCCAAGGCCACAGTCTTCATCGACAATGAGCGCGTCATCGTCACCGAATACCGCTTCCAGCCGGGCGACAATACCGGCTGGCATCGCCACGGCCACGACTATGTCGTCGTGCCGCTGATGGACGGCAAGCTGAAGCTGGTGACCAAGGACGGCGAAACCTTCGCCGAGATGAAGAAAGGTTCCCCTTATTTCCGCAAGGAGGGCGTCGAACACGACGTCATCAGCGCCAATGAGGGTGAGTACGCTTTTATCGAGATCGAGCTGAAGTAAAGGCCGTTGGCCACTGATTGCCGCGCTGGAAGTCCATTGACCCGGTCGAGCGTGTGACGACCCCATCAGTTCCATCTTGATGGCAGAGACTGTCGGCGTATGTTTCTTCCAAAAGGAAGTTAAAATGGCCTCAGTCCGCAGTGCAAAAGCACGCGACCTGGCTCATAGGCTAGCTCGTCGCGAAAATCGTTCGATAGCCGACGTGGTCGAACGCGCGCTTGAATTCTACGAGATTCGGGAAGCTGTCCGCGAACCTGCCTCCACCTTCTATGCCAGCCTGACCGCAAGCAGTGGCGTCGGCATCGATCTGGGGAAAGTTATTCGCGAAGGTCGCGAGGCTCATCCAGGAGTTGAGCTTTGATTTTCGTCGATACCTGAAGCGGATCGACGACCACGGCGTCGAAACCGTAGCCCTCTCAGGTCGGCGGCGTGCCGTTCTCCGCCAGGACCGCGCCTGCGAGATAAAGCGACCCGCCGATCAGGATGCGCGGCGTCGGGCCGTCCCAGGTGTCGCGCAGCAGCATCAGGGCGCTGGCGACGGAGCTGACCGGCTCGGCCGTCAGCCCGGCTTCCGTGGCGCGGATGGCCAGTTCGTCGCTCGGCACGCCAGCGTCGCTCTGGCTCACTGGCACCGTGTAGACATGCTTGACCAAGCCCTTGAAGGCGCGGAAATAGCCACTCTGGTCCTTGGTGTTGATCATGCCCGAGATGAGGAAGAGCGGGCGCGGGTTCTTTTCTTCCTGCTCGGCCAGCGCTTCGGCGACGACCACGCCGGCGCCTGGATTGTGGCCGCCGTCGAGCCAGATGTCGGCGCCCTTCGGCCCCAGTTCCGCCAACCGGCCCTGCGCCAGCTTCTGCATGCGGCCGGGCCAGGCGACGTTGGTCATCGCCTTCTCGGCGGCGCGGTGGCTGATCTCGAAGCCGGCGGCCTTGACCGCGGCGATCGCGGCGGCCGCATTGGCGAACTGGTGGCGACCGGGCAGGCGCGGCGACGGCAGGTCCATCAGACCATCATCGTCCTGGTAGACCATGCGTCCGTTTTCCTCGAAAGCGAGAAAATCCTGGCCATAGACGAGGGTCGGGCATTCCAGCCGCTCGGCGGTGTCGATCAGCGCCTGCAGCGCCGTCTCGCTTTCCTGCGCGCCGATCACCACCGGGCAGCCGCGTTTCATGATGCCGGCCTTTTCGGCGGCGATCAGCTCGACACGGTCGCCGAGATAGGCCTCGTGGTCCATCGACACCGGCATGATCACCGACACGGCCGGCCGCGCGATGACATTGGTGGCGTCGAAGCGGCCGCCAAGACCGACCTCGATGATGGCGGCATCGGCCGGATGTTCCGAAAACAGGATGAAGGTGACGGCGGTGAGTATCTCGAAGACGGTGATCTTCTGGCCTGCATTGGCCTTGGCGACGCGGGTGATGGCCTCGGCGAAAATGTCGTCGTCGACCAGCCTGCCGCCGCCCTCGGCGGCCAGCCTGTAGCGCTCGTGCCAGCTGACCAGATGCGGCGAGGTGTGGACATGGACGAGCCGGCCGGAAGCTTCCAGCAGCGCCCGCGAGAAGGCGGCGCAGGAACCCTTGCCGTTGGTGCCGGCGATGTGGATGACCGGCGGCAGCAGGTCCTGCGGATTGCCGAGCCGCTCCAACAGCCGCGTGATGCGGTCGAGCGAAAGGTCGAAGCCTTTCGGGTGAAGCGCCATCAGGGCTTCGATTTCGCGGTCGGCGGCAAGCGTCGTCATGGCACAATCCCGGCGCATGGCCCGAGAGCCAGAATCGCTCCCGCAATGACCACGGCTATCAAAAAGGCTACAGCGCGCCACGGATGCTGCGCAATCGCTGTTCGCGGCGGCCAATGTCGCGTCAGGCCAGTCTCGCGTCGGGCCGTTGCAGCGTCAAGCCTGGGGCCGGGCTTCGGCAGCAACCACGGCCGGCGGCAGGATTTCCGGTTCCAGCGGCTTTTGCTCCTCCGGCATCTTGAGCAGCATTTTCAGGAGCCGCGCGATCGTCTGGCGCATTTCCAGCCTGGACACCACCATATCGACCATGCCGTGCTCCATCAGATATTCGGAGCGCTGGAAGCCGTCGGGCAGTTTCTCGCGGATGGTCTGCTCGATGACGCGCGGTCCGGCAAAACCGATCAGCGCGCCGGGCTCGGCGATGTGCACGTCGCCCAGCATGGCGTAGGAGGCGGTGACGCCGCCGGTGGTCGGGTTGGTCAGAACGACAATGTAGGGGAGGCCGGCTTCCTTCAGCCGGTCGACACCGACCGTGGTGCGCGGCAATTGCATGAGCGACAAAATACCTTCCTGCATGCGGGCGCCGCCGGAAGCGGCGAACAGGATCAGCGGCCGCTTGCGCTGCAAGGCGACCTCGAAGCCATGCACGATCGCATCACCCGCCGCCATGCCGAGCGAGCCGCCCATGAAAGCGAAATCCTGCACCGTCGCCACCACCGGCAGGCCCTCGACGGTCCCCAGTGCATTGATGATGGCGTCTTCCAGGCCGGTCTTGGCCTTGGCGTCCTTCAGCCGGTCGACATAGCGTTTCTCGTCGCGGAACTTCAGCGGATCCTGCATGACTTTGGGATTGTCCAGGGTCTCGTACTTGCCATCGTCGAAGAAGAATTTCAGCCGCTCCTTGGCTGAGATCTTCATGTGGTGACCGGAGGACGGAATGACGAACTGGTTGGATTCCAGGTCCTTGTGGAACACCATCTCGCCGGTCTCGGGATCCTTGATCCAGAGATTCTCGGGCATGTCGGTGCGCCGGCCGAGCATCGAGTTGATCTTCGGGCGAACGTAGTTGGTGATCCAGTTCATCGCTTCGGCTCCTGTCCTGACGAAGAGTGGGAGAGATAAGAAAACTATTCGGCGGCAGCAAGGCGGGCCGAGCGCACGCCTTGCGCAAGGCCGCTGACCAGCGTGGCGACGGCCTCGGCCGGATCGGCGGTCTTTTCGCCCTTCGGCCCCAGCACATTGGCGACCGCATTGACGATCGCCGTGCCGACGACCACGCCGTCGGCGTTGGCGCCGATGACGCGCGCCTGTTCGGCGGTCTTGACACCGAAGCCGACGCAGACCGGCAGATTGGTGTGACCCTTGATGCGCTGGACCGCCGTGGCGATCTTGCCGGTGTCGGCAAGCGCCGAGCCGGTGATGCCGGTCATCGACACGTAGTAGACGAAGCCGGACGTGTTCTGCAGCACCTTGGGCAGGCGCTTGTCGTCGGTGGTCGGTGTCGCCAGGCGGATGAAGTTGATGCCGGCCTTGAGAGCCGGGATGCAGAGTTCCTCGTCCATCTCCGGCGGCAGGTCGACGACGATCAGCCCATCAATGCCGCTGGCGATCGCGTCCTTCAGGAAACGGTCGACGCCGTAGATGTAGATCGGATTGTAGTAGCCCATCAGCACGATCGGCGTTTCATCGTCGCCGGCGCGGAAGTCCGAGGCCATCTTCAGCGTCTTGACCAGCGTCTGCCCGCCTTTCAGCGCCCTGAGGCCGGCGGCCTGAATCGCCGGACCATCGGCCATCGGGTCGGAAAACGGCATGCCGAGCTCGATGATGTCTGAGCCGGCCCTTGGCAGTGCCTTCATGATCGACAGCGAGGTTTCATAGTCGGGGTCGCCACCCATGAAATAGGTGACGAGCGCCGGGCGGCCTTCGTTCTTCAGCTTCGCCATGCGGCGGTCGATGCGGGTTGTCATGATCAGATCCCCATACCCAGCATCGAGGCCACCGTGTGCACATCCTTGTCGCCACGGCCGGACAGGTTGACGATGACGATCTGGTCCTTGTCCATGGCGGGCACGATCTTGACCGCATGAGCGATGGCGTGCGCCGATTCCAGCGCCGGGATGATGCCTTCGACGCGCGTCGTCAGTTTGAAGGCTTCGAGCGCCTCGTCATCGAGGATAGGCACATATTCGACACGGCCCGAATCGCGCAGCCAGGAATGCTCCGGGCCGACGCCGGGATAATCGAGGCCGGCCGAAATCGAATGGCCGTCCATGATCTGGCCGTCAGCGTTCTGCAGGAGATAGGTGCGGTTGCCGTGCAGCACGCCGGGGGAACCGGCGTTCATCGAGGCGCAATGCTCGATGCCGTCGAGGCCGCGTCCGCCCGCTTCGATGCCGATGATGCGAACCTCTTTGTCATCGAGGAAGGGGTGAAACATGCCGATGGCATTGGAACCGCCGCCGACGGCGGCGATGATGGTGTCGGGCAGCCGTCCCTCCTGTTCGAGGATCTGCGCGCGGGCCTCGGTACCGATCACCGACTGGAAGTCGCGCACCAGTTCCGGATAGGGGTGCGGGCCGGCGGCGGTGCCGATCAGGTAATAGGTGTCCTCGACATTGGTCACCCAGTCACGAAGGGCTTCGTTCATGGCGTCCTTCAACGTACCGTGGCCAGCGGTGACCGGCCGCACTTCGGCGCCCAGCAGCTTCATGCGGAAGACGTTGGGGCTTTGCCGGGCAACGTCGGTCGCGCCCATATAGACGACGCAGGGAAAGCCGAAGCGGGCGGCGACGGTCGCCGACGCCACGCCATGCTGGCCGGCGCCGGTCTCGGCGATGATGCGCTTCTTGCCCATGCGCTTGGCCAGCAGGATCTGGCCGAGGCAATTGTTGATCTTGTGCGAGCCGGTGTGATTCAAATCCTCGCGCTTGAAATAGACTTTCGCGCCGCCCCCGAGGCCTTTCGCCGAGGAAACGTCACGAAGATGTCTGGTCAGGCCTTCGGCGAAATAGAGCTTCGAGGGCCGGCCGGCATAGTGGGTCGACAGATCGGTCAGCTCAGCCCTGAAATCCGGATCGTTCTTGACCTCGTTCCAGTTTTTCTCCAGGTCGAGGATCAGCGGCATCAACGTTTCGGCAACGAAACGACCACCGAAAATGCCGAACATGCCCTGTTCGTCAGGCCCGGTGCGGAAGGAATTGGGTGTCGCCGGCTTGTTCATCGCCGATCTCCTAGATCTGTACTTTGAGCATGTCCCTGTCGGAAAACCGGTTCCCACTTTTCCGGGACATGCTCAGGGTTCGAAATTTTGTTCAGGCGGCGCGGTCGTCCCGCGCGGCCCTGACGGCCCGGAAAAACTGTTCGATCAGCGCCGGATCCTTGACGCCCGGCGCGCTTTCCACGCCCGACGAAATGTCTATTGCGGGCGGATTGGCAAGCCGAAGGGCATCGCCGATGTTGGCGGCGTTGAGCCCACCGGAAAGCATGTAATCGATCCCGGCGTCAAGGCCGGCGAGAATGCGCCAGTCGAAGGTGACGCCATTGCCGCCCGGCAGCTCGGAGCCCCTCGGCGGCTTGGCGTCGAACAGGAAGCGATCGGCAACGCCGACGAATGGCCTGATCCGGTCGAGATCGGCGGCCTCGCTGAGCGGCAACGCCTTCATCACCGGCAGCCCATGGCGGGCTTTCAGTTCGGCCACTCGCTCGGGGGTTTCGGAGCCGTGCAGTTGCAGCATGTCGGGCTGCATCTTTTCCACGATTTCATCGAGGAAGGCGTCCTTCGCATCCACGGTGACGGCAACCGCCAGGGCCTTGCCACGCGCCGCTTCGCGCAGGCGGCCGGCTTCGACGGGCTCGACATAGCGCGGGCTTTTCGGAAAGAAAATGAAACCGACATGGCTGGCGCCGCCGGCAAGGGCCGCCGCCATTGCCGGATCGGTCTTCAAGCCGCAGATCTTGATGTCGAGCGCCATGGCGCGGGAATTGGCACGAAAAGCGCCAAGAGTCGAGAAAAAGCATGCTGTTTGCCGGCAAGGCGAAAGACGCTACCTATTGAGGGATAGCATGCCAGGCGGGAGAAAGATCATGGCCGACCAGACCGTTGCCGAACTGAAGCAGAAGATCGCGCAAGCGCGCGAGGTCATCGCGCATCTGATGGACAAGGCCGCCTTCAACGGCGCCGAAGCGCATCGGGCGCTGGATTATTTCGGCGGCGACGCCTTCGACCGGAACTTTCTGCCCTGGCCTCATCATGGCGAAGAGGGATTGCGGCCAGAGGAGCTCAACGCGGCGAATGACGACTAGCGGCCTACTCGAACACGATAGCCTGCAGCGCGCCGCCGTTGCGCTTCAGCCAGTCCTTGCAGCGGTCGGTGTCGGGGCAGAGTTTTTCGCACAATTTCCAGAATTTCGGACCGTGGTTCATCTCCTTGAGATGCGCCACTTCGTGCGCGACGAGGTAGTTGATGACCGGCTGCGGCGCCATCATGATGCGCCAGGAAAAGGAGAGATTGCCTTCGGAGGTGCAGGAGCCCCAGCGGCTGGAGGTGTCCTTGTAGCGGATCGCCTTGGCGCGCTTGCCGAGCGCCTCCGTGTGTCTGACGACCAGCTTCTCGATCTCCTTCTTGGCCTCGCGCTTCAAGAAATCGGCGATGCGGCGCGGCAGATGGATGCGCTCGCCATGCACGATCAGCAGCGGGCCGCGCTCGTCGCGCGATATGGTGACGGTGCCGCGCTTTGACGGTTCGTGCACGATGCGGTGGGCCACGCCGCGTACCGGAATCTTGATGCCGGGTCGGACCTGCGGCCGTGTCGGCACCTTGGCCAGCCGCTGCTCCAGCCAGTCTTGGTGGCGGTCGAGGAACCTGTCCACCTCGCCGCGGCGCAGGCCCGGCGGCACGGTGATGCGCAGGCCTTGACCGCCGGAATCGATGCGCAGCGTCAGGCGCTTTGCCCTGGCGCTCTCGACGATCTTGAGCGGCAGGGTGCGGCCGGCGACACAGTATTCCCGCTCCACGGCAGGCGTGGGTTTGGGCTTCGTCAGATTGCGGAAGAACCCGATGGTCATGGCAGGACGATACGCGATTCGAGGAAAACGAATAGAACAAAAAAGAAACGGCGCCGCTCACGCGACGCCGTCATCCTACCTTGGCTTGTCGCTAGGCCTCAGTCGTCGAGCAGGTTCGAGCCTTTGCCACGCTTGGTGGGGGTCGTTCCGGTGCTCGGATCGGTCTTGGTCGGAGCGGTCGACTTGTTGCGGTTGGCCATGAACCGGTCGAATTCGTCCTGGTCCTTGGCGCGGCGCAATTCGCGAGCATACTCGTCGAACTGGGTCAGCATCTCGTCGAGCTTGCGGCGCTCTTCGTTCAGGCGTTCAAGCTCCTTTTCGCGCCAGTCGTCGAAAGCGACGTTGCCGGTGCGGGCCGAGCCGTGGCCCCAGCGCGCGGCCTTGTCGGAACCACGGCGGCAGCCGGCGAAGATGCCGTCGGTCGCGCGGTTGACGTCACGCTTGAAGCCCTCGAGCCGGTCGCCCCATATGATGTAGGCGAGCATGGCGAAGCCGAGCGGCCAGAACACCATGAAGCCGATCACCATCAACGCGATGGTCGCCGGCGTCCAAGCCGGGCGGATCAATGCAGATGTGTTCATTTTCTCCCATTCCTTCGGTTGGAGACAGCCAGAACCGGCTGCGTGGAATCGAAATGGGAAGGCGAAAACGGCGATTCAAGACAATGTCGGCCAAAACCGGACAAGCTTCTGAAATGATTGTCGCTTTTTGAGCATATCAAGGGAAAGAACGGCCAAGCCGGCGATCAGGCCCCAAAAAGCCGCACCGACGCCGAACAGCGTCAGCCCGGAGGCGGTGACGACGAAGGTGACGGTGGCGGCCATGCGGTCGCCCTCATCCTTGAGCGCGATCGCCAGCGCGTTGGCAAGCGAGGCCATCAGTGCGAGACCCGCTACCAGCACGATCAGGCTCTGCGGCAGGACGGCGAAGATCGCCACCAGCGAAGCGCCGAAAATCGCGAAGATCAGATAGGCAAGCGCATAGAACGGGCCGGTCTTCCAGCGTTCGGCCGGATCGGGATGGACGTCAGGCCCGGTGCAGATGGCCGCCGAGATCGCCGCCAGATTGGTGGTTCCGGCCCCAAACGGCGCCGACAAGAGCGAAAACAGGCCGGTGACGCCGATCGGCGGGCCGGGCTCCGGGTGGTACCCCGCGGCGCGCAGCACGGCGAGGCCGGAAAGGTTCTGCGAGGCCATGGTGACGAGATAGAGCGGCAGTGCGAGACCGATGATCGCCTTGGCTGTGAAATGCGGAGCAATAAACGTCAGTGTCGACAGTTCGGGCGCGGGCAAGCCGCCGACACGGCCGGTCAGGAAGGCGGCAAGGCCGCCGCCGACCAGCACCGCCAGTACCGACAGCGCCGGATTGAACAGCCGGATGACAAAGAATGCCGCGATCAGCGGCAGGATGAGCCAAGGGTCCGCCGGGATGGCCTTCATGGCGTTGATGGCGAAGGTGACGACGATGCCGGCCAGCATGCCGGAAGCGACCGAAGCCGGTATTCTCGATATCAACCGGGTCAGCGGCCCGAACAGGCCGGTCGCGACCAGCAGGATACCGGTGACGATATAGGCGCCGACGGCCTCGCCCATCGAAAAGCCGCTCGAGGCGGCGACCAGCGCCAGGCCGGGCGTCGACCAAGCGGTGATGACAGGCATTTTCGTGCGCCATGACAGCCACAGGCACTCGGCCGTCATAGCCAGACAGATCGCCGTCACACCGCTCGCCGTCTCGACCTGCGTCGCGCCGACCGCCTTGGCGGCGGCGATGACGATGGCCAGCGTGCCGCCAAAGCCGACGATGGCCGCGACGAAGGCGGAGACCGGGATGGAAAGACGCACCGTCATTTGCCCCGTCCGGCCATGTCGCCGACGGCCCGCACCAGCATGTCGAGGTCTTGCGGCCGCGACAGGCGATGGTCGCCGTCAGGAATCAGCGACAGCGTGACATCGTCGGCCGGCAGCAGGCTGACCAGCCTCAAGGCGTGGCTCGACGGCACGTCCGCATCGGCCAGCCCCTGCAAGATGTGAACCGGGCAATGCGTGTCGATCGGCCCGGTCATCACCCGGTTTTCCCGCCCATCCTCGATCAGGGCGCGGGTATAAATGTAAGGCTCCGCGGAATAGTCCGACGGCTCCGCGAAGTAGCCCTTTTTGGCGAGCTCGCGCTTCTGCGCCTTGGTCAGCGCCGGCTCGACCAATTCACTGGTGAAATCGGGCGCCGGCGCCAGCAGCACCATGCCGACGACGCTTGCGTCGCCCGCCTTGCGCAATTCCTGCACCATGCGCAGCGCGATCCAGGCACCCATCGACGAGCCCACCAGAACCTGATCGCCCTTGGCGAATCGCTGGAAAACCGCAAGGCTTTGCGCGAGCCAGGTCGAAATCGTACCTTCGGCGAAGGCGCCGCCGGATTCGCCATGGCCAGAGTAGTCGTGCCGCAGGAAGGCACGGCCTTCCCGTGCCGCCCAGTCCGACAGCGTCTCGGCCTTCGTGCCCAGCATGTCCGACTTGTAGCCGCCGAGCCAGACGACGCCGGGCGTCGAGCCGCCCGCATGGCGCACGGCGATATCGGATCCATCAACATCGAGAAAGGTCGGAGCGGCGGTCATGGCTGTGAGGTGGTCCTGATTTTTTTCACGCCTCGCTTTTGGCACGGCCAAAGGCAAGGCGGAAAGTGCTCGCGATGTTTCTTTGCTTGGCACAGGCTCGTGATCAGGTGATTTCTTGAGAACGCTGTGCTATTGACTTGCGCCGCGCGCTTCCCACATTGGCGCGTCCACACACAGATTTGTACGAACCCCGAACGAAACGGCCAAGGAGACCACGACCATTCGCAGACCTTTCAAAGCAGCGGCGCCGACCAAGGATGGGCCGCGCTCCAACCGTGATATCCGGGTTCCCCGGGTCCAGCTTATCGACGCCGAAGGCCAGAACCGTGGCGATGTTTCCATCAACGACGCATTGCTGCTCGCCGAAGAGGCCGGGCTCGATCTGGTCGAAATATCGCCCAACGCGGTGCCGCCCGTCGTAAAAATCCTCGATCTCGGCAAATTGAAATACGCCAACCAGAAGAAGGCGGCCGAGGCGCGCAAGAACCAGAAGGTCATCGAGATCAAGGAGATCAAGATGCGCCCGAACATCGACAGCCATGACTATGAGACCAAGATGAAGGCGGTCCGCCGCTTCTTCGAGGAAGGCGACAAGGTCAAGCTGACGCTGCGTTTCCGCGGCCGCGAGATGGCGCATATGGAACTCGGCATGCAGCTTCTGAACAAGGTGCGCGAGGAGGTGGCGACCATCGCAAAGGTGGAGGCCGAGCCGAAGCTCGAAGGCCGCCAGATGATGATGGTGCTGGCACCGCGCTAAGCCTGCGTTGGCCTGAAGTGCCTGAGATGACGGCACGGTCACGAAAAGGTTAGGCGGGCAGCCGCACTCTAAATCCGCCTGAATTGTGATACAGGGCGTCCCGACGACCGGCGGGACGCCTATTCCTGGCTAAAGCTGCGATCGCCGGCTAAGCTCCTCGACGATCGGATCCCAACTTGGACACAGAATACAAACACGGGCTGGGCAACTACCAGCAGATGCGCCGGCTGGTGCTTGCCGTGCTCGTGGTGGTGCTGTTTCTGGCGCTGCTGTTCGGCCAGTCGACCTTCCCACCGGACACGCCGGTGCATGAATCGATCGAGATGTTCGGCGTGCTGTTGATTTTCCTCGGCATCGTCGGGCGCCTCTGGGCGACGCTCTACATAGGCGGACGCAAATCCTCCGAGGTGGTGACCGGCGGGCCCTATTCGATCACCCGCAACCCGCTCTATGTGTTCTCTACCGTGGCCGCCGCCGGTGTCGGCGCGCAGATCGGCTCGTTCTCGGGCATCGTCCTTTTCGCGGTCCTGTGCGCGGGCGCCTTCCACATCGTCATCCTGCGCGAGGAGAAATTCCTCAAGGAAGCGCTCGGCGCGCCGTATGCCGACTATCTGGCGCGCGTGCCGCGCTTCTTCCCCAAGCTTTCGCTCTACCAGGAAGGCGACACCGGCAGCTTCAAGCCGCGCCTGCTTTTGACCACGCTGCTCGACGGGCTGGTGTTCCTGATCGCTCTGCCGGCTTTCGAGCTGATCGACGGCGCTCAGCTATCGGGTATACTGCCGGTGTGGTTCAGGCTGCCCTGACCGGGGACGGTGCGTCGCACGGCTTCGGGTGTTGCGCCCGCGCCATCTTTGATCTATAGCACCGCCGTTCCAAGAAAACCGCCCGGCAGGGCATGCCGTGGCGGTTTCATTTGCTTTTCGGGCTTTGGTCGGCCCGGAGCGAACAAGAAGCGCGATCGTGCGCCAACAATACGGAGTAGCAAAATGCCCAAGATGAAGACCAAATCGGCCGCCAAGAAGCGGTTCAAGATCACAGGTACGGGTAAAGTCCTGTCGGCTGCGGCCGGCAAGCGTCACGGCATGATCAAGCGTTCCAACAAGTTCATTCGAAATGCCCGCGGCACGATGGTTCTGGCTGAACCGGATGGCAAGAAGGTCATCAAGAATTTTCTTCCGAACGGCCTTTAAGTTTTAAGGAGATCATGACATGGCACGCGTAAAAAGAGGCGTCACCTCGCACGCCAAGCACAAGAAGGTCCTGAAAGCCGCCAAAGGCTTCTACGGCCGCCGCAAGAACACCATCCGCATCGCCAAGCAGGCGGTGGAAAAGTCGCTGCAGTACGCCTACCGCGACCGCAAGAACCGCAAGCGCTCGTTCCGCGCGCTGTGGATCCAGCGCATCAACGCCGCGACCCACGAGCACGGCCTGACCTATGGCCGCTTCATCGACGGTTTGAACAAGGCCGGCATCGAGATCGATCGCAAGATCCTGTCCGACATGGCCATCCACGAGCCGCAGGCTTTCGCCGCCCTGGTCGCCAAGGCCAAGGTCGCGCTCGAATATCTGAAGAACACCACGCCGAATGCTTTTGAGAGCGCTGTCGCCTAGAGCATGATGCCAAAAAGTTTCTGACTTTTTGGACAACATCATGCTCCAGGGAAATTAGCGAGGAGCGCGATCTTTTCCGAAAAGTCTGCAACTTTTCGGGATCGGGCTCCGAGCCCAGCGCTTCCCAAGCACTTTCGACACTTGATTTGGGGAACCCGCGCTGGCACGGCTGGCGCGGGTTCTTTTTTGACCCTGATGTAACCAAAATGGTGACGAACGAACCGAAATGGTGTCGGTCGCCCGATCAAGAAAGCTTCCCCCGTGAACGCCACTGCTGGAAATCTTGAAGCCCTGGAAGCCTCTCTGCTTGCCGACATCGCCTCGGCCGCCGACGAGGCGTCGATCGAGGCCGTGCGCGTCTCCGCGCTTGGCAAGAAGGGCTCGGTCTCCGAAATGCTGAAGACGCTTGGCGCGATGAGCGCCGAGGAACGGCAGGTGAAGGGCCCTGCCATCAACGGCCTCAAGAACCGCGTCACCGATGCGCTGACCGCGCGCAAGGCGGAACTGAAGGACGTGGCGATCGCCGCACGGCTTGCCGCCGAGAAGGTCGACGTGACGCTGCCGGTGCGGCAGTCGCCGGCCGAGCGCGGCCGCATCCATCCGATCAGCCAGGTCATCGACGAGATCGCCGCGATCTTCGGCGATCTCGGTTTCGCCATTGCCGAAGGTCCTGACATCGAGACCGACTATTACAATTTCACGGCGCTGAATTTTCCCGACGGCCACCCGGCGCGCGAGATGCACGACACCTTCTTCTTCCAGCCGGATGAGAAGGGTGAGCGCAAGCTGTTGCGCACGCACACTTCGCCGGTGCAGATCCGCACCATGGAGAAGCAGAAGCCGCCGATCCGCATCGTCATCCCGGGCAAGACCTACCGCCAGGATTCCGACGCCACCCACTCGCCCATGTTCCATCAGGTCGAGGGTCTGGTGATCGACAAGTCGGCCAACGTCGCCAACATGAAATGGGTGCTGGAAGAATTCTGCAAGGCCTTCTTCGAGGTCCCGCAGGTCAAGATGCGCTTCCGGCCGTCCTTCTTCCCGTTCACCGAGCCGAGCCTCGAGGTCGACATCCAGTGCGACCGCTCGCGGCCGGGCGAAGTGCGCTTCGGCGAAGGCGCCGACTGGATGGAGATCCTCGGCTGCGGCATGGTGCACCCCAATGTGCTGCGCGCTGGCGGGCTCGACCCCGACGAATATCAGGGCTTTGCCTGGGGCATGGGCATCGACCGCATCGCCATGCTGAAATACGGCATGCCGGACCTGCGCGCCTTCTTCGACGCGGATGTGCGCTGGCTGTCGCATTACGGCTTCAGGCCGCTCGACATGCCGACGCTGTTCGGGGGACTGAGCGCGTGATGGTCCTGATGACTCCTGCTGCCAGCTATTACGGAACAGTCCAATGAAATTCACCCTCTCCTGGCTCAAGGACCACCTCGAGACCGACGCCACGCTGGCCGAGATCGTCGAGCGGCTGACCTCGATCGGGCTCGAGGTCGAGCATGTCGACGACAAGGCGGGCCTGAAACCCTTCGTCATCGCCAGGGTGTTGACGGCGGTGCAGCATCCCGATGCCGACCGGCTGCGGGTGCTGACCGTCGATACCGGTGACGGCAAGCCACCAGTGCAGGTCGTCTGTGGCGCCCCCAACGCGCGCGCGGGCCTGATCGGCGCCTTCGCCGCGCCCGGCACCTATGTGCCCGGCATCGACGTGACACTGACGGTCGGCAAGATCCGTGGCGTCGAAAGCCATGGCATGATGTGTTCCGAGCGCGAGCTGGAACTGTCCGATGAGCATAACGGCATCATCGACCTGCCCGAGGATGCGCCGGTCGGCACCAGCTTTGCGTCCTATGCGCATCTCGACGATCCGGTCATCGAGATCAATTTGACGCCGAACCGGCCCGATGCCACCAGCATCCATGGCATCGCCCGGGATTTGGCGGCGAGCGGCCTCGGCCGCCTCGTCGGCGGCGCGATCATGCCGCATGTCGGCAGCGGCATGTGTCCGGTCAAGGTGACGATAGTGGCACCGGAACTTTGCCCCGGCTTCGCACTCAGGCTGATCAAGGGCGTCAGGAACGGCCCCTCGCCGAAATGGCTGCAGCAGCGGCTGATCGCCATTGGGCTCAGGCCGATCAGCGCGCTGGTCGACATCACCAATTACGTCACCTTCGATCGCGGGCGGCCATTGCATGTCTTCGATGCCGCCAAGGTCACCGGCAACCTCGTGGTGCGCCGCGCCAAGGACGGCGAAAAGGTGCAGGCGCTCGACGGGCGCGAATACACGCTGACGCCGGAGATGTGTGTCATTGCCGACGACGATGGCGTCGAATCCATTGCCGGCATCATGGGCGGCGAGCATTCCGGCTGCGACGAGAACACGACGGACGTGCTGATCGAATCCGCTCTTTGGGACCCGATCACCACGGCCCGCACCGGCCGCACGCTCGGCATCATCACCGATGCGCGCTACCGCTTCGAGCGCGGTGTCGATCCCGAATTCATGGTGCCGGGTATCGAGCTGGCGACCAAGCTGGTGATCGACTTCTGCGGTGGCAACCCGACCGAGACCGAGGTGGCCGGCTATGCCGGACATCAGCCGAAGATCGTTTCCCTCCCATTGTCGGAAGTGAAGCGGCTGACCGGCATCGAGGTGCCAAAGGCGGAGAGCCTCGACATCCTGTCGCGTCTCGGCTTCCACGCGCAGGGATCGGGCTACGTCGTCGACGTGACCGTGCCCTCCTGGCGCCCCGACGTCGACGGCAAGGCCGATCTTGTCGAGGAGGTCATGCGCATCCATGGCGTCGACAACATCGCCCCGCAGCCGCTCGGCGCGCATGACGTGGTCAACGGCAAGATCCTGACGACGCTGCAGATCCGCACCCGTGCCGCCAAGCGTTCGCTTGCCGTGCGCGGCATGATGGAGGCTGTCACCTGGTCGTTCATTCCAGCCAAACACGCCGAACTGTTCGGCGGCGGCCAGACGGCGCTGAAACTCGCCAACCCGATCGCCGCCGACATGTCCGACATGCGGTCCTCGCTGCTGCCGGGACTGATTTCGGCCGCGCAGCGCAATGCCGACAAAGGCATTGGCGACGTTGCCTTGTTCGAGGTGTCGGGCACTTATGAGGGCGATGGCGCCGACCAGCAGCGGCGCGTCGCCGCCGGCGTGCGCCGCGGCACGGCCAAGCTCGACGGCTCCGGCCGCAACTGGGCCGGCAATTCCGGTCCGGTCGGCGTGTTCGACGCCAAGGCCGACGCCATCGCCGCCCTCGAAGCCTGCGGCGCGCCGGTCGACCGGCTGCAGATCGAGGCCGGCGGACCGGCCTGGTATCACCCCGGTCGTTCCGGCACGATCAAGCTCGGTCCAAAAACCGTGCTCGGCACGTTCGGCGAGTTCCATCCGAAGACGCTGGAAGGGCTCGATGTCTCCGGCCCGTTGTGCGGTTTCGAGGTGTTCGTCGACGCCGTGCCCGAGCCGAAGGCCAAGCCGACGAAAACCAAGCCCAGGCTGGAGCTCTCCGCCTTCCAGGCGGTGAAGCGCGACTTCGCCTTCGTCGTCGACAAAACGGTGGAGGCCGGCACGCTGGTTCGCGCCGCACTTGCCGCCGACAAGAAGCTGATCACGGCGGTCTCGGTCTTCGACGTGTTCGAAGGCGTGTCGCTGGGCGAAGGCAAGAAGTCGATCGCCGTCGAAGTGTCGATCCAGCCGATCGAGAAGACGCTGACCGACGAGGATTTCGAGGCGCTGGCCAAGCGCATCGTCGACAATGTCGGCAAGCAGACGGGCGGCGTGCTGCGCGCTTAGAGCGGCTCAACGCCGCTCCAAGCATTTGTTCTTACGCAATTCCGGACGGAAAACCGCTCGACACTTTTCCTGGAATTGCTTTGGTGGATTGCGCAGCAATGGCGAATCGCCGTCCAAAGGGCGATGGACCATCTGCGCTATTCCGGACTCCCATTCGAGAAACAACGCCAGGCGTTTCTAGACATCGTCGCGGCCGATCCGCTGCTGGCCGAAACGCTGGCGCGGGTGCGCATGCTTGTGCTGCCAGACTGGCTGGTGGTTTCCGGCGCGCTCTACAACAGCGTCTGGAACCATCTGACCGGCAAGCCGTCTGGTTACGGCATCAGGGATGTCGACCTTTTCTATTTCGATGAGTCCGACCTGTCCTATGAGGCGGAGGACACCGTGATCCGCAGGGCGGCGGCCCATTTCGAGGGACTGCCGCTGCCGGTCGAGGTACGCAATCAGGCCCGGGTGCATCTGTGGTATCCGCAGAAGTTCGGCCAGCCCTGTCCGCGCTATACGAGTGCCAGTGAGTCCGTCAGCTATTTCGCCTCCAAGACGCATGCGGTCGGGGTGCGGTTCGATGCCGATGGGCAGCTGGAGCTGGTGGCGCCGTTTGGGCTGGATGATCTTTTTTCGTTTCGCATCACGCCCAGCCGGGTGATGGACAATCAGCGAACGCATGAGGCGAAGGGCAAGCGGGCGCAGGAGTATTGGCCGGAGATTACGGTTGTGCCGTGGTGAGCCGACCGAAATAGGAGATGTTGACGCGAGGCGCCCCCCTCTGGCCTGCCGGCCATCTCCCCCTCAAGGGGGGAGATTGGAGGCCATTTCGGCTTTCGCCAATCTTCATCGGTGGAAGATGGGCGGAACGATGAAATCGCTGATCTCCCCCCTTGAGGGGGAGATGGCCGGCAGGCCAGAGGGGGGCGCCTCGCGCCTACGTCAGCAAAGGGGGCGCCTCGCGCCCATCTATCTACCCATTCACCAGTGCCAGCAGTTCCTCGGTGTAGCGCTTGCCCATCACCTTGTCGGGCGACAGCGCATCGCCGATCGATGCCACCTCGGCCGCGCTCAGCTCAATCCCGGCCGCCGCCGTGTTCTGCTCCAGGTGGCGGATTTTTCGGGCACCCGGGATCGGCACGATGAAGTCGCCCTGGTGCAGCACCCAGGCCAGCGCCAGCTGCGCCGAGGTCACGCCCTTCTCGGCCGCCATATTTTCCAGCGTGGCGATCACCTTGGCATTGGCGGCCATGGCATCGGCCTGGAAGCGCGGCAGGCCACGGCGCCAGTCGTCGCCGCTCAGGGTCTCCGGCTTGGCGATCGTGCCGGTGAGCAGGCCGCGGCCGAGCGGGCTGTAGGGCACGAAGCCGATGCCGAGTTCGCGGCAGACGGCGAAGACCTCGTCTTCCGGATCGCGGCTCCACAGCGAATACTCGCTCTGCACCGCCGCGATCGGGTGCACGGCGTGTGCCCGTCGGATGGTGGCCGCACTTGCTTCCGACAGGCCAAGCGCCCGCACCTTGCCCTCACGCACCAGCTCGGCCATGGCACCGACCGTATCCTCGATCGGCACGTTCGGGTCGACCCGGTGCTGGTAGTAGAGGTCGATGACATCGGTGCCGAGCCGCTTCAGCGAGGCCTCGGCGACAGCCTTGACGTGCTCGGGGCGGCTGTCGACACCGGCCATACGGTTGGTGCCCGTGCCTTCTTCCAGGATCTTGAAGCCGAACTTGGTCGCGATGGTCACCTTGTCGCGAACGGATTTCAGCGCCTTGCCCAGCAGGATCTCGTTTTCATAGGGCCCGTAGACCTCCGCCGTGTCGAAGAAGGTGACACCGATCTCGACGGCGCGGTGCAGGGTGGCGATCGCCTCGGCCTCCGGCTGGCCGCCATAGGCAAAGCTCATGCCCATGCAACCAAGGCCGACCGAGAAGACTTCGAGTTCAGTTCCTAGCTTGCGGGTTTTCATCACGCATCTCCTGTTGTGATGAGATTGAAATAGGCCCTTGCGGCTCGTTCGATAATCGGCTCCTCTTCGTACGGGCTGTTCCAAGAAATAGATCAATGAACCGAGCACATCTCTCACAGCTTGCTGTGCTGGCAAGCGTTGCCCAATGCGGCAGTTTTCGCGGTGCGGCCAGGGAACTGGCGATCGCGCCCTCGGCGGTCAGCCACGCGGTCTCCAGCCTGGAAGCACGGCTTGGCGTGCGCCTTCTGGCGCGCAGCACGCGCAGTGTCGCTCCGACCGAGGAGGGCGCGCAGCTGCTGGAGCGACTGCGCCCGGCACTCTCCGAGATCGACCTGGCGCTGGAGACGGCCGTCGAGGCGCGCGACCGGCCTGCCGGGAACCTGCGGCTCAGCGTACCACGCACCTCAGCGCATCTGGTGCTGACGCCACGGCTCAGCGCCTTTGCGTCAGCCTATCCCGACATCGTGCTGGAGATCGTCATCGAGGATCGCTTCACCGATGTCGTCGAAGGCGGCTTCGATGCCGGTGTCAGGCTCGGCGAGAGCCTGCAGCGCGACATGATCGCGGTGCGCATCGGGCCGGACATTCGTGGCGCCGTGGTCGGCGCGCCATCCTATTTCGAGACCATGCCCCGGCCGCGCCACCCGCGCGAACTTGCCGATCATCGCTGCATCCGCTTCCGCTTCTCCAGCGGAATCCTCTACCGCTGGGAGTTCGAGAAGGACGGCGAGGCGATCGAGCTGGCAGTGCAGGGACCGCTGATCCTCGACGAGGACCATCTGATAGCGCAGGCCGCGATCGACGGCGCGGGACTTGCCTTCGTCTTCGAGGATTATGTCCGCACGCCGCTTGCCGACGGCCGGCTGATCCGCGTTCTGAAGGACTGGTGCCCATCGTTCGACGGTTTCTTCGTCTACTATCCGAGCCGCAGGCAAATGCGGCCGGCGCTGAGGGCTTTCGTCGATTTCTTCAAGGTGAGCGGGTAGGCCACCCTCCCCAAAGGCGGAAGAAACCCAGCCCGGCAGTCGTTCGCCTCGCATGCAGACCATCACCAACACTGCGACCCGCTATGGCTGGGCAACCATCGTTCTCCACTGGCTGGTCGGGCTTATCTTCATCGGCCAGTTCATGCTCGGCTTCGTCATGGTCAGGACCCAGAGCCAGCGCACGGCCTTCGAGCTGATCCAGTTGCACAAATCCCTGGGCTTTCTGCTGCTTGGCCTCATCATCTTGCGTGTCGCCTGGCGGCTCGGCAATGCGACACCGCCCTTGCCGCCTTCAGTCGGCATCCTGGAAAGGCGTACGGCGCCACTGGCACATCTGGCGCTCTATCTATTCCAGCTCGCCCTGCCTCTGTCCGGCTGGGCGCTGGTGTCGGTTTCGACGCTGGAAATCCCCAGCATGCCGTTCAACCTGTTCGTCATGCCCAACCTGCCGCTCACCGAATCCGACGCCGCCGAAAGTTTTTGGGCATCGGCACACTGGTATCTCGCCTATGCCGGCATCGGGCTCGTTGCGCTGCATGTCTGTGCGGCCCTGCGCCACCATTTCCTGCTGCGCGACCGCGTGCTCACGCGCATGATCACGCCTTCGTCAGCCGGGGAATAGAACGGGCATTGGTCCCGTTTGTGGGGTGTGAGGACGCGAGAGAGCGTGCTCTAAACAAGGAATAATCCAATGCATGCGCGAATCCTCGGATTGGCGGCTGCCGCCGCCTTCTTTGCCATGCCTGCCCATGCGGCAGTCGTGCTCGGCGATGCTGCCGGCAGCTACACGATCAGCCAGGCCGGCTCGGCGATCCGCTTCACCATCGGCAAGGCCGGCGGCGGCGGCTTCGACGGCGCTTTCGCCCGCTTCAAGGGCACGATCCGTATCGACAACAAGGATATCGGTCGCTCCAAGGTCGACCTCACCATCTATCCCGAGAGCGTCGGCACCGGCCAGGGCCGCATCGATGCCTTCCTGCGTTCCGACGCGGTGTTCGACGCGGCCAACAGTCCCGAAATCCAGTTCCGTTCGACCAGCGTGACCCGCACCGGCGACACGACGGCGCTCGTCGCCGGCCGGCTGACGGCGCGCGGCAAGACGTTTCCGGAAAAATTCAGCGCCGAGCTCGATGGATTGAAGGGCGGCACGATCAAATTTCATGTCACCGGCAAGGTGCTGCGCTCCCGCTACGGCATGGATGTCGGCACGCCCCTCTATTCCAACGTCGTCGATTTCGACATGACGCTGACAGGGAGAAGGGGCTGAGAGGCAGCGGTACCGAGCACCCGCATTGGCTTTTCCGGCGATTTCAGGCAAACCTCCTTGCCTGAAATCGACATGGAGAAGCGTGATGTTCCGATGGGGTGTGTTGTCGACGGCCAAGATCGGCCGCGAGCAGTTGTTGCCGGCGATCGTCGAGGCGGAGAACGGCGTGCTGTCGGCGATCGCCAGCCGCGACCTGTCGAAGGCCAAGGCATTGGGAGACCGCTTCGGCGCGCGCCATGCCTTCGGCTCCTATGAGGACCTGCTCGCTTCCGACGAGGTCGACGGCGTCTACATCCCGCTGCCGACCTCGCAGCATGTCGAATGGACGGCCAAGGCCATCGAAGCCGGCAAGCATGTGCTGGTCGAAAAGCCGCTGGCGCTCGACGCCAGAGACATCGCGCCGCTGATAAAGCTGCGCGACCAGAAGAAGGTGCTGGTCTGCGAAGCTTTCATGGTCATCTACCATCCGCAATGGATCAAGGTGCGTGATCTCATCGCCAGCGGCGCCATCGGCCGGCTGCGCCATGTGCAGGGCGCTTTCTCCTACTACAATGTCGACCCCAACAACATGCGCAACAAGCTCGACCTGGGTGGCGGCGCGCTGCCCGATATCGGCGTCTACCCGACCGTGTCGACGCGCTTTTCGACCGACAAGGAGCCGCTGCGCGTGCAGGCGACGATCGAGCGCGACAAGACGTTCGGCACCGACATCTATTCCTCGATTCGCGCCGATTTCGGCGATTTCGAACTGTCCTTCTATCTGTCGACGCAGATGGCGGCGCGCCAGGTGATGGTGTTCCACGGCGAGAAGGGTTTCATCGAGGTGTTCTCGCCCTTCAACGCGGGGCTCTATGACCATCACCGCGTCGAACTGCACAACCAGAACCACACCGAGGCGCAGGTGTTCCGCTTCCCCGGCACACAGCAATACAAGCTTGAGGTCGAGACCTTCGCGCGGGCGGCACTTGGCGGCAAGGATCGGGTCTTCACGCTGGAAGAATCCGTGCTCAACCAGAAAGTCATCGACGCTATCTTCCGCGCCAGCGACACAGGCGGCTGGGAGACCGTCTGATCCCCGCATTAAATAGCCGGCTAATTCTGGGAGGAAAAATTGGCTGACGACGCGGACGTGATCATTGTCGGCGCCGGCCTTGCCGGGCTGGTTGCCGCCGCCGAGCTTGCCGAAGCCGGCAAGAAAATCATTATCGTCGACCAGGAGCCGGAGCAATCGCTGGGCGGCCAGGCATTCTGGTCGTTCGGCGGGCTTTTTCTCGTCGATTCACCGGAGCAGCGGCGCATGCGCATCCGCGACTGCCATGATCTGGCGCTCGAGGACTGGATGGGCACCGCCGCCTTCGACCGGCCGGAAGACCACTGGCCGCGCAAATGGGCGGAGGCCTATGTCGGCTTCGCCGCCGGCGAGAAGCGCTCCTGGCTGATCGAGCGCGGCCTGAAATTCTTTCCTGTCGTCGGCTGGGCCGAACGCGGCGGCGGCAATGCCATCGGCCACGGCAATTCGGTGCCGCGCTTCCACATCACCTGGGGTACTGGCCCGGGCGTCCTCGAACCTTTTGTTCTGCGCGTGCGGGAGGCGCAAAAGCGCGGATTGATCGACTTCAGGTTCCGTCACCGGGTCAATGCGCTGACGCGGACGGGTGCAGCCGTGACCGGCGTACAGGGCGATATCCTGCAGCCGAGCACTGTCAAGCGTGGCCACAAGAGCTCGCGCGAAATATCGGGCGATTTCGCATTGCAAGCGCAGGCGGTGATCGTCGCCTCCGGCGGCATTGGCGGCAACCATCAGCTGGTGCGGGAAAACTGGCCCAGGCGGCTGGGCTCGGCACCCAAGCGCATGATCACCGGCGTGCCGGACCATGTCGACGGCCGCATGCTGGCGATCACGGAACAGGCCGGCGGCTCGATCATCAACCGCGACCGGATGTGGCACTATGTCGAAGGCATCAAGAACTGGGCGCCGATCTGGACCGATCACGCGATCCGCATCCTGCCCGGCCCGTCCTCGCTGTGGCTCGATGCCCGGGGAAAACGCCTGCCGGTGCCGCTCTATCCCGGCTTCGACACGCTGGGCACACTCAGCCACATCATGAGCACCGGCTTCGACTATTCCTGGTTCATCCTGACGAAGAAGATCATCCAGAAGGAGTTCGCGCTGTCGGGCTCGGAGCAGAACCCCGATCTGACGGGAAAGAGCTGGCGCCAGGTGCTCGGCCGCGCCACGTCGGGCATCCCCGGCCCGGTCAAGGCGTTCATGGAAAAGGGCGAGGATTTCATCGTCGAGACCGAATTGCCGAAGCTGGTCGCCCGCATGAACGCGCTGGCCGGCGGCGAACCGCTGCTCGATGTTGCAGGGGTCGAGCGCGAGATCCGCGCCCGTGACATGCAACTCGACAACCCGTTCTCCAAGGACATGCAGATCACCGCGCTGCGCGGGGCGCGGGCCTATCTCGGCGACCGGCTGATCCGCACGGCAAAGCCGCACAAGATGCTCGACCCGGCGAACGGACCGCTGATCGCGGTGCGCCTCAACATCCTGACCCGCAAGACGCTGGGCGGCCTGCAGACCGATCTCGACGGCCGCGTGCTTGATACCGACGGCCAGCCGGTGCCGGGCCTCTATGCCGTCGGCGAAGCCGCCGGTTTCGGCGGCGGCGGCGTGCATGGCTACGCGGCGCTCGAAGGCACGTTCCTGGGTGGTTGCATTTTCTCGGGCCGCGGCGCCGGCCGGGCGGCTGCGCGGTCGGTGGGGTGAGACGGCAGCGGCGTGAGTCGACGGCCGGCCGAGCATGGCAAAGCCGGTGCTATCGACGGCGCAACCGACAGGATTCGAACCTGTGGCCTTCGCCTTCGGAGCATGGAGGTCGGAGACCTCCACGCCGCTGGTGTCTTCGTTCGAGTCCGAGGGCAATCGCCACAATCAAGGAAAGCGCGATCGTCGCCGACCGTCGTCAATCCAGCAACGGCTGCGATGCGCACAGGCGGAACCGCCGAAGGTTGGTCGTCGGTTCAAGGACTAAGGGCGGTTGAGCGGCGGTCGACATCCGCGCACCCTTGCCTTCACTTAGGCTGCTTCGGCGGTTCAGAGAGGTTAATGCGATTGCCCTCAGCGTCGAATATCTGGCCGACTGTCCCGAAGTGGCCTTTGGCCTCGTTGATAAGTTGCATACCGAGGGCGGAAAGTCTTGACTTCTCAGTGGCGAGGTCGGGCACAACGATTGTGATCAGCCCCTTCCCAGCGCGCGGCTCATCCAGCCAAAGCTGCAGGCCAGCCGTACCCATGTTGCGCCATTGCGCCATACCCGGAATGGGCTGATCATCAGCAGGGCGACCCATAAGCGCCTCATACCAGACGAGCGCCGCGTCGAAGTCTAGAACGGTGGCGGAAGCATAAATGCCTATGACGGGCATCCCGTTGGTTGTCATGGCCTTTCTCCGTGGTTGACAACTGGATGTCGTCCCGGAGGCATCGATTTCGACAGGCTCTGCGAGAAAAGCCGCGCTCAGCTAAAAAATCTTTAAACGCTGCTCTTCAAGGTGGCGCCTTTCACCCTTGGCCCAGCACAGTCCGATCGCCACGGTGAAAGCCTCGATCGCATCAGCGCGTCTTCCAAAATCGGTGCAAATCCGAGCGCGCGCCGCCCAATAAGGCAGGTAGCCTGCCATCTTCGGATTTTCAGCGAGTCGGAAGATGTCGTGTAGGGCTTCGTGTGTCCGGCCATTCCTTGCAAGGGCGGCGGAGCGATTGAGCGTCACGACTGGAGAGGGGGCGATCTTGTTCAGAACGTCATAAAGAGAAAGGATCGCTTGCCAATTCGAAACCCCATCCAGTCGTCGTGCAACGTGGGCCGATTGAATGGCGGCCTCAATTTGATAGCGGCCCGTTCGTCCAATCGCGTTAGCTTGGTGCAGCAACGCTTCAGCGGCATTCAAGTGCTTGCGATCCCAGAGCTTGGTGTCCTGGTTGTCGAGGGGCACGAATGCACCATCGGCGTCCTGGCGAGCGGTACGCCGGGCTTCCGAATAAAGCATGAGCGCAAGCAACCCCTTCGGCTCCGGTTCCTCCGGTAGTAAAGATACGACCACCCGTGCCAACCAGATAGCCTCATGTGCCAATGTCTGGGCGCCGTCGATGTCCATCCACCCGTTCGTATAGCCAGCATAAATGGCCGCGAGTACCGCCGGCAGGCGCGTTTGCAGTTCCTCCTTCTCTGGGACAATGAACGGTATTTTCTCGTTCTTGATCCTGGCCTTAGCTCGGACCAGTCGCTGGCCCATCGCTTTGGGCGAGACGAGAAATCGCGCGGCGATGTCGGTCGCGGTGAGTCCGAGCACTGTCTGAAGGATTAGCGGCGTTTGTGCAGCGGGTTCGATCCGGGGGTTAGCGCATGCAAACATCAAGGCAAGTCTGCGGTCTGTGATTTCGTCTTCAAGCTCTGACGCCGCGACAATTTCCGCGGCGATCAAATCCAGATGGCTGGCGTTATTGGCTCTTACCTCTTCTTTGCGTCGTTCATCGAGCTTGCGTCTGCGCGCAATGGTGAGAAGCCAGGCATCGGGGTTGTCGGGCACACCGCTGCTTGGCCACTTTTCGAGTGCGGTCAGGAAGGCGACAGCCAACGCATCTTCGGCTGCCGCGAGATCCCCGGAGCGGCCTCCAAGATATGCGATCAGCCGACCATAGCTCTCCCGCGCCACGGCCTCTACCACTGTTCGGGCGTCAGAAGGGCTTGCAGCCGTCATTTTAAGTATTCCGATACTTCCCTGATGCGACGAACCTCGACCGCGCCCCATGTCGCCGCAGGGCATCGCGCCGCCCACTTGTTGGCCTCGTCTCGATCGATGACATCGATAATGAAGTAGCCGCCGAATTGCTCGCGAACATCAGCATAAGGGCCGTCCACCACACTAACGTCGTCTCCTTGAATCCGAACGATACTTGCCTCGGAAGAACTGACCAGTGCGTCAGTCGAAATGAATACGCCTGCTTTTAAAAGCGCCTGCTGGTAGGCGTACATCTGCCCCATGTAGCGGGACATGTCCTCCGCTGGCACCGCTTTTCCGGCGGTTTCGTCCGCGTGCAACATAAGCATATAACGCATTTTTCTTCCCTATCCCGAGTAGTCGTTCGAAATTCGATCAAGCTCGTGCGAAGCAATTGTCCAATCATATATCACGTAAGCGAGTCCGAGCTTGCGAATACGCTCTTCAGCGTACGCGCGACTTCGCCTGAATGTCCCATATCGGCTATCCAGCTTGCAGGCATTCGAAGAAAGCAGCGCTCATGAGCAGTAAGCAACATCGTTCCTGCGGATTTGTTTGCTCCTGGAGCAAGGCGCTGGCATGCCAATCCGGTAGAAAAGCTCGTGATCTTTACGCCAATGACATCCATGCAGCGGAACGCCCGCCCACAGCGATCGGCATAGAGCTTATTGAGGGATTCAGGACGCTGATGTGGAAGGACATCATCGAATGTCCGATTCTATTCCGAAAGGCTCGGCTGCGGAGCATTGTCGATTGGATCAACGCGACGCCGAAGCCGTCCGCATCGTCGATGACAAAGCCAGTCTGGAACAGGTAATCGCTGCTGCGAACGCGCGGGCCATTCAAGAACCTTGTGTCA
Source organism: Mesorhizobium sp. ES1-3 (assembly GCF_020164795.1). NCBI lineage: Bacteria > Pseudomonadati > Pseudomonadota > Alphaproteobacteria > Hyphomicrobiales > Phyllobacteriaceae > Mesorhizobium > Mesorhizobium sp. ES1-3. The sequence continues at coordinate 219,664 of NZ_JAIUGW010000004.1, forward strand.
ACAGTTCTGTACTGAAATGGCGCGCCCGAAGAGATTCGAACTCCTGACCCCCAGATTCGTAGTCTGGTGCTCTATCCAGCTGAGCTACGGGCGCGCATCAGGCCATGTTTTCGACGGCCCCGCGATCCGATCCGAAAGACCGGCCGCGAATGTGTGCAGTTCCCTAACGACTGAATTTGCGAAAAGCAAGCCGATCCGGCAAAAGTTTTGTCGCAGGCCTGTCATGCGGCGATGCCGGCGTCGATCCAGGTCCTTCGAGCCGCTGTAAGGCCCGCCTAAATCCAGACGGCGGATGATCGGGAACGGCCAGCGACGCGCGATGTGTCTGGAAGGCAAGTAACCTCTGGAAACGGGCGCGGAAGCCGTCAGGCCGGGCGGCGCAGGCTGCCACGGGCCTGGTCGAGCCGCACCGGCTGGTCGGGGATGATGACGGCGAATGTCGTGCGCCCGCCAATCGACTCGATCAATTCCACCGTGCCGCCATGCGCCCGGATCAGTTCGTGCGCGATGGCCAGGCCAAGGCCGGTGCCGCCGCTGCGCGCAGAGCCGCGGAAGGCCGCGAACAGGTTTTCGCGCGCCTTCGGCGGCAGACCGGGGCCGGTGTCGGTGACGGCGATGCGGCTGACACTGCCCATGCGCTCGGCCGAGACCGCCAGCCGCCGCACCACGGCGCTTTCGGTATCGGCCGCCATCGCCTGCACCGAGTTGCGGCAAAGATTGGTGAGCACGCGGAAGAGCTGGTCGGAATCGGCGTCCACCTCGAAAGCCATATCGACGGCGTTTATGAACTCGATGTCCTGCTCGATGTCGAGCAGGCCGTGCACGTCCTCGACCAGTTGGCGCAGCCTCACCCTGCGGCGCGAAGGCGGTGGCTCCTGCGTGCGGCCATAATGAAGCACGCCCTCCGAATAAGAGACGGCGCGGTCGAGCGCGCGCAACAGTTTTGGCGCGAAGGCCTGCACGGTCGGATCCTTGACCTGGCGCAGGCGATCCGACATCAGCTGGGCCGAGGCCAGGATGTTGCGCATGTCGTGGTTGATCTTCGACACGGCGAGCCCGAGGTCGGCAAGATGCTTCTGCTCGGCCAGCATCTTTTGCAGCCGCTCCTGCATCTGCGACAGTTCGCGCTCGGCCACGCCGATCTCGTCGGCGCGGTCGGCGGGGTGAATGATCCGCCCGGGGTCGTCGGGAGCCTCGGAGAAGGACAGCATCGAGCGCGTCATGGTGCGGATCGGGCCGATCATGATCAGGTCGATCGCGGCATAGACCAGCATGGCCGTGAACAGCGAGATCAGGAGCGAGACGAAGGCGACGTTGCGCGAATAGATGAGCATGGCCTTGCGCAGGGAGTAGTCCGGCATGATCAGCTCGAACTCCTTGTCGCTGTCGCCGACCGGTCCGAAAACGCGCAGCATCCTGTCGCCGCCGAAAAACAGCGTATCCAGCGCGCCGGTCATGCCCTTGACCATGCCGACGCTGGCGAGATCGATGTGTTCGTCGACCTGCGGCGGCATGTCGGCCACCACCAGAAGCCGCGAGACGCCGCCGTCGCGCACCGCGATCGCCTTGGCGCCGATGGCCATCAGCACGTCATTCTGGGCCGTTCGCGACAGCGTGGTCGAATCGCCCTGCACCAGCACGATCGACACGGCGGCGGCCGTGCTCAGCCTCTCCTTGAGCCAGCTCAGCCTATAGCTGGCGATCCAGGGCAGGAAGATCAGCACTTCGGCCAGCAGCACGAAAACGATGGTGAGCAGCAGCAGCTTCGTCGACAAACCGCGCGACAGGGGTACAGTGCGGACAGCGGCTGACGCCGTTCCGGTCCCTTCCCCTGCTTGGCTGGCTTCGCTCATGCGACTCGATCTTCACAATCACTTGATCAGCCAAGATTAGGCGATTACGGCTTTTTTGCCAATTTCTCCCTTGGTCGGAAAAATAGATGCTCCAAAAAGGTGCGTCTTTGGCGCGCCGACGCCGGATTGACTTCCAAAACCCTTCTTTCTATAAGCCCGCTCACGCTCGGGCCATTCGTCCCGGCGCGGTTTCGATCGCGCCAAAACCGGCCCGGCAAAGCTCCTGTTACAGAGTGACAGAATCAAGAAGGGCCGCACCCCGCGGTATTAAAACAAATGAAGCGTACCTACCAACCGTCCAAACTCGTCCGCAAACGCCGGCACGGCTTCCGTGCCCGCATGGCCACCAAGGGTGGCCGTGGCGTCGTCGCAGCTCGCCGCAACCGCGGCCGCAAGCGGCTCAGCGCCTAAGCGAGACGGGATCGTTGCCCGCAACCGGAAAGCCAGTGGGCCAAAATCCCAAGCGGCTTCTGAAACGCGCGGAATTCCTGGCCGTCCGTCGTGGTGAAAAGCGACGCGGACGGTTTTTCCTCGTCGAGGTCCTCGACCGCGGCGACGGCGGGGTGCCGCGCGTCGGCTACACCGTCACCAAGAAGGTCGGCAACGCCGTTGTGCGCAACCGTGTCAGGCGGCGACTGAAAGAGGCCGTCCGCGTCCATGCGGCAGATGACATGGTGCCCGGCAATGATTATGTCATCGTCGGGCGCGATGATGCGCTGCGCGCGCCTTTCGGCCAGTTGAAGGCCGAACTCTCCCGCCGACTTCGCGGAACACGATAGGCCAAGGGCTCTCGATGGAAAACAACCGGAACTTCTTCATCACCATCGCGCTGTCGGTGCTGATCCTGGCGGTATGGCAGTACTTCTACGTGCTGCCGCACAGCGAGGCACAGCGCGAGGCCGCCAAGATCGAGCAGCAGCGCATCGAGGAACAGAAGAAGGCGGCCGATGCGGCCAATCCAGGCGCATCGACGCCGGCGCCAGGCACAACCGCCCCGGGCGCCATTCCCAACGCCCCCGGCGGTGACGTCGTCACCGCCGCCAGCCGTGATCAGGCTCTGGCGGCATCCAAGCGCGTCAAGATCGACACGCCGAGCCTCGAAGGCTCGATCAATTTGACCGGCGCTCGGCTCGATGACCTCAAGCTCAAGCACTACACCGAGACCGTCGACAAGAATTCGCCCGAGATCGAACTGCTCAACCCGCAGGCGCTGCCCACCGGCTATTTCGCCGAGATCGGCTTTGTCGGCAACGACAAGACCGGCGCGGTGCCGGGTGCCGAAACGGTGTGGAGCGTGGACGGCAATCCGACGCTGACCCCGTCGACGCCGGTGACGCTCACCTACACCAACGACAAGGGCCTGACCTTCAAGCGCACCTTCTCCGTCGACGCCAACTACATGTTCACGGTGTCGGACACGGTGCAGAATTCCGGCTCGAGCGCGGTTTCGCTGTTCAACTATGGCCGCGTCACGCGCTACGACAAGCCGGCCGTCGCCAGCACCTATGTGCTGCATGAAGGCCTGATCGGCTTCACCGGCACGGAAGGCCTGCAGGAGCACAAATACGCGTCGGTCGAGAAGGACAAGCAGTATCAGCCCGGCAAGTCGACCGACGGCTGGCTCGGCATCACCGATAAATACTGGGCCGTCACGCTGGTGCCGACCGAGAAGCAGCCGTTCCAGCCGCGCTTTGCCTATTTCGAGGATGGCCGCCACCGGTACCAGTCCGATTTCCTGACCGATCCGATCAATGTTGGGGCCGGCCAGTCGGCGACCGTCGAGACCGAAATCTTCGCCGGTGCCAAGGAAGTCGCCAAGATCAACGCCTATGCCGAAGACCGCCACATCAAGCGGTTCGACCTGCTGATCGATTGGGGCTGGTTCCACTTCATCACCAAGCCGATGTTCTGGCTGATCGACACGCTCTACAAATTCCTCGGCAATTTCGGCCTGGCGATCCTCGCCACCACCGTCATCGTCAAGGCGCTGTTCTTCCCGCTCGCCAACAAGTCCTACGCGTCGATGGCGAACATGAAGAAGGTGCAGCCCAAGATGCTCGAGATCCGCGAGAAATACGCGGACGATAAGATGAAGCAGCAGCAGGCGATGATGGAGCTGTACAAGACCGAGAAGATCAATCCGCTCGCCGGCTGCTGGCCGGTGGCGCTGCAGATTCCGGTCTTCTTCTCGCTCTACAAGGTGCTCTACATCACCATCGAGATGCGCCACGCGCCGTTCTTCGGCTGGATCCAGGATCTGGCCGCGCCCGATCCGACATCGATCTTCAATCTGTTCGGGCTGGTTCCGATCACGCTGCCGCACATGCTGATGATCGGTGTGTGGCCTCTGATCATGGGCGTCACCATGTTCCTGCAGATGCGCATGAACCCGACGCCGCCGGATCCGACGCAGGCCGCGATCTTCACCTGGATGCCTGTCATCTTCACCTTCATGATGGCCGGGTTCCCGGCGGGTCTCGTCATCTACTGGGCCTGGAACAACACGCTGTCGATCCTGCAGCAGGGCGTGATCATGAAGCGCCAGGGCGCCAAGATCGAGCTGTGGGACAATCTGGTCGCACTGTTCCGCAAGAAACCCTCGCCGGCGGAATAGCCGGCGCCTCTTTGGCAAAAGAGCCCGCCCCGGTAGACTGAACCATGAAGTTGGGCGGTTTGGGCAAGGGGCGGATTTTGACGGCTGGGTCCTGTGTTCCACAGGGCCCAGCCTTTTGGTTTCAGTGATGCAGCGTGCGATGCCGTGGTCCGGCACGCGATAGGGACCAGGGACCGCGCCGGCATTTTCCTGGCCTCCCCTTATTGCCGGCGAATCAGCCGAACCTCGCTGCTGCCGGATTGTCCCGCATGGAACTTATTGCGCGTTCAAGAGTTCGCGCATGAGGCTTCCTAAAAGCTCCCGCGTGGGAGGATCAGGTCGACCCGCCCATCCAAATTCAAGGCAGTGCAGCGGACCGACCTCATCACATGCTACTTGCAGCGAGGCATTCCGATGAGCAGCAACATTCATCCAAAGACACGCAAGCCCACCGACAAGGATTTGAAGCAGAATCCCGGAATTGGCGCCTCCAGGGGCACGATCAAGGGTGGCAATCTTCTCGACGAGGACGAGGAACTGGACGGCGAGAACACTTTTGAGGGAGATGTCGATAACGACACCACGCCGCAAGGCGGCGTCAATCCCCGGCAGACCGGGCGCACCAACGAATAGGAGCCTGGCACGACGTCACGTAGACCCGATCAAACGCCTGATTGGAGGCTGTCATGCTGGATTTCGAGCACGCCAGACATCGGATGGTGGAGGCGCACATCGCGCGCCGCGGTGTGCATGACAAGCGGGTCCTGAATGCGCTGCGCCGGGTCGCGCGGGAACAATTCGTCGACGAGGGTTTCGAGGAATTCGCCTATGAGGACAGTCCGCTGCCGATCGGCAGCGGACAGACGATCTCGCAACCCTTCATCGTGGCGAAAATGGCTGAGATGGCCGAGATCGAGGCGACCGATCGCGTGCTGGAAATCGGCACCGGCTCGGGCTACGCGGCAGCCGTACTGGCCGAACTTGCCGAACACGTCTTCACCGTCGAGCGGCATCGATCGCTCGCGCAACAGGCGGAACGGCGGCTCAATGCCGCCGGCTATCGAAACATCGAGGTCAGGGTCGGCGACGGCACGAAAGGCTGGCAGGAAAAGGCACCTTTCGACGCTATCGTCGTCGCGGCCGCCGCCACGTCCATTCCCCTCGGCTTGCAGGAGCAGTTGGAGATCGGCGGCAGGCTGATCATTCCGGTCGGTGAAGACGTTTACTCGCAGCGGCTCGTTCGCCTCACGCGGATTGCGGCAAACAAGTTCGAGGAGGAGGATCTCGGCGGTGTCATGTTCGTGCCGTTGATCGGCGAGCATGGCTGGCACGACGAAAACGCGCCGCCGGCGCGCGAGGCACCCCCTCCTTCATTGCCGCAGCAAATCGCGCGGGCGGCCGAAGATTTGCCGCCGATCGACGATCCGGCCTTCGGCGCAATGTTCGACCGGTTCGGCGACCGGCGTGTCGTCCTGCTCGGGGAGGCCAGCCATGGCACTTCGGAGTTCTATCGTGCCCGCGCGGCTGTCACGCGACGCCTCCTCCAGCGACACGGGTTCACCATCGTGGCCGTCGAGGCGGACTGGCCGGACGCCGCGCAGATCAACCGGTATGTTCGCGCGGAGGAACGGCGGTCGGATGCGCCGCCGCTCTTCCAGCGCTTCCCGGCATGGATGTGGCGCAACACCGAAGTGTCCGAATTCATCGGCTGGCTGCAAGAGTACAACCGGGACGTGCCCGATCATGCGCGGAAAGCAGGCTTCTACGGACTCGATCTCTACAATATGAGCGGCTCGATCGCCACGGTGCTTGCCTATCTGGACAGGGTAGACCCCGAAGCGGCCGCCGTCGCGCGCGAGCGCTATGGCTGTCTGATGCCTTGGCAGAACGAGCCCACCACCTATGGACGCGCGGCGCTGCGGCCGGGCTACAGAACCTGCGAAGAGGCGGTGGTGCGACAGTGCATGGATCTGTTCGGGCGATCCATGGCCGAGGGCAACGGCGATCTCCTCGACGCAAAACAGAGTGCACGGCTGGTCGCATCGGCCGAGCGGTACTATCGCGTGATGTATTATGGCGGCGCCGAGACCTGGAATCTGCGCGATCGGCACATGTTCGAGACGCTCGATCAGCTTCTCGAAACGCATGGCCGGGATTCGAAGGCCGTGGTGTGGGCGCACAATTCACATATCGGCGACGCGCGGCATACCGACATGGGTACTGTCCGCGACGAGATGAACATCGGTCAGCTCTGCCGGGAACGCTTCGGTGCGCGGACGGCGCTGATCGGCTTCGGAACAGATACCGGTACTGTCGCCTGCGCCTCGGATTGGGACGGTGAGATGGAGGTGAAGGACGTGAATCCTTCGCTGCCGCACAGCTTCGAGCGGCTGTGTCACGATAGCGGCAAACCGTCGTTCCTGCTGGATTTTGGGCGCCATGGCCAGCTCGGCGACGATCTGGCGGCGCCGAGGCCGGAACGCTATATCGGCGTCATCTACCGGCCGGAGACCGAACGGCTCAGCCATTACATGGACTCGTCCGTCTCCCGCCAGTTCGACGCCTTCGTCTGGTTCGATCGAACGTCCGCGGTCACGCCGCTCGGCAAGTCGGCCGACAGCACCGGCAAGGTACCGGATACGTTTCCCTTCGGCATCTGAATGCCGCCAAGACGTCACTCCATGACGGCGCTATGGTCGATCTTTGCCGGCGTTCCCGGCTTGCGCAGCAGGAGCACCAGCGGGATCGCGGCCAGCGACAGGATCATCATCAGCTTGAAGTCGTTCATGTAGCTGATAACAGTCGCTTGCAGCGTCACCACACCGTCGAGCGCGGCGCGGCCGGCGGCGGTGTAGGGGTTCATCGCCTGGAAGATCGCCGGATCGCCGAACGCCTGGTTGAAGGGCGTCACATAGGTGGCGATGTTGGCGTGGTTGATCTGCACATTCTGCGTCAGAAGCGCGGTGACCACCGATATGCCGACGCTGGAGCCGATGTTGCGCGACAGATTGTAGAGGCCGGTGCCTTCCGCGCGCCGCTCCGGCGCCAGCGTGGCGAAGGTGATGGTGGTCAGCGGCACGAACAGGAAGCCGAGCCCCGCGCCCTGGATGAAGCCGGTGCAGATGATGGTCCATTGCGAAACGTCGGGCGTCCAGCCGGTCATGTCGTACATCGCCCAGGCGGTGATCAGCAGGCCGATGAGCAGCAGCCAGCGCGTGTCGACCTTGCCGATCAGCCTGCCGACCAGGAACATGCAGGCCATCGTGCCAAGCCCGCGCGGCCCCATGACGATGCCGGCCGTCACCACCGGGTAGCCCATCAACGTCTGCAGATAGGGCGTCATCAGCGCCAGCGAGGCCAAGTAGGTGATGCCGATAATGAAGATGAAGATCATGCCGACGGCGAAATTCCGATCGAGGAAAAGCCTCGGATTGACGAAGGTGTCGCGGGCGGTGAAGGTGTGGACAAGGAAGATGTAGAAGGCCGATGCGCAGATGACCGCCTCGATGATGATCTCGGATGACGAGAACCAGTTGAGCTGCTCGCCGCGATCGAGAAACATCTGCAGGGCCGCGATCGTGATGCTGAGCATGCCGAAACCCAGCCAATCCAGCCTTGCCTTGAAGTCCAGCTTGGTTTCCAGGACGTACAGCGACACGCCGGCGAAGGCCAGCGCGCCGATCGGCACGTTGATGTAGAACACCCAGCGCCAGCTGACATTTTCGGTCAGCCAGCCGCCGATGACCGGTCCCAGAACCGGCCCGACCATCACCGAAATGCCGAACAGCGCCATGGCGGAGCCGCGCTCTTCCACACTGTAGATATCGAGCAGGATGCTCTGCGACAGTGGCACCAGCGCCGCGCCGAACAGGCCCTGCAGCAGGCGGAAGCCGACGATCTGAGGCAGCGACTGCGCGAAACCGCACAGCACCGAGGCGACGACGAAGCCGGTGATCGAGGTCAGGAGGATGCGCTTGCGGCCGAAGCGGTTGGCAAGGTAACCCGAAGGCGGCGTCATGACGGCCGCCGCCACGATGTAGGAGGTCAGCACCCAGTTGATCTGGTCGGCGCTGGCCGAGACGCTGCCCTGGATGTAGGGCAGAGCAACATTGGCGATGGTCGTGTCCAGCGCCTGCATGATGACGGCCAGGATAACGCAGGCGGTGATGGCGCCGCGATTGGCGACCACCGGCGTGGCACCTGTCGCGGACGCGCTGGTCATGACTTTTGTCCGAACAGGCCGATGAGATTGGTGAGGAAGTCCGGCAGGCCGCGTGCATGGCCCGTGTCGACGTCGACCACCGCGCTCATGCCGCCGCGCAGCGGAGGCTTGCCCTTCATATCATCGATCGTCACGCGCATCGGGATGCGCTGCACGACCTTGACCCAGTTGCCGGTGGTGTTCTGCGCCGGCAGCAGCGAGAAGCTCGACGACGAGGCCGGGCTGATCGAGGCGACAGTGCCGTGCCAGACGGCGCCCGGATAGGTGTCGACGCTGATCGTCGCCGTCTGTCCCGGCCGCACATAGGTCAGCTCGGTTTCCTTCGGTTCCGCCGCGATCCACAGATCGGTCGACGAGACCAGGCTGAACGCCGGCTGCGAAGCCGGCAGGTACTTGCCGACCTGCAGCGCGTCGACATTGGTCACGATGCCGTCGAACGGCGCCTTAACCACGGAATCGGCGAGGTTGCGCTGTGCATCGTCGACGCCCGACTGGGCCTGCAGATAGAAGGGGTTCTTCTCCACCGGCTGGTTGGCGTCGCCGCCGAGCTGGGCGAGCGTGGCCTGCGCCTGCGACTTGGCGACGGACACTTTCTGGCGGGCGGCGACGAGGTCGTGCTGGGCGCTGTCGAAAGACGCCTTCGAGGCGGTGGAGGTCTTGAGCAGATCCTGCTGCCGCTGGAAGGCGGCCTCGTAATAAGGGATGTCGGCCTGCGCCTGCTCGATCTGCACCAGCGACTGCTGGTAGCTCGCTTCCAGGGTCAGCACCTGGTTGCGTACCGTGCCGAGCTGGGCCTTGGCGGCGGCGAGAGCGGTCTCGAAAGAGGCCGGCCGCAGGCGAAACAGCACGTCGCCCTTCTTCACCGCCTGGTTCTCATGCACGTCGATCTCCTGCACCGTGCCGGAGACGTCAGTGGAGACGCCAAGCGACTGGGCCTGGATGTAGGCATTGTCGGTCGTCATCAGCTGGCCGCCGGTGACATAATAATAGCCGCCGACGACCAGCGCGACGGGAAGCAGCGCAAAAAGGGCGGGCCGTGTCAGACCGCGCTTCGGTTTGGCCGGAACAGGAGGGGCAACGGCGGCGGCGGCCTGCCGTGGCTGCGGCTCCTTGGCCGGAGCCTCGAGCGCCGCCGGCTCCAGGGCGACCGGCGCTTCCAGCTCGCCATTGTCGATGACGACGTTGGTCCGCCTCTGCTCCCGCTCGTTGTCGAGCTGGATAATCTGGTCGGTCCGACCTGCCGGTGTCTCGTCTCCGGCAGGCTTCTTGGGGGATGTTGATTCAGCCATGTACTTTCTCCCGGTCGACGGCTGGCTGGGTGCAAGCCGCGAGCAGATTGGATTTGATCAAGCTTAGGGTTTGCAGCAGATGCTGCTGTGTCTCAGGCGAAAGGCCGGCGAAGGCCTCGTCTCGTGTTTTCTGACCGTTGCCGCGCATGATCCCGAGCAGCGGATGGGCCTGCGGTGTCAGGTAAAGCAGCCAGGCCCTGCGATCGGCGGGATCGGGCCGGCGCACGATGAAGCCGCGAGCTTCCATCTTGTCGAGCAGCCGGGCGAGCGTGATCGGCACGATCTCGATGAGGTCGGCGAGCTTGTTCTGGTGGATGCCTTCATGCAGCGAAAGGTACGCCAGCACCTGCCACTGGGCGCGGGTCAGCCCCGATGCGCGCGACCGCTGCTCGAACCGCTTGCGAAGCAGGCGCGCGACGTCGTGCAGCACGAAGCTGATATTGGGCGAAGAGGGCATGGGAGGAGATCGGGGGTCGACTGACAACTTTTCGTGAGCATGCTTATTATCATCATGCACATAATCCTGCTGGACGCCCCGCGCAAGACCGATTAAGCCCCGAGGACGAAAAAACGCATGGGCCACGGCGCGAAAAACGCGCCAGGCGCCGAGATTATGCGGCAAGGATTTTGGCGATGGATTGGATCAGGATCGCGGCCGTCACGGCTCTCATTGGGTGGCCCGCCGCCGCGGCTGCGAAGGATGCGGTCAGCTGTGGCGGCGCCGCCATGCTGGGCGGCGCGCAGCTCAACTGCAGCCATGTCGAACCCAAGGCACCGCCGCAATTCTGTACGTTCAGCTGGGATCTCCACACGATGGCGGGCGATCAGAAGGTCGTCGAAGGCACCTTCATGCTGCCGCCCGGAGCGTCGAACGTTCAGGTCTATCAAGGCAGTGGTTTCGACAGCGCGCTGTCCAACCCGATCGTGATCTGCCGCGGCAACAAATGAGCTTGTCCGCCACGGAAGGCTCGCTCGTCAGCCGATTGGTGCTATAGGGCGGATCACGTTATTTTGACCAGGCACGCGGATCCCGGATCCGCGTGGCTATCACTTCCTGGACGGACTTCGACATGGACGGACCCAACCCCGGCATCAAGCACCCGATCCCGATGCACACCCGCGTCGGCTTCCTGAAGCCTTTGGTCACGGCGCCGAACATCGAGATCGGCGACTTCACCTATTATGACGACCCTGACGGGCCGGACAAATTCGCCGAAAAATGCGTGCTGCATCACTATTCCTTCATCGGCGACAAGCTCATCATCGGCAAGTTCTGCGCCATCGCCGAAGGCGCGCGCTTCATCATGAACGGCGCCAATCACGCCATGTCCGGCTTCTCGACCTACCCGTTCAACATCTTCGGTCATGGCTGGGAAAACGGTTTTGACCCGGCGACGTGGTCGAAGGAAGTGCGCGGCGATACCGTGGTCGGCAACGATGTCTGGATCGGCATGGAGGCGGTGATCCTGCCCGGCGTAGAAATCGGCCATGGCGCCATCGTCGCCGCCAAATCGGTTGTGACGCACGACGTGCCGCCCTATGCGATCGTTGCCGGCAACGCGGCCAAGATGGTCAAGATGCGTTTCGACGACAGGACGATCCGGCGGCTGCTGGCAGTGGCGTGGTGGGACTGGCCGGTGGACAAGATCGGCCGCAATCTCGATGCCATCAGGGGCGCCGATATCTCTCTTCTGGAGGCAGCAGCTTGAACGTTCCCAACAGCACCGCGATCGGCACCGACCTTTTCACGCGCGGGTGGATCTTCATCCGCGGCGTACCGGCCATGAAATTCCTGCCGCCGGAAGGGCCGCCGGAGATCGCCTTTGCGGGCCGCTCCAATGTCGGCAAGTCGTCGCTGATCAATGCCCTGGTCAACCAGAAGGGGCTGGCGCGCACCTCCAACACGCCGGGGCGCACGCAGGAGCTCAATTATTTCGTGCCGGACGGGTTTTCGGGCGAGGGCGCCGACCTGCCGCCGATGGCGCTGGTCGACATGCCGGGCTACGGCTACGCCACCGCCCCAAAGGAGAAGGTCGACGAGTGGACCAAGCTGGTCTTCGATTATCTCAAGGGCCGCGTCACGCTGAAGCGGGTCTATGTGCTGATCGATGCCCGCCACGGCATCAAGGCGAAGGACGACGAGGTGCTGTCGCTGCTCGACAAGGCGGCGGTGTCCTACCAGATCGTGCTGACCAAGACCGACAAGATCAAGGCCGCCGGCGTGCCGCGGCTGATCGAGGAGACGCTGGCCAAGATCAAGAAGCGGCCGGCTGCCTTTCCGTTCGTGCTGGCGACGTCATCGGAAAAGGGCGAAGGCCTCGAGGAATTGCAGGCCGCGATCGTGCTTGCCGCCAATGGCGGCTAATGCTTGTCGCCCGGAAGTGTCCTCGGTTCCGGGACGACGACATGCATAAAATCAGAAACTTACAGCAGGTCGGGCGAATCCTATTCGCCGCGACATGCCGTAGTCGTCCGACGCGATCCGTTGACCGCACCCTGGCAATCCGTCAACATCGCAGTGCCGTTCGAGGGCAACCGGATGCGTATCGTTTTTCGTTGTGATCCCGTGCTTGCCGAAACGCTGCCCCGGCCGGTTCCGGCGCGGGGCGTCCTGCCCGACTGGCTCCGCAAGATGCCTCCGAAAGCCTATTCGGAAATCCATGGGCGAGAGATCAGGACGGTAAAACAGTGTCCGCCCTTCGTCGACGCCATGACACATGGCTTCATGATCCTGCTGCCATGCGATGTGACCGTCGAGAACGGGGCCTTCGAATGGCGGTGGGACATCGCCGAGCCATCAACGAAGGGCCACCCGCGTTCGCCGCTCAGTTTCCATGTCGCCGAACAGCTCGCCGGCGCGCCGTTCTCCAACGGGCTGGCAGCCATAAAATTCAACAGTTTCTGGACGATCGAGCTGGAGGAAGGCTGGTCCCTCTTCGCCACCCATCCGGTCAACCGCGATGATCTTCCCTTCCGCCTGGTGACCGGTGTCGTCGATTCGGATCACTTCCAGGACGCCGGCATCAATTTCCCGGCGATTTGGACCGACCAGGGTTTCTCCGGCGTGCTGGCGAAGGGCACACCGGTTGCGCAATGCTTTCCCGTGCCGCGCGCCGCGCCCGAGCTCGTCTTCGAGAGCTTCGATGCCGTGCGCAAGGCCTCCTATGAAAAAACCGTCGCCGATGTTCTTGCCGAACCCGGCGTCTACCGGAAGCGGTTTCGCGTAAAACGCGCCCGCTAGAACTTTTCCTGGAATTGCTCTCACAGCATGTCGCGGCGAATAGTATTGGCCGCGACATGCTGTAAGCTTCTGATTTTATGCATGTCGTAGTCCCGGAACCGAGGACACTTCCGGGCGACATGCATTAGCCTCCAAGCAAGCCCTTCAACGCGTCGCGATCGATCCAAAGCTTGCCGTGCGGCGCTGACGTCAGGGCCATCGCAATGATGCCGAAGGTCGTGGCGCGCTGCTCGTAGGCCGTTCGATAGGCCTCGATCGCGGCGTCCATATCGCCCGTTTCCTGAAGCGTTACCCCCAGATTGACCGCCGCCTCGGCGTCGTCGGGACGTATCTCCAGCGCTTTGCGATAGGCGGCCGCCGCCCCCACATGATCATGCAGATCCTGCCTGACAAGGGCGAGGTCAAACCATGCCGATGCAGGCGCGTTTCCCGTTACGGCCCGCTCCAGCAAAGGTGCCGCATCGGCAGGCATCCCGTCCTCGAACAGCATGCGGCCGAGACGCGCCGCCGCTTCCGCCGACAGGGGATCGGCAATTGTCACCTGTCGCCATGCCTCGAGCGCCTGGGTCCGGTCGCCTGCCTCGTCGAGCGTTCGCGCCTGCTCGATGAGCACAGCGGCGCTAGGCGGCAATTCCGCCGCGCGTGAGAGATGGAACAGCGCTTGGTCAAAATCCCGTGCCGCCCGCGCCAGGCGGCCGGCGAGCAATTGAGCGGATGCGTTGTCAGCCCGGATCGCCAGACTTGCCTGAATATGGGTGCGGGCTCCCAATATCTCTCCCTTGGCGAAAAGAACGGCGGCCATGAGGTGGTTGAGGGCAGGGTCGTCCGCCGCTTGGCGAAGAGCCTTCTCGCAAAGCAGCCGCGCCTGCTCGTGGCGACCGGCGTTGAAGTCCGCCACGATGCGTCGCATCTGACTATGGAGCTTCGGATCGCCCATCCCGATCTGCCTTCACGCTCGCGAACGAGAAACATTCCCGCGGAATGCTTCGTTCGGCCCGGTTATCCAGACCTTGACGCTCAGCGCCTGGAGGTCAAGCCGGTCCCCGCAAAAATCGGCCACTGGAGGCCGTTTAGGGGCGTCATGTCAGGGTGAGCTTTGAGGCCCTTTCTTCCTCGGCCATCCTTTCGGTGCCATAGGCTTTCAGGAACATGTCGACGCCCGACCTGACGATGTGGTCGATCTCGTCCTGTGTCGGGGCCTTGGTGCGGTAGGCGAAGATGCACTGCCGGAAAAGGCCGGCCAGGCACAGTTCGGTGAACTGATAGGCGGCGAGGTCGACGTCGTCGATCTCGAGCAGGCCGCGCTCGATGGCGGCATTGAGGAACGTCGCGACCTTGTCATGGCCGCGCTTGGGACCGCGTTCGTAAAAGCGCGCGCCCATGTCCGGTATCCTGTCGGAGGCGCCGATAACCGTGCGCTGCGCCTGGATGACCTTGGCCGAGGTGATCTTCATGGACAGCACCTTGCCGAACTTGACCAGCGTCTGGCGCAGGTCGTCGGCGCGGTCGAGCATGTCGTACATGTTCTTGAAGATCGTGCCGCGCTCTTCCTCGATCAGCGCCTCAAACAGCTCTTCCTTGTTGGCGAAGTAGACATAGATGGTGCCTTTCGACACGCCGGCCTCGCGCGTGATGTCGTTCATCGAGGCAGCCTCGAAGCCTTTTTCGATGAAGACACGGCGGGCGCCGTCGATGATCTGGCTGCGCTTGACCGGATCCTGTCCGGCCGCCGGGCGCCCACGGCGCAGACCGTCCAGCAGGTCTTCGCAGGGGTCGGTTTCGGCGTTGCTCACAGGCTCAACCATTAAAGTCACACCTCGAAAATAATTCGAACCAACCGGTTCGATTTCCCCTTGATATGGTCCTCTTTTCACGCTATGTCAACGCCCAGATCGAACCGAACGGTTCAGTATTATAACTTTAGCGAGATGTCATGTCCTCGAACACGCCCGCCACCGCCGAAGTCCGTCCTTTCCCCAACGCCAAGGTTGCCCCGGCGACGGAAGCGCCCGATGTGCATGTCCAGCCGGCCGTCGCGCCGCCACCTGAGGCCGAAGCTCCGGCCAAGAAGAAGCGCTCGGCGCGCTCCTTCCTGCTGCCGATCATCGGCCTTGCCCTTTTGAGCGGCGGCGCCTGGTACGGCTATGACTACTGGACCACGGGCCGCTTCATGATCTCGACTGATGACGCCTATGTCCAGGCCGATATGGCGTTCGTCTCGCCAAAAATTTCCGGCTATGTCGATCAGGTCCTGGTCGGAGAGAACCAGCAGGTCAAGGCCGGCGATCCCCTGCTGACGATCGACGCCGGGGACTACAAGATCGCCGTTGCCCAGGCCGAGGCGCAGATCGCCACGCTGGCAAAGACACTCGACCGCATCGACGCGCAGACCAAGGCCGCGCAGGCTTCGCTGCAGCAGGCACAGGCGCAGAAGGTCGCCGACCAGGCCGCCGCCGCCAATGCCGGCCGTGCCCAGCAGCGCGCCGCGCAACTGGTCAAGACTCATGTCGGCACGCAGGCACAGCTGGACGACGCCCAGACCGCGCTCGACCAGGCCAATGCCGCGCTCGTCGGCGCCGACGCGCAGATTGCCGCCGCGCAGGCCAATATCGGCGTGCTCGAGGCGCAGCGCGCGGAATCCGCCAGCACGCTGGCGTCGCTGCAGCTCGGCCACGACAAGGCCGCGCGCGATCTCTCCTTCACCGTGCTCAAGGCGCCGTATGACGGCGTCGTCGGCAACCGCTCCGTCGAACAGGGCGATCTGGTCAGCCCCGGCCAGAAGCTCGCCGTGGTCGTGCCGATGGACAAGCTCTACATCGTCGCCAATTTCAAGGAGACGCAGCTTGCGCGGCTCGTGCCCGGCGAAAAGGTCAACATCTCGGTCGACGCCATCGACGGCCACCCCATCCAGGGGACGGTCTCCTCGCTGGCGCCGGCGTCGGGCGCGGTGTTCTCGCTGCTGCCGCCGGAAAACGCCACCGGCAACTTCACCAAGGTGGTGCAGCGCGTGCCGGTCCGCATCGACGTGCCGGCCGATGCGCTGAAGACCGGCAAGCTGCGCGCCGGCTTGAGCGTCGTCGTCGCCGTCGACAGCCGCACCGCGCCCGCCACGACCAGTAACTAAGCGCTTTTCGGAGGGCGGCTTGGTGGCTGATTGAAGCGCCAAGCCGCCCGGCCTGCCTCAAGGAGGCTCAGGACATGGCAACCGCAACCATCACCGCAGGAGCGCCGCCGGCGATGCCGGCCGCGCCCGACACGATCTCGACGCGACGCATCATCGCCTTCCTGGCGATGGTGTTCGGCATGTTCATGGCGATCCTGGACATCCAGATCGTCTCGGCCTCGCTGTCCGAGATCCAGGCCGGCCTCAGCGCCAGCTCCGACGAGATCCCCTGGGTGCAGACGGCCTATCTGATCGCCGAGGTGGTCATGATCCCGCTGTCGGGCTTCCTCAGCCGGATGCTGTCGACGCGCGTGCTGTTCACCGTCGCGGCCGCTGGCTTCACCGCGGCCAGTGCGCTGGCCGCGACCGCCACCAACATCGATCAGATGATCGTCTACCGCGCCGTGCAGGGTTTCATCGGCGGCGGCATGATCCCGAGTGTCTTCGCGGCGGCCTTCACCATCTTCCCGCCGTCGCGCCGCGCCATCGTCTCGCCGATGATCGGCCTGGTGGCGACGCTGGCGCCAACGATCGGCCCGACCGTCGGCGGCTATATCAGCCACGCCTTTTCATGGCACTGGCTGTTCCTGGTCAATGTCGTGCCGGGCATCCTGGTGGCGACCGCGGCCTGGTCGCTGATCGATTTCGACAAGCCCAATCTCAAGCTGTTCTCGAAGTTCGACTGGTGGGGCCTCGCCGGCATGGCCGCCTTCCTCGGCTGCATGGAATATGTGCTCGAGGAAGGTCCGAACAATGACTGGCTGCAGGACCAGGCCGTGTTCATCTGCGCCATCATCATGACCATCGGCGCGGTGATCTTCTTCTGGCGTGTCTTCACAGCCGAGGAACCGATCGTCGACCTCAAGGCGTTCAGCAACATCAATTTCGCCTTCGGCTCGCTGTTTTCCTTCGTCATCGGCATCGGCCTCTATGGCCTGACCTATCTCTATCCGGTCTTCCTCGGACGCATCCGCGGCTACGATTCGATGATGATCGGCGAAGCGCTGTTCGTCAGCGGCCTGGCCATGTTCTTCACCGCGCCCATCTCCGGCTTCCTGTCGAGCAAGATGGATTTGCGGCTGATGATGATGATCGGCCTGTTCGGCTTCGCCACCGGCACCTGGTGGATGACGCATCTGACCGCCGACTGGGACTTTTACGAGCTGCTCATCCCGCAGATCCTGCGCGGCTGTTCGATGATGCTGTGCATGGTGCCGATCAACAACATCGCGCTCGGCACCTTGCCGCCGGACCGGTTGAAGAATGCGTCCGGACTGTTCAACCTCACCCGCAACCTTGGCGGCGCCGTCGGCCTTGCCCTCATCAACACCGTGCTGATCGACCGCAATGCCTTCCACTATGCCCGGCTCTCCGAGCATGTGCAGTGGGGCAGTGCCGCCGCGCAGACCAAGCTGCAGAACATGACGCTCAATTTCGAGCAAACCACCGGCCTGGACGCCACAAGTGCGGCGATCTCCGAGCTGTCGGGCATGGTCCACCAGCAGGCGGCGCTGCTGTCGTTCATGGATGTGTTCTACCTGCTGACCGTCCTGTTCGGGACGCTGGGGTTCTTCACCATGCTGATCAAGAAGCCGGCCGCGCCCGGTGGTGGCGGAGGCGGCGGGCACTGAAGCAATTCCAGGAAAGTGTGAAGCGGTTTTCCGTCTGGAATTGCGTGAAGGCAAAAAATGAAAACCGTGGCAGCGGTTTCGGGAAGCTCCTCCAGTCCACGCCCGAAAGCTCCGACCACGCAAAAAGCTCCGGGCCGCAAAGCCCGGAGCTTTTTTATATCCGCTTGGACCTGGCGTAATTCCAAGACAAACTAGATATTTAGCAGCTCGCCGTTAAGCTCGAATCGAGCGGAAGCCGCATGCAGGCAGCACGAATGATTAAAACATCTCCGGATATCTGATCGTAATGGAGACTTGGGTTCTTGCCATCTTGCTGGTGGCGTGTGTGATCGGCTGTCCATTGTGGGTTCGTGTTTGTTTGACGAACTTGCGTGGATGGTTTGCAGCCGGTGTTGTCAGCCAACGCACCGGCAACATTTCCCGAGAGACCCAGCCTGTCCGGTTCCACTGCATTCTTGCCATGATGGTGTTAGGCGCGGTTTTACCAATTGTCGTAACGATCACTCTGGCCTTTCAACTCGTCTCGAGCATCTAGGCCAGCAATAGGGCAGCTCTGCGTTCCCTGAAGCGTAGAACCTACCTTGTCAGGCGGTCGTGGGCTTGAAGGTCAGCGCCACGCCGTTGATGCAGTGGCGCAGGCCGGTCGGCGCCGGACCGTCGTCGAAGACATGGCCGAGATGGCCGCCGCAGCGGCGGCAATGCACCTCGGTGCGGGTCATGCCCAGCGAGCGGTCCTCGGTCTTGCCGATGCCATTGGCGATCTCCTGCCAGAAGCTCGGCCAGCCGGTGCCGGAATCGAATTTCGTCTCAGAGGGATAGACTGGCAGGTCGCAGCCGGCGCAGGCGAAAATGCCCTTGCGGTGTTCGTTGAGCAGCGGGCTGGTGCCGGGATACTCGGTGCCCTCCTTGCGCAGCACGTCGAAGGCGGCCGGCGATAGGATGGCTTTCCACTCGTCGTCTGTCTTGGTGACCTCGAATTTCTCGGCGGCTTGCGCGGCCTGCGGGGTGCCCATGCGCAGCATCGCTGCCGCGGCCCCGACGACGCCGATAGCGGCGGCACCACTCAAAAGAAAGTCGCGACGGTTCATGACCAGTTCCTCCTGTCGTCTGTTTTGCCAAACTATGCCGCCGCCCGAAAGTCAAAAGCCGGTGACGGTTGCCCAAACGACACTCCGCGCCGTTCCACGGTTGATCGTGGACGGCGCGGAGCACGCATGTCGATTGCGGGTCACGGGAGCGAGACGACGCAATGACGGAGGGCTCTTGCAACGGGTTCGTCCGCGGCAAGCGCCTCGTTACATCGTTCACCCGATCACATCTTCGGGAGCAGAACCTTGTCGATGACGTGGATGACGCCGTTGGACTGTTCGACATCGGGCGCAGGCTTCGATTGCCAAGGGAATTGCCGCTGGCTAGCTTGGCGGCGGCAACGGGGGGGAGTGCGCATGTCGGTCGAACGGATCCTGTGGGAAGAAGACGCAACCGGTCTAGCCGGTCTGATGCGCAGGGGTGAACTGTCGGCGATCGAACTGACCGAGGCGGCGATCGCCAGGGCCGAGGCCACCCGCCCCGAAATCAACGCCACGGCAGAGCCGCTCTATGAGGCCGCACGGACCCGGGCAAAGGGCATCGACCGTTCGTTGCCGCTGGCCGGCGTGCCCTTTGCCATCAAGGATCTCGGCATCGCCGTCAAGGGCGTGCCCTCGCATGGCGGCAGCCGCATTCCGGCCTGGGTGCCCGATTTCAATTCGGTGATGACCGAGCGCTATCTCGCCGCCGGGCTGATCCCGATCGTCACCTCGACCTCGCCCGAGCACGGGCTGCGGCTGATGACCGAATCCAAAGCCTTCGGCATCACCCGCAATCCCTGGAATACCGGCCACACCACCGGCGGTTCGTCGGGCGGTTCGGCAGCGCTGGTCGCCGCCGGCGTCGTGCCGCTGGCGCATGCCTCGGATGGCGGCGGCTCGATCCGCGTGCCGTCGGCCTGCAGCGGGCTTGTCGGCCTCAAGACTTCGCGCGGCCGCGTCCCGCTGTCGCCGCTGGTGAGCGAAAGCTGGTACGGCATGGTCGTCGATCACGCCGTCACCCGCTCGGTGCGCGACTGCGCGCTGCTGCTCGACCTCACCCATGGTCCCGATACACTGGCGCCTTATGCCGCGCTGCCGCCGAAGGGCACGTTCGCCGCCGCTGCGGCACGCGAGCCCGGCAAGCTCAGGCTGGCGGTGTACCGCAAGTCGCCGCTTGGCCTGCCGATTTCGGCCGAGACGCTCAAGGCGCTCGACATTGCCGTGGCACTCGCCCGTGAAGGCGGCCATTCGGTCGAGGACATCGAACTGCCCTTCATCGGCCGCGATTTCTTCGCCGATTTCTGCACGACGGTCGCCTCCGCCGTCGCCGGCTCGCTGCGGGCCGAAGCGCTGCGCGTCGGCCGTTCCGTAACGGGCGACGTCGAGCGCGCCACGCGGGTGCTCGGCCGGTTGGGCGAAATGGTCTCGGCCGGCGAGACCTATGCCGGCCTGCAGCGCCTGCACACCGCCTCTCGGCAACTGATCACGGAGACCGCGCGCTATGATGCGGTGCTGATGCCCATCATCGCGCACCCGCCGCTTGCCTGCGGCGCCATGGATCCCAAAGGTGCCGATGAACTCGTCGAGAACCTGCTCGACAAGCTTCACCTCACCTCCTTGCTCAAGATCAAACCAGTGTTCGGCCAGTTGATGGACAAGAGCCTTTGGTTCACGCATTGGCCCGCGATCCAGAATGTCAGCGGACAGCCGTCGATTGCGCTCCCCGTCCATGTCACGGACGCCGGCCTGCCGCTCGGCATCCAGGCCGCCGGCCGCCCGGGCGACGAGGAAACGCTTCTGTCGCTCGCCGCGCAGATGGAGAAAATCTCGGGCTGGCTGACGCGGCGGGCGCCGCTGATGGTGCCGTCACAATGACGACACCGTGAACCGCTCGAATATGACAGCAATGCCATTTGCGGCTCGCGTCAATTCCCGCTAAGACGCCGCCGTCCCTATAGATATCCAGGAACGCCCGATGACGGACATCACCGCCACCGCCGAAATGCAGGCTGCCCTCTTGTCGCGTGCGCTGCCCTACATGCAGCGCTACGAGAATAGAACCGTCGTGGTGAAATATGGCGGCCACGCCATGGGCGATATCGAGCTCGGCAAGGCCTTCGCGCGCGACATCGCACTGTTGAAGCAATCCGGTGTCAACCCGATCGTCGTCCATGGCGGCGGCCCGCAGATCGGCGCCATGCTGAACAAGATGGGCATCGAATCCAAGTTCGAGGGCGGCCTGCGCGTCACCGACCAGAAGACCGTCGAGATCGTCGAGATGGTGCTGGCCGGGTCGATCAACAAGGAGATCGTCGCGCTGATCAATGCCGAGGGCGAATGGGCGATCGGCCTCTGCGGCAAAGACGGCAACATGGTGTTCGCCGAAAAGGCGCGTAAGACCATGATCGACCCCGATTCCAACATCGAGCGCGTGCTCGATCTCGGTTTCGTCGGCGAGCCGGTCGAGGTCGACCGCACGCTGCTCGATCTCCTGGCGCGCTCCGAAATGATCCCGGTGCTGGCGCCGGTGGCGCCCGGCCGCGACGGTCACACCTACAACATCAACGCCGACACTTTCGCCGGCGCCATCGCCGGCGCCTGCAAGGCCTCGCGCCTTCTGTTCCTCACCGACGTGCCGGGCGTGCTCGACAAGGACAAGAAGCTGATCGACGAACTGACGGTCGCCGAGGCCAGGGCGCTGATCAAGGACGGCACGGTCTCGGGCGGCATGATCCCCAAGGTCGAGACCTGCATCGAGGCGATCGAGCGCGGCGTCGAAGGCGTCGTCATCCTCAACGGCAAGACGCCGCATTCAGTGCTGCTCGAACTTTTCACCGAACACGGCGCCGGCACACTGATCGTGCCCTGATATCTTGCGCTTCGGCGCCTGGCATCCTCAGTCCGGCAGAGCGGCGACGGCCCCGATCTCGACGACGAGATCGGGATGCGCAAGCGCGGCAACCCCGATCACTTCCGATGGCGGCGGATTGTTGTAGCTGCAGTGCTTCGGGCAGTGCTCGGCGAAGAACTCGTCCATGACGTCCAGCCGGAAGTTGGGCGAGCTCAGCACGCCGCCGTCTGGAAACGGCCCTTTGACATACTGGGTTATCTTGACGAGATATTCGAGCGAACTGCCGAGTTCTTCCAGATCCGATTTGATGTTCGCCAATATGGAGCGCCATTGCGTCGCCGCGTCGCCGACGGCGCCATCCTTGCCGCTCGACGGGTCATAATTCTCGGCCGTGCCCGTATTGCCGGCAAGAGAGACATATCCCTTGGCGCCGGTCACGACAGTGCCTTTCCCCCAAGGCATGAGCCGGCCGCCCTTCATCTTCCTATGCGTGACAAGGTGCATCGCTTCCTCCTGCCAATCACCATCGTCCGATCGCTGGAAATTAGCGCGTTGACCGCTGGCGGCGAGGGCGAGACGGGTCAGTGCGGTGGCGAGACGCGAAAGGCGTGCGGTTCGAGCGCGGCAGGTTGCGCGGCGGCAGGCACCGTTACAGGTCTCTTCGCCGGACGCTGAAAGACCATCGATTCCTCCTCGGCGTCCTGCGGTGCGCCCCAGAATTCGGCGAGCGTCGGGCCGCCTGTCATCCGGCGGTCGGTCACCAGGAATCCCCAGACCTCGCGGAACCAGACGCGGCGGCCCATTTTGGTGTACCAGCGCATCGAATGCCGCTGCTCGGGGTCGGGGTGGAACAGGATGCGCGCCAGCGCCTTCGGCCGCGACTGCACCGCCAGTTCGATCAGCTTGACCGAGAAGAACAGCATCCACGGCTTCAGCCGGGTCATGTGCAGCACCTGATGCTTGTAGTCCCACAGGCGGGCGTCCCTTTGGATGACCCTGCGGTCGCGAGCGATGCGGAAGAACGGCGTCCAGCGATGCGGCGTCACATAGAGCGCCTGGATCTGGTCGGGGTCATAGGCGAGGAGCTGGCGGAAGCCGCGCCACAGATCGCGAAACCGTTCGTCCTCGAAACCGACCACCCAGGTCGCCATCGACAAGATACCGTGCTTTCGCAGCAGCCTTATCGCCTCGCGGTCAGACGAGGTGCTGCCGCCCTTGCGGATCAATGCGAGCGTCTGCTCGTCGGTGTTTTCCATGCCGAGCAGCCAGCGGATGACGCCGGCCTTGCGGTAGAGGTGCAGCATGTCGGCGTCGCGCACGATGTCGTCGGCGCGTGTCGAGCCGACGATCAGCACCGGCACGTCCTCGGCGATCATCGCATCCAGGAAAGCGCGCCAGGCCTTCTTCGAGACGGTCGGGTTCTCGTCGGCGAGGTTGATCAGCTCGACGCCGTGCTCGCGGTGCAGCCAGGCGATCTCCTGCGCGAATTTCTTGGGATCGCGATGCCGCCAGCGGGTCCAGAAGCCGCGCTGACCGCAATAATTGCACAGATGCGGGCAGCCGCGCGAAAACTGCATGACCACGGCGCGCTTGCCGCCCCAGTAACTGTATCTGCGGTGATCGATCAACTCCCAGCCGACGCGGTAGGCGTCGAGGTCGGCGATGGTCATCGCCGCTTGCGTGGCGAAGGGACGATCGAGGTCATCGCGATAGGCGATGCCGGCAACGCTTGCCGGCGGCTGGCGCATTTCCACCGCCTCGACCAGCGCCACCACGGTCGCTTCGCCCTCGCCGCGCACGATGAAGTCGAAAACGTCGGTTTCGGTGAGGATGTCATGCCAGTGATAGGTCGGGAACACGCCGCCATAGAGGATGATCGTCGCCGGCTCGCGCGCCTTGATCATTGCGGCGATCAATAGGGCGGTCGGATGCGCCGAGGTCGATCCGGAATGGCCGATCAGGACGAAGTCGGGGCAGTCCTTCAGGGCTTGCGCGACGACCGAGGCGAGCGGCATCGGCCCGAACTCGGCATCGACGAGCCGCACCGCGTGGCCGGCGTCGGTGAGCGGACCCCCGATCGCCAGAAGACCAAGCGGCGGCAAGTGATCGTCGGGCACGCGGCTGCCGATGGCTGTGTGCGGCGGATTGATCAGGACGATGTTCATGGCGGACCTCCAGGGAGTTGGTCCGCGCATGCTGGCCGGCGATAGTGCCGCCCGATTGGCCCGTTTCAGCAGTTTGCTTGCAGCTTTTCCGCAGAAACTAGGAGGGCATCAGCGCCTGAGATGCGCGAGCGGCACGTGGCCAGGGCCCTTGATGTTTTGCAGCACCAGTTGCGTGTGGACGTCCCGCACGCCGTCGAGCCGCATCAGCCGATGCATGACGAAGGCGTTGAGCTCGTCGACCGACGGCACCATGACATGCAGCAAAAAGTCGTGGTCGCCGGTCATCGTCCAGCACGACGACACCTCGTCCATGCGCTGAACGGCGGCAATGAAGCTTTCGGGCGAGCCGTCGCTGTGGCTGACGAGGCGCACCTGGATGAACACCTCGACCATCAGGCCGACCGCGCGGCGACTGATCACGGCGGCAAAGCCCTTGATGATGCCGGCTTCCTGCAGCGCTTCGAAGCGCCGCGCGCAGGGCGTGGTGGAGAGGCCGATCTCCTGCGCCAGTTCGGAGACCGGTTTGCGCCCGTCGCGTTGGAGGACATCGAGCATCCTGATCTCGAAATCGTCGAATTGAGCCATTTTCACTCCCATTATGCAGATTGTGAGTGAATATTATCTCAAATGTGGCGACCGAGCCATCATCAAAACCGATTTGCCTCCGCAGGTCGGGCTAGCCTTGCGGCACGTCGACCATTGATGCTTTGCGAGGAGAAAAACCATGACGACGATGAGCGTTGCCGAATATGCCCGCGACTGCGCGGCGCAAGGGTTGCGCGGCGACTATTCGGTGTGTCGCGCCGATTTCACCGTGGCACAGGGCTATGATTACAGCGCCGAGGAGCAGGCGGTGTGGCGCACGCTGTGCGACCGCCAGACCAAGCTGACGCGCAAGCTCGCCCACCACTCCTATCTCGACGGCGTCGAGAAGCTCGGCCTTCTCGATCGCATCCCCGATTTTGCTGACGTCAGCGCCAAGCTGCGCAAGCTCACCGGCTGGGAAATCGTCGCCGTGCCCGGCCTCATTCCGGCCGCCCCCTTCTTCGATCACCTCGCCAACCGCCACTTCCCGGTCACCAACTGGCTGCGGACAAGGCAGGAACTCGACTACATCGTCGAGCCGGACATGTTCCACGATTTCTTCGGCCATGTGCCGGTGCTGTCGCAGCCGGTGTTCGCCGACTTCATGCAGATGTATGGCAAAAAGGCCGGCGACATCATCGCACTCGGCGGCGACGAGATGATCACGCGGCTCTATTGGTACACGGCCGAATACGGCCTGATGCAGGAGCCCGGCCAGCCGCTGAAGGCGTTCGGCGCCGGCCTGATGTCGTCCTTTACCGAATTGCAGTTCGCGGTCGAGAGCAAGGACGCCCACCATGTGCCTTTCGACCTTGAGACGGTGATGCGTACCGGTTACGAGATCGACAAATTCCAGCGCGCCTATTTCGTGCTGCCGTCCTTCGACGCCTTGCGCGATGCCTTCCAGACCGCGGATTTCGAGGCGATTGTCGCGCGCCGCAAGGGCGAGCCAGCGCTCGATCCGGCGACGGTCTAATTCGCCTACATGGCGGCCCCGGCGGCGGGGCGTTCTCCGCCGCCTGGACATCCCGCCACCTCCTACAATGCGTAGATGGTCCGGTTGAACTTCGTCTCCATCACCACATGGGAAGCGGTTTTGACGACACCGTTGATTTCATTCACCGCATTCACCTCCCGGTTCAGCTTCTCAAGCGTCTCGGCGGCAAGGTGGATGATCAGGTCCCACTCGCCGGTAATGGCGTAGACCGCCTGGATCGAGGGCATCGCCTTGATCTTTCTGGAGACGTCCGGATAGCTCTTGTTGTTGAGGGCGGCGAGCGTGAAACAGTGGACGGCATTCTGGGCGACCTCCTTGGTCAGCCGCACGGTATAGCCTTCGATAATACCGCCGGCCTCGAGCTTCTGGATCCGCTCCTGCAGCGCTGTCCGCGATACGCCGAGCTGACGCGCCAGTGACGCGACCGGCTCACGCGCATTCTTCTGCATCAGCGCGAGCAGCTGACGATCCTTCTCGGTCAATTCCACAAACAAATCCTCTCGCTCGATCCGCGCAGTAACCGCCGCGCGATCCTATCGGCTGAACCGTCCCCGCGACAATCCGGAAGACTGCCAGAAGACTGGCCGGCGCGAACGGAACAAGGCGACCATATCCGGCACTTTGTCGTCTCAAGGCACGCAATGACTGCGTGATCGCCATTATCCCGCATTTCGCCGGGTAGAACCCTTCTTTTTGCGACCTGACTGTCTGGGGTAATAAACGCCGGTCCATCAGGGGGAACGAGCTTCGGCTGTGGTGGGCACAAACCGAAACCGATCCGCGTTGAAGCTGTGGCTGAAAGCGCTGAGGTCCGACGTTACGCATCCTATCAGTTTCAACCACAAGGGAGGATAACTTTGAAAAAGCTGCTCGATTTAGCCGTTCTTGCCGCCGCGACATTCGCGATCACGACGGCGGCCATGGCCGGGGAAACCCTGGACCGCGTAACGTCGAAAAAGGCGATGGTCATTGCCACCAACGCAGCCTGGCCGCCACAGAGCTTTCTCGACGACAGCAATGAACTCGCCGGGTTCGACATCGATGTCTCGCGCGAGATCGGCAAGCGGCTTGGTGTCGATGTCTCGTTCGAAACGCCCGACTGGGCGACGCTGACCGGCGGACGCTGGCAGGGGCGCTACGATCTCGGCGTCGGATCGGTCACGCCGACCAAGGCCCGCTCCAAGGTGATCGACTTTGTCGGCATCTATTATTACAGCCCCTATGTCTACGTCCTGCACAAGGACAGCGGCGCGAAGTCGATCGCCGATCTCAACGGCAAGATCATCGGCGTCGAGACGGCCACCACCTCGGAGGATTTCATCCGCCGCAAGCTCGAAATCGACGCGCCCGGCCTGGCTCCCATCGAATACAAGCTGGAGCCGGGCGAGATCCGCACCTACGCGGATTCCATGCTTCCCTTCGATGACCTGCGGCTTGGCGACGGCGTGCGCCTCAATGCCGTGATCGCGCCGGAGCAGACGGCGCAGAACGCCATCAAGAACGGCTATCCCGTGAAGATCCTGGAAGGCGAGTACGCCTTCCGCGAGCCGCTCGTCGTCATCGCCGAAAAGAAGGATCCCGAGTGGACCGCAAAGGTCGCCGGCATCATCACCGGGATGAAGACGGACGGCACGCTCGCCGCGCTGACCACGAAGTGGTACGGCAAGGACTACAGCGCCAAGTAAAGTCATTCCGCCGGCTGTCCCTCGGCAGCCGGCGGACTTCACCCCACCAAATGCATGCTCCTCACCGCAAAGTCATCGATGGCCTATCCGGACACCTATTACGCCCGCACCCTGACCGACCGGAAGACGCGACCTTCGCTCAAAGGCGAGGCGCAATGTGACGTGGCCGTCGTTGGCGCCGGATTGGCCGGGTTGACGACAGCGCTGCAGCTGGCGCGCGCCGGACTGCATGTCGCCGTGCTGGAAGCCCAGCTCGTCGGTTTCGGCGCTTCGGGCCGCAATGGCGGTTTCGTCACGCCCGGCTTCGCCACCGCCGGCGACAATATCGCCGCACGTGTCGGCGGGAAGGCAGCGCGCGACCTGCATCGGCTATCGATCGAAGGCGTGGAATTCGTGCGCGACACGATCGAGGCGCTCGGAATATCGGCCGCCATGCCGCGTGCCGGCCTGCTCAGCGTCTTGCGCTACGACGACGGCGACGCGCTGAAGGCCTATGCCGAACAGATGGCCCGCGACCATGGCTATGAACTTCAGTATCTCGACAGGGAGGACGTCCGGTCGGTGCTGAAGTCCGTCCGCTACCACCAGGGCCTGCGCGACCCGAACGCCTTTCACATCCATCCGCTCAACTATCTGCGTTGCCTGGCCGACGAGATCGAGCGGCTTGGCGGCGAGATTCATGAAAGCTCCGAGGTCGTGGAATGCGACCTCTCGGGGCCGCAAAAGATGCTTCGCACCAGACAGGGCACGCTTCGGGCGTCCCGGATCGTGCTCGCCACCGGCGGCTACACCGGGCCGGTATTCGGCCAGCTCTACCGCGCCTTCCTGCCCATCGCGACCTATGTCATGGTTTCCGAGGCGG
Source organism: Mesorhizobium sp. ES1-3 (assembly GCF_020164795.1). Classification (NCBI taxonomy): domain Bacteria; kingdom Pseudomonadati; phylum Pseudomonadota; class Alphaproteobacteria; order Hyphomicrobiales; family Phyllobacteriaceae; genus Mesorhizobium; species Mesorhizobium sp. ES1-3. Next base: position 247,871 of record NZ_JAIUGW010000004.1, read on the forward strand.
CTCCCCGCCTCATCGCGCAAGCGGTGGCCACGACGGATGCCGTCGGCGACAACAGGCGGGCCGGCGACTATTATCGCCTGGTCGAGAATGGCAACCGTCTCCTGTGGGGCGGGCGCATCACCACGCGCGCCGCTTCCGCCGACGCGTTGGCGCGCGAATTGCGCCGCGAGATGGTCGGCACCTACCCGCAGCTTGCCGGCCTCAAGACCGAACTGGCGTGGTCGGGGCTGATGTCCTATGCCCGGCATCTGATGCCCCAGATCGGCGAGCTGCAGCCAGGCGTCTGGTACTGCACCGCTTTCGGCGGCCATGGGCTCAACACCACGGCGATTGCCGGAAAAATTGTCGCCGAGGGCATTCTGGGCGCCTCGGACCGGTACCGGCAGTTCGCGCCCTTCGGACTGAGCTGGGCCGGCGGCACCGCCGGCCTGGCCGCCGCGCAGCTTACCTATTGGAAATTGCAGGCGCAGGACTGGTGGCGAGAACGCAACGCCACCGCCAGGGACAAGGTGACGGCATGATCGGCAGGCTGATGCTCTCCCATCCAGGGCTCACCCGCCGCGCCGCGGGCGCGCTTTTTCCGGCACTGCTGGCCGCGGCCCTCTACGCCATGGGCATCAAGTCGAGCTGGATCGGCTCTTTGATGCCGCTTGCATCCGACTGGTTGCAGGCCAACCCCGCTCTGTCGCGCGCCCTCTCCGCCGTGTTGATCGCGCTCCTGGTGCTGACGAATGGCAAACTGCTGCTACTCCTGCCCCGGCGGCAGCAGATCGTCGGCGTCTGGATCGAGCTGTTCGTGCTGCTGATGCTGTTCTTCTATTCCTTCGACCTCTCCCTTGCCTTCATCGCCAGGAAGGTCGGGTTCCTGATCACCCAGGGCGTCACCACGACGCTCTACATTTCGGCGATCTCGATCCTGATCGCGACCTTGATCGCCCTGGTCGGGGCCATCGCCAAACTGACCGGAAACGGCGTCGTTTACGGGCTCGCCACCTTCTACACATCGCTGTTTCGCGGCCTGCCGTTGCTGATGCAGATCTACATCATCTATCTCGGCCTGCCCCAGGTCGGCTACGTGATCGGCGCGGTGCCGGCGGGCATCGTGGCGCTGTCGCTGTGTTACGGCGCCTACATGACCGAGATCTTCCGCGCCGGCATCGAAAGCATTCCGCGTGGTCAAAGCGAAGGCGCCACGGCGCTCGGCCTGAGCCCCGGCCAGACCATGGCGCTGGTCATCCTGCCACAGGCCATGCGCGTCATCATCCCGCCGACCGGCAACCAGTTCATCGCCATGCTGAAGGATTCCTCGCTGGTATCGGTCGTCGGCGTCTGGGAGATCATGTATCTCGCCCGCACGATGGGCCAGACGGAGTTCCGCCATATCGAGATGCTGATCACCGCCTCGATGATCTACTGGATCCTGTCGATCGCGCTGGAATTTGGCCAGGCCTATCTCGAACGGCGCTTCGGCCGGTCGGAACGCTAGGCGTAGGTCATCGCCTCCAAGCATGGAATGGCATGGCTGGGGCTCTCCGATTGGCCTCGGCATCCTGCTGGTGTCGCTGGCCGCCGCCGCCGTGCTGGTGCGCATCGCCGTCTATGGTCTTTGAGCTTCTGCCGGCGCCATTTTTGGCGCCGGCCCTGGGACTTCATGGAGGTCGCTCAGGCCGTTACCACCTTGCTCAGATGGTCGCCAAGCCGGCAGGCGAGCGCGGTGATCGTCGTCGTCGGGTTGGCTTGTCCCGACGTGCAGAACACGGAGGAGCCGCCGACATAGAGATTGTCCATGCCATGCACCTTGCAATTGGCGTCCACCACGCTCCTGGTGACGTCCGTGCCCATGCGCGTGCCGCCCATGTGATGATTGCCCGCCGTCTCTTCGTTGGTCGGATAATCCTCGCCGTTAGAGATCCAGTCCGCAATGCGCACCCGGCCCAGGTTTTTCTGGGCCAACGTCGTGCCGAACAGTTTCAGGCCTTCGAGAAGCGTGCGACGTTCCAGTTCCGATTTCTTCCAGTGCAGCTCAATGCGCGGCACGCCGGCATGGTCGACCTCGGTCTTCGACAGCTCGATCTGGTTCGAAGCCAGCGGCGCCTGTTCCCAGGCGACATAAAGCTGAGCGGCGCAACGCAGGTTCTGGTCGAGTTTGCGCGATACCCATTCCGCCATGTGCGGCGCCGTACAGGCAAGGTCGGCGATGAGGCTTTTGACGCCCGGATAGGGAGCCTCGATCAGCCTGATGCCGAAATTCATGATCTTGAGCCGATCCATCGCGGCAGGCATCGGCGAGAAGAAGGCCTCCTTGACGGCATCGACCTCGAACGCGTCATAGTCGGCCAGGATGGCATTGCCGCCCTCGAAGGTCGGATGCTCCATCCAGTAGCGGCCAAGCGCCGTCGCGTTCGGCACGACGCCGCCGTTGGAGCGCTGGTTCGACCACAGCAACAGCCGTGAATTCTCCAGCCCGCCGGTGCAGACGATGAAATCGTCGGCGCTGAACGAGCCGGCGTCCCTGCCGTTGGACCACAGTTTGGCGCCGGTCACCCGTTTGCCGTCGCCGGCAAGCTCGGTGGCGTAGGTGTTGAGCACGATGGCGATGTTTTTGCTCTTGTCGAGTTCGTCGGCAAATTTTTCCGCAAACCGCACCGCCGGGCTCTTGATCAGCTGCACCCAGCGAATGTCGTCCGAGATCGGCACATCAGGCCGAAAATCGGGAAGGTCGAGGATGTCGCGCACTTCGGCAAGATAGGGTTCGATGTCGGCGCGACGGATCGGCCAGCCGGTATCGGGCGCCCAGGCCTTCGGCTCGAAATCCAGTTTGTCGAGCACGCGGCACCAACCGGCCCAGTGATTGGAGCTGCCGCCCATGAACCGCAGCCGGGTGATGTCGAGATCGAAATAGAAGTCACCGACGGTGGTGCCGCGGTAAAAGTCCTGCGAGCCGTCGCTGAATTCCCGCGAACCGGCTTCCAGCACCACTACCGGGATGCCGGCCGCGCCAAGTTTTCTGGCGATCGTGGTGCCGGCCGGACCGGAACCGAGGATGCAGACCTTTGGCGCAAAGTTGGCGGCGCGATACGCCTCGTAGCTGTCGAAGATCATGCCAGGTCGCTCTGCTTCAGGATCCAGCCATTGACCTCGACGATCTCGTCAGGGTCGACCCGGGATGAACCGGCATGGGTGACGTCGGCGTCAGGCAGCTCGCGGAACAAGGACAGGGCAGGCAGGGCGATCAGCGCCTGCACGAGCGTACGGCGCGAGATTTTTTTGATGGAGAAACTCATGACAGGTCTCTCTGCTAGGGGCTTCGATACGCGCATGACGTTCCCGAACGGCACACGCATCGTCAGGCAAGCCAATATCGTGCCAAGCATGGCCTCGAGGCGGTGAAAGTGCCGACAAGCGGCACAAACGGATGCAAACAAGGTTACAGATTTCTTAACGGGCCAGGTGTGCCGGCCCGGCCTGCTCATGCGGCTTCGGAAATATCGGTATCGAGGATCGTCAGGTTGCGGCCCGCATGCTTGGCCTGGTAGAGGCGCCGGTCGGCGGCGCGCATCAGTTCCGATACGTTGACGTCCTCGCCGCAGACGGTGCCGCCGATGCTGACGGTCAGCGGAATGGTCCGTTCATCGACGGGCCGGAAGCGGATCAGCTCGACCTCGCGGCGGATCCGTTCGGCAACGCGCTTGGCTTCCTGTTCCGTGGCTCCGATCAGAAACGCGCCGAACTCCTCGCCGCCGATGCGGCCGAGCACATCGCCGCTGCGCACGCCGCGCTCGATGGCGCTGGCGATCAACAGCAGCGCGTCGTCACCTGTCAGGTGGCCGAAATTGTCATTGATCGTCTTGAAATGATCGGCGTCGATGATCAGCAGCGCGCCACGGTCGGACTTGCGCCGGGAGCCGTCCAGCGCGGCGAAGAAGCTCTCCCGGTTGAGCATGCCGGTCATGTCGTCGCGGCTCGCCTTTTCCGCCAGGCGGCGGTGCGCGGCGGCGAGTTGGGCATGGGCACGTGCGAGTTCGCGATGGGCGTTCTTCAGCCTGTCGCTCTGCCAGAACGTGCCGGCGCACGCCGTCCAGGCAAGGACCAGCGGACAGAGCGTCAATGTCAACCAGATCGTTCGCGTGAGCGGGAACCCCATGGCTGGGACGATGATCAACGTCAGCAGAAGAGATGCAGCGACGGAGGCGAAGGCGATGGCGGCGGATTTGAGAATGATGCTGTTCATCGCAGGCTCCCCACAGGACTGTCTCTGTGCCAGCAAGCCCTGAAGGCTACCTTTCCGGGATGCATAAAATTTGAATCGTGGGGTTATTTCTGCAACTTCAACGCGAAGAAGTTGTGGATAAAGTCCCTTTCAGAATCCCTGTTTCATGCCATAAGGAGCGCATGACCACGCTTCCCGATCCCGCCCGCTTCGCCCATGTCACCGACTGGGTGTTCGACCTCGACAACACGCTCTATCCGCACCACTCGAATCTGTTCTCGCAGATCGACGTCAAGATGACCGCCTATGTCGGGGAATTGCTGGCGCTGCCGCGCGAGGAGGCGCGCAAGCTGCAGAAGGAGCTCTATCTCGAATACGGTACGACACTGAACGGGCTGATGACGCGCCACGGCATCGATCCCGACGACTTCCTCGAGAAGGTCCATGACATCGACTATTCGTGGCTGGTACCCGATCCCGTTCTCGGCACCGCCATCCGCCAGCTTCCGGGCCGCAAGTTCATCTTCACCAATGGCGACCGCAGGCACGCCGAGCGCACCGCGCGCCAGCTCGGCATCCTCGAGCATTTCGACGACATCTTCGACATCGTCGCCGCCGGCCTCAACCCCAAGCCGGCGCGCCAGACCTACGAGAAGTTCGCCGAACTGCACGCCGTCACCGGCCACAATGCGGTGATGTTCGAGGATCTTGCCCGCAACCTTTCCGTGCCGAAGTCGCTGGGCATGACCACGGTTCTCGTGGTGCCGCGCAATTTCGAGCCGACCTTTTCCGAAATCTGGGAACGCGACCCGGCCAACGAGGATGACGTCGATTTCGTCACCGACGATCTCGCCACGTTCCTCACGACCATAGTCGTAAGGAATTGAGGAATTGAGGAATTGAGGAATTGAGGAATTGAGGAATTGAGGAATTGGTCGGGACGCAAGACTGTGCCCCTTATTTCGTCAATTCCTCATTTCCCCAGTTCCCTCATTTCCCTTGTTCCCCCAATTCCTATTCCCCTAGCTTGTAGAAGCGGCTGACGATGCTCCAGGCCTCCTCGGCGGTGTCGACGAAATCGATGATGTCCTGGTCGCCCGGGCTGATGGTGCCTTGCTCGGCGAGGAAGTCGAGGTCGATCGCCCGCTTCCAGAAGGACTTGCCGAACAGGATCACCGGCACACGCTCCATGCGTCCGGTCTGGATCAGCGTCAGCGTCTCGAAGAACTCGTCCATCGTGCCGAACCCGCCGGGAAACACCGCCACGGCCTTGGCGCGCATGACGAAGTGCATCTTGCGGATGGCGAAATAGTGGAAGTTGAAACAGAGCTCCGGCGTCACATAGGGATTCGGCGCCTGCTCGTGCGGCAAGACGATGTTGAGCCCGATCGACGGCGCACCGACATCGTCGGCGCCGCGGTTTCCGGCTTCCATAACGCCCGGCCCGCCACCGGTCACCACGACATATTCGCGATAATATGAAGTGGCCGACTGCCGCGAGCAGAGGCGGGCGAATTTGCGCGCCTCCTCGTAATATTTGCTGTTTTCCTCGAGGTTCTTCTTCTGCGTCTCGTTCTTGGCCGCCCAGGCCTCGCCGCCGGGTTCGGGCAGGCGCGCGCCGCCGAACAGGATCACCGTCGAACGGATGCCGCGCTCGGCCAGGATCATTTCCGGCTTCAGCAGCTCCAGTTGCAGCCTGACCGCGCGCAGTTCGCGCCGCGTCATGAAGTCGGGATCGTTCCAGGCCAGGCGGTAGGTTTCGGCCCGCGTCTGCGGCGTGTCCGGCACGCTTTTCGACCGCTCCAGATCCTCGTCCGAATGCGGCAGCGGCGTCCATCCCGCCTTTTCCATGGGAGTCATCGAATCCACCCGTCCATTCCTTTACTTGCGTCGTCCCGTGACGCAGCTGCGATTGACCCCCATTGAGCCTTAACATAGGGTCCGCGCGACTTTTAAACAGGTTAAGGCGCAGCCCCTTAACAGCTTGGTAATGGAGCGAATTCATGTCGAAGCCCGATCTGGCGAGCCTCGAAAAGACCATAGACAAGGCCTTCGAGGAACGCGACGCCATTTCGACCGCGACCCGCGGCGAGGTTCGCGACGCCATCCAGTCGGCACTCGACCTGCTCGACCGCGGCACCGCCCGCGTCGCCGAGCGGCAGGCCGACGGCAAATGGCACGTCAATCAGTGGCTGAAGAAGGCCGTGCTGCTCTCCTTCCGGCTCAATCCGATGGAAATCATCAAGGGCGGCCCCGGCGAGGCCGTGTGGTGGGACAAGGTGGCGTCCAAGTTCGACGGCTGGAGCGCCGTCGATTTCGAGAAGGCGGGCTTTCGTGCCGTGCCGTCGTCGATCGTGCGCCGTTCGGCCTATGTCGCGCCCGGCGCCGTCTTGATGCCGTCCTTCGTCAATGTCGGCGCCTATGTCGATAGCGGCACCATGGTCGATACCTGGGCTTCGGTCGGCTCCTGCGCCCAGATCGGCAAGAATGTCCACCTTTCGGGCGGCGTCGGCATCGGCGGCGTGCTGGAGCCGATGCAGGCCGGCCCCACCATCATCGAGGACAATTGCTTCATCGGCGCGCGCTCCGAAGTGGTCGAGGGCTGCATCGTGCGCGAAGGCTCGGTGCTCGGCATGGGCGTCTTCATCGGCCAGTCGACCAAGATCGTCGACCGCGCCACCGGCGAGATCTTTTATGGCGAGGTGCCGCCGAATTCGGTCGTCGTCGCCGGATCGCTGCCGGGCAAGCCGTTTCCAAACAACGAACCGGGCCCAGGTCTCTATTGCGCCGTCATCGTCAAGCGGGTCGACGCCAGGACCCGGTCCAAGACCTCGATCAACGAATTGCTGCGCGATTGATCTTTCCGCCGGGCAGGCGCACCTTCCGCCGGCGCGACGATCGGTCGCGCTGGTTCAACATGGAGGGGTGACATGGACTGGAAATATCTGCTCACAAGCTTTGATGGTCGCATCAACCGGGGCAAGTTCTGGGCTGGCATCGGGGTATTCATCGTTATCGGCGTTATAGCTTTCATTCTCGACGCGATCCTCGGCACCCGTTTCACCACGGCCAGCGGTGCCCAGGTCGGCATCATCGGCATCCTCTTCGCGCTGGCATCGATCTATTTTGCGATTGCCCTCTATGCCAAACGCTGGCACGACCGCAACAAGTCGGGCTGGTGGACGCTGATCGGCCTCGTACCCGTCATCGGCGGCATCTGGCTGCTGGTCGAACTCGGCATCCTCGAAGGCACCAGGGGCGCCAATCAATATGGATCGGACCCGCTTGCCTGAAAGATCGGATCTCACCTGGCTTTTCTTCAAGACCTCGGGCCGCGTCAGCCGCGCGGCCTATTTTCTTGGCGGATTGCTCGTCGCCATCATCCAGGCGTTCCCGCTGTACCGCTTCACGCTGGTGCCGGAGGGCTCGGCCGAGAGCAACATGTGGTCGTTCATCTTCTTCGTCGCCTTCATCGCCTCGCTGTGGTCGAACATCGCGCTGGCGGTGAAGCGTCTGCACGACCTCGACAAGCCGGGCATCGCCGCGCTGATCCTGTTCGTACCGGTCGTCTCGATCGTCGCCTTCCTTGTGTTGTGCCTGTTTCCTGGGCAGCCTGGGCCCAACCGCTACGGCCGGCGCACCAACGAGCCGGCTGAACCGAAGAAATAGAGCATGATGTCGTCCGAAAACCGCGTCACACTTTTCGGCATGCTCCAGGCGGCCGGTCGGATATCTCGCCATGCGCTACCGCACGCTTGATCCGAAACTGATCATCGAAACCGCCGAGCGGCTTGACGGCCGCGTCGCCGACCGTTTCCCGGACGCCGGGTTGCGCGGCGTCGCCGCCGAACTGGTGTCGCTGTCGCGCGATCTGGCCAAGGCCGCCAAGGCGCTGGAAGCGCCTATCTGGTGGCTGCGTGGCATCATCGCCGCCGCCGTCGTCGCGGGCGCGCTGATCTTCCTGTTCGTCGGGACCATCCTGCCGCTCATTCACATCTCCCAGTCCGACGACGCGGTTCAGTCGGTGCAAGGCATCGAAGCCACGATCAACATGATCATCCTCGCCGTGCTCGGCTTCCTCGCCCTGATCCGCACCGAGGAGCGCATCAAGCGCAAGCAGGTGTTTCGTCAGTTGCACGGCCTGCGCTCGCTGATCCACGTCATTGACATGCACCAGTTGACCAAGGATCCGGCGGCGCTGTCGGCCAGTTTCAAGCCGACTTCGCATTCGCCCGCCCGCATCACTAATGCCGCGGATCTCGCGCGCTATCTCGACTATTGCTCCGAAATGCTGTCGATCACCGGCAAGATCGCGGCGCTGTTCGCCCAGTCCGTCAATGACGCCGTCGTCATCGACGGCGTCAACGACATCGAGAACCTGGCGTCCAACCTGTCGCGCAAAATCTGGCAGAAGATCACGCTGATCGACGGCCGGCCGGCGGCGCCAGAACCTTCTCCGGCACCAGGCCCGGCGAGCCGAGCCGCTCGGACTCCGCCGCGCGCACCAGGGCGCTGATCCGCTGGAGCGTCGGCGCCGGCGTGCCGGCTTTCTCAGCGAGCCGCAAAACAGCACCCTGCAGGTCGTCGATCTCGGTCGGCCGGCCGCGCCGCAGATCGTCCCACATGGACGAGCGCGCCTCGGGGTCGATCGCGAGCATGCGCCGCGCCAGGAGCTTGAACAGCCAGTCGGGCAGCCTGAGCATCTTCGGCAGCAGTGCAGGGCGCAGGCCGGCGATGCGCGCCGGCGCGATGCCGGAGGCCTTCATCGCTTGCAGCGCCTCGTCGATCTGGGCGGCCAAGATCAACCGCCAGCGCCTGTCGGCAAGCTCGGTTGCCAGCGGAAGGCCTGACAGCGCCACCAGCGCATTGTTCAGGTTCATCAGAAGCTTGCCCCACAGCACGGCCTTCATGTCGCCATGTGTTTCGACAGCGAGGCCTTCGACGTCGAGAAGGCCGGCAAGGCCGGCAGCACCGTCTTCGACCATCACCTTGCCGTTGCTGGCGCGGTGGACGCGCAGCGGCAGCTCTCCATCGGCCGATTGCACGACATTGAACGGCACCATGCCGGCCAGAACGGTTTGCCGGCCAAGCGCCGCGCGCAGCCTGTCGGCATTGTCGACGCCATTCTGCAGGCTCACCACCACGGCGTCGGGACGGGCATAGGCCTTGATGAGGGCTGCCATATCCTGCGTGGCGCCGCTCTTGACGGTGACCAGGATCACATCGGCCGCCGGCAAGGCGACAGCAGGATCGGCGGTGACGGCAAGCGCTTCCGGCTTGATCAGGCGATCACGGCCCTGGAGGTCGCCGACGCGCAATCCGTCCTGCCGCAGCGCTGCCTCGATGCGCGGCCTGGCGAGCAGGACAACCTGCCGGCCGGCGAGCACCAGGCAGCCGCCGGCATAACAGCCAATGCTGCCGGCGCCGGCAATGACGATCCTCTTTTCCCCGTTCGTCATCTCTTGCTCCGCACAAGGCCACTATACGACATGAAAACCATAATGTCGGCGGTATCGCCGGCCATTGGCTTGACCCTATGTCTGGCCGTGACAGGCCTTTCGCTTTCGACTATCGCTTTTGCCATGACGCTCCCGACTGATCCCGCCGCAAACCTCGTCTCTCTCATCCGCTGTGCCTCGGTGACACCAGCCGAAGGCGGCGCGCTGAGCGCGCTGGAGGCAATGCTGAAACCGCTCGGCTTCCTGGTCGATCGACCGGTGTTCTCCGAGGACGGCACGCCGGATATCGAGAACCTCTATGCACGGCGCTCCGGCAACGGCCCGCATCTGATGTTCGCGGGCCATACCGACGTGGTGCCTGTCGGCGACGAAGCCGCCTGGACACATCCGCCTTTCGCCGCCGAGATCGCCAATGGCGAGATGTATGGCCGCGGCGCCGTCGACATGAAGGGCGGCATTGCCTGCTTCATCGCGGCGGTGGCGCGCCATATCGAGGCAAATGGCGGCCCGAAGGGCTCGGTGTCGCTGCTGATCACCGGCGACGAGGAAGGGCCTGCCATCAACGGCACGGTCAAGCTACTCGAATGGGCCGCGTCCAAAGGCGAGAAATGGGACGCCTCGATCGTCGGCGAGCCGACCAATCCGGACACGCTCGGCGACATGATCAAGATCGGCCGGCGCGGCTCGATGTCGGGCAGCATCACGGTCAATGGGCGCCAGGGCCATGCCGCCTATCCGCAGCTTGCCGACAATCCGGTGCGCGGCCTGATGAGCCTGGTGGATGCCTTGCTGCACCCGGTCTTCGACAAGGGCACCAAGGATTTCCAGCCGACCAATCTGGAGGTGACATCCATCGACGTCGGCAATCCAGCCACCAATGTCATTCCTGCCAAGGCGACCGCCACCTTCAACATCCGCTTCAACGACACCTGGACGGCCGAAACGGTCCAGGCGGAAATCCACAACCGCCTCGATCAGGCGGCAGGGCGCAAGAAATACCGGCCGGGCAAGAAGTCGCCGGTCGACTATGACCTCGTCTGGCGCGACCGGCCGAGCCACGTCTTCCTGACCCGCGACGACAGGCTGGTCGAGACGCTGAGCGGCTCGGTCAAGACGGTTGTCGGCAAAAAGCCGGCGCTGTCCACCTCCGGCGGCACGTCGGATGCGCGCTTCATCAAGGATTATTGTCCGGTGGTCGAATTCGGCCTTGTCGGCAAGACCATGCACATGGTCGACGAGCGCGTCGCCATCGCCGATCTCGAAACGCTGACGCGGATCTACCAGCGCTTCATCGACGACTGGTTCGGACAGGGCTGACCGGCATGCTTTCGGCGGACGAAACCCAAGCTTCGCTGACCGGCGCCTGGCGGCTGATGCTCGGCAAGGTCGACGGGCTGCGCCTGCTCGACCTGTCGGCCGACGGCTTCTGGAATTCGTTCTTCGCCATCATCGTCGCGGCGCCGGCGCTGATCGTCGGCTGGGTCGGCATCGCCAACGAGATCGGCGATCCCGATGCCTTCGCCGGCCGCTTCTCCATGCTGGTGCGGCTGGCGACGGTCGATATCGGCACCTGGGTGCTGCCGCTGGTCGCGCTCGCCTTGGTGGCGCCGCGCGCCGGCATCGGCGGGCGCTTCGTCCACTATGTCGTCGCCAGCAACTGGGCCTCGGCGATCACCGCCTGGCTGATGCTGCCCTCGGCGCTGATCAGGCTTTTCCTGTCGTCGACAAGCCAGGTCTCGAGCCTTGTGTCTCTGCTGTTGTTTTCCCTGTCGATGGTGCTGACCTGGCGCATGACCAACGCCACGATCGGCAGGGGCGCGGCGGTCGGCACCGCCGTTTTCGTCGGCATGTTCATCGCTTCGCTGCTGGTACTTTTCGGGCTGCAGATGCTGCTCGGCATCACCGTGCCGGACAATGTCGGGGCTCAGAGCCTTTCGCGAGTCTATCCCGGGTAGAACTCGTTCTATCCGGGATAGAACCGGGGTTTTATTCGGGATAATCGACGCCTATCAGGAAAAGGCCGTCGGGCGGCGCCACCTGGCCGCAGGCGGCGCGGTCTCGCGCCTCGAGCGCCGCCTTGAGGTCGCCTGATGTCCAGCCACCGTCGCCGACCCGCTTGAGCGAGCCGACCATGGAGCGCACCTGGTTGTGCAGGAAGGACCGCGCCGAGGCTCTCACCTCGATCACATCGCCGGTTCGGCTGACATCGAGCCGCTCCAGTGTCCTGACCGGGCTGTTGGCCTGGCACTGGGTCGAGCGGAAGGTGGTGAAGTCGTGCCGGCCGAGCAGGAGTTTCGCCGCCTCGTGCATGGCGGCGGCATCGAGCCGCTTGGGCACCCACCATACCTTACCCTTCTCCAGCGCCGAGGGCGCCCGCCGGTTGAGGATGCGGTAGAGATAGTGCCGGCCAGTGGCCGAGAAACGGGCATCGAAATCGTCCGGGACGATCGTGGCCTTCAGGATGACGACGCGCGCGCCGGCCGCCTGCAGATGTGCATTGACGGCATCGCGCACCTTGTCGTCAGGCCACGCCTTGGCAAGGTCGACATGCGCCACCTGCGCGGTCGCGTGCACGCCGGCATCGGTGCGGCCGGCGGCGCGCAGCCGGACCTCTTCGCCGCAGAATTTCTCGATCGCCTGTTCGATCGCCTGCTGCACCGAAGGCTGGTCGGCCTGATGCTGCCAGCCGGCAAACAGGCTGCCGTCATATTCGATATCGAGGCGAAAACGCGGCATGCCGGTCGGAAATACGCTCTCGCCTAGGCGGCGAGAGCGGTAAAGGCGGAGGCGTAGACCAGCCTGCCGGCTTCGGGTGCGTCGCCCCAGGCCAGCGCCTGCAGCGCTTCGCTTTGGTATTCGCTTTCGAACTTTTCAGCGCGGGCGTGGCTATAGCCGAAACGGCCGTAATAGGCCGGATCGCCCAGCACAACGGCCAGCGTCTCGCCGGCATCCTTGAGCCGGATGTGAGCCTCGCGGATCAGTGCGCCGCCGATGCCGGAGCCGTGAAAAGACGGCTCCACCGCCAGCGGGGCAAGCGCCACGGCGGCGAAACTCTTGCCGCCGTTCTGCACGAACAGCCGCGAAAACAGGATGTGGCCAACGGCCTGGCCGTCCTCTTCCGCCACCAGTTCGACGACGGCGTCACCGCCGGTCACCAACGCGTCGACCAGCCCGGCCTCCGTTTGCTGGCCGAAAGCGTGTTCCTCGACGAGGCGAATGGCCTCGCGGTCCCGCGGCGTCGCCGCGCGTATCGACATCATGCTCATGAGAATTTCAGTCCTTTTTCGATCTTGGCTCCGCGCAGGAACTCCGACGCGGCGGCGGGCCTTCCGCCCGCACGTTGAACTTCGACCAGCCTGACCGCGCCTTTTCCGCAGGCGACAGTCAGCCGGTCATCGAGAATTCCTCCCGACTCGCCCAAATCTTCCGAAAGCGACAGGCCTTCGGACAGCGTCGAGCGAAGCAGTTTCAGCCGCTCCGAGCGGCCGCCAATGTCAATCTCGGCCCAGGCGCCGGGAAAGGGCGATAGGCCACGAATGTGGTTGTGGACCTCGGCCGCGGGCCGTGTCCACTCCACGCGCGTCTCGGATTTATCGATTTTCCTGGCGTAAGTCACCCCTTCGGCCGCTTGCGCGGCAAATGTCAGGGTGTTCTGTTCCAGCCGCGCCAGTGCTTCCACCATCAGGGCAGCGCCAACGCTCATCAACCGATCATGCAGATCGCCGGCTGTCATATCGGGGTCGATGGCGCATTTTTCAACCAATCCCACCGGACCGGTGTCGAGGCCCTCCTCCATGCGCATCACCATCATGCCGGTCTCGGTGTCGCCGGCCATGATGGCGCGCTGGATGGGCGCGGCGCCGCGCCAGCGTGGCAAAAGCGATGCATGGCCGTTGACGCAGCCAAGCCGTGGCGCCTCCAGAACCGCCTTGGGCAACAGCAGTCCATAGGCAACGACCACGGCGATATCGGCGCCAAGGGCGGCCAAAGCGGCCTGTTCGACCTCGCCCTTCAACGATGTCGGCGTATGCACCTCGATGCCCAGCCGCTCTGCCTCGCGCTGCACCGGCGACGGCGTCAGCTCCAGCCCGCGCCGGCCCGCGGCGCGCGGCGGCTGCGTATAGACAGTTGCTACCTCATGCCCGGCTTCAGTGATCGCGCGCAGCGTCGGCACCGAAAACTCCGGCGTGCCCATGAAGATGACGCGAAGAGGCATTTTCTTTTTTGCGGCCTTGTTCCTGCCTTGCCGTGACCCGGCTCAGGCACTCGTTTCAAACGGGTTTACGAGCTTAAGGTCAAGCCCGTCGAAGTCGCGAACATTGCGGGTTGCCAGCGTAGCGTCATGCGCGAGACAGATCGCGGCGATCATGGCATCAGCAAGGCTGATTGGGCGCCCGAGCCGTTCCCGCGTCGCCCGGAGCTTGCCGGCAAGGCGGGGGATAGAGCCGGCAAATTCGACGACACGACCGGAGAACTGTTTCGAGATCAGGTGATCGAGAGCACGGACATGGCGATCGGAGCCGGTCTTGTTCAGGAACCGTTCGGCACCGAAGGATTGCTCCATGACGACGGGGCCGCACAGATAGAGGTCAAGCAACTCCTGTTTGCGAAACCATTCGACCACGTTTGCGTCGGGTGCCGTCCTACTCGTTTCGGAAATGACGTTGGTATCGAGGACGATCACTCGAAGTCCCCAACCGGGCGCCCAAAGTCGCGTTTTCTGTCCGCTTCGATCTCGTCCATGATCTCGGCGAACTCGTCGTCGATCGCGTTTTCAGTCGCGAACGCGGAGCGAATGTTGTCCCATGCCGACAGACCGGGCTCTGGCTTGGCCTCCTTTTCGGCGACCATGCCTTTACGCAAAAGATCGATCGCTTTGCCGGACAAGCTCTGGCCGCCGCTTCGTGCAGCCTGTTCGATTTCGCGTTTCAACGGTTCGGGGATGTCCCTGATCAGCATATCGCCCATGCAATTCTCCAGCGTTGATATCAATGATATCACGACGAGGACTGCTGCTCAATGGATTCTGCGCTCGCGTTGCGCCTATCCCACCAGCTTGCCTGGCGCCTTGTCCCTGGCGAGCTTCTTGAACTTCTTCACCACCATGTCGCGCTTCAGCTTCGAGATGTGGTCGATGAACAGCACACCGTTGAGATGGTCGATCTCGTGCTGCAGGCAGGTCGCCATCAGCCCTTCGGCCTCCATCTCCTGCAGCTTGCCGTCTCGGTCGAGATATCTGACACGCACCGAGGCCGGGCGCTCGACCTCGGCGTAGTAATCCGGGATCGACAGGCAGCCTTCCTCGTAGACGGACCGCGCGTCGGCGCTTTCGAGAATCTCCGGGTTGATGAAGACGTGCGGCGCCGGCGTTTCGTCTTCCTTGGCGAGGTCGATCACCAGCATGCGCAGCGGTTCGCCGATCTGGATTGCCGCCAGCCCGATGCCGGGCGCGTCATACATGGTCGCCAGCATGTCGTCGGCCAGTTTGCGCAAGGGCGCGTCGACGCGCTCCACCGGCTTGGAAACCTGGCGCAGGACGGGGTCGGGAAGGATGATGAGCGGCTTGATCGGCATGGCGTTTCACCTAAGACCTCAAAAGAAAGGCGTCAACCGGTGCGCCTGAGCCTCGTTCACGTTTTGATCTGTGCCAGCCTGCCGAATCGGCTATGCTGTCCACATGAATGATCTGAGCACCATCCTTTCGGAGCCTGTCGTACGGCTCGGCGCCTCGACAATCACGCTCGGCCACGCGCTGGCCTTCGGCGCATTGCTGTTTCTCGGCTTGTTCGTGGCGCTCGTCGCTGCGCTGTGGCGGTCGGCCAAGGCGCGCGCGGTCGCCGCTGCGGAAGCCGCCGACCATGCCCGCGACGCGGAGGCGCGCATGGCTGGTATTTTGCAGGCACAGGCCGAAATGCAGGGCCGCATGGGGGCCATTGCCGAAGTGTTCGGCGCCCGGCAGGCCGAATTGACGCAATCGATCGGCCAGCGGCTCGACGCCATGACCGGCCGCATCGGCCAGACCATGACCGAGCAGACCAAATCCACACATGAGAGCCTGACGAAACTGCAGGAGCGGCTGGCGGTCATCGACACCGCGCAAGGCAACATCCAGTCGCTGGCCGGCCAGGTCGTTCAACTCCAGGCGATCCTCTCCAACAAGCAGACGCGCGGCGCCTTCGGCCAGTCGCGCATGGAGGCGATCGTCGCCGACGGCCTGCCGCATGGCGCCTATGAATTCCAGGCGACGCTGTCGAACGGCAGCCGGCCGGACTGCCTGGTGAAAATGCCGAACGGCGCGCCGTCGCTTGCCATCGATGCCAAATTTCCGCTGGAAGCGTGGAATGCCATCCGCGCCGCCGACGGGGCCGACCTGCAGAAGGTCGCGGCCCAGGCCTTTCGCCGCGACATCGAGGTCCATGTCCGCGACATTTCGGAGAAATACCTGCTCCAGGGCGAGACGCAGGATACCGCCTTCATGTTCGTGCCGTCGGAATCGGTGTTCGCCGAAATCCATGAGAATTTCGAGACGGTTGTCCAGAAGGCGCACCGCGCCCGTGTCATCATCGTCTCGCCTTCGCTGCTGATGCTGTCGATCCAGGTCATCCAGGCGATCCTCAAGGACGCCCGCATGCGCGAACAGGCGCATCTGATCCAGGGCGAAGTCATCAGGCTGATGGAAGACGTCCAGCGTGTCGACGAGCGGGTGCGCAAATTGCAGGGCCATTTCGGCCAGTCGGCCAAGGACATCGATGACATCCTCGTCTCGACCTCGAAAGTGACCAAGCGCGGCCAGAAGATCGAGGCGCTGGAGTTCGGGGAAGGCGAGCCCGACGCCCCGCGCAGCGACGCCGCCAAGGTCGAGGCCGCACCGCGCGTGGCCGATTCCAAGACGGGACAGCTGAGGTTGAGGGTCGTCGAAGGCGACGACTGAACGCTACTGCTCTTCGACGATCGTCATCCCTTCGAATTCCGGCAGCCAATGCAGCGCTGAACGGTGCCAGAACTGCCGCCTCGGGACGAGTTCCTCGCGCTGCCGCGCCGTGCCGACGCGGATGCCGTAGACCTTCGGGCCGTCGCCGACCGACGTCGCATAGAGATGCGAGCCGCACTCGCCGCAGAAACCTTGGGCGCGCTTGGCGCCGCTGGACCCGGTCTTGACGTAGACCTTCGGTGTGCCCTTGGTGATCCGATAATCCTCTTCGGGCGCCCGCACCGAGACGCGAAAGGCCGTACCGGTCAGCTGTTGGCAATCGGTACAATGGCAGATCGAGGTCTTCTCCGGGTCGACCTCCGCCTCATAGGTGATGGCACCACAATGACATCCGCCGTCGATTTTCATCGTCGTTCCTCCAACATTGATCAGGTGATCTTAGCGGCGCCGGGACGCGAGGCAACGGCGCGGCGCTGGTCCAGAGCCAAGGCATGATCAGGAAGCGAGGATTTTCGGATCATGGCCAAACTCTATCCGGACGCGGATTCGATCAGCTTGCGCCGCGTTTCCCAGGTGCCTGACGTCTGCGGCTTGACGAACAGCCGCGTGATTTCGGGCATCTCCTTCCTCAGCCGTGCCTCGAGACGCTCGATACAAGCCTCGATCTCAGGCGCCGACAGATGGTCCTCGAATTCGATGCTCAGGGCGGCAACGATCTCTTCCGGTCCCATATGCACCGTCAGCACACCGTTCGCCCGCTGCACCGCCGGATCCTGCTGGACGATCGCCAGCACCTTCCTCTGCACCTCGGGTGAGGCCGGCTCGCCGATGAGCAGGCCCTTGCTTTCACGCGCCAGAAAGATTGCCGTCGCACCAAGTATGAGCGCGATGCCGATCGAGGCGGCGCCGTCGAGTTCGGGCATCTCGAAAATCTCCGCCGCCAGGATGCCGGCAAAGGCGACGGTCAGACCGAGAAGGGCCGCACTGTCTTCGAACAGCACCGTATAGACGCTCGGGTCCTTGCTCGATTGCACGGCTTCCAGCCAGCCTTGCTTGCCCTTCTGCTTGCGGAATACCCTCAGTGCCACCAGCCAGGAGCTGCCTTCGAACAGGAAGGACAGGCCGAGAACGATGTAGTTGACCTTGACGTTGGCGACCGGCTCCGGCGCCATGATGTGGACGATGCCCTCGTAGAACGACACGCCGGCGCCCAGCGCGAAGACCAGAAGGGCGACGATGAAGCTCCAGAAATAGAGTTCACGGCCGTGGCCGAGCGGATGCGTACTGTCTGCCGGACGCGCGGCGCGGTGCATGCCGTAAAGCAGCAGGCCGCCATTGCCGGTATCGACCAGCGAGTGCACGCCTTCCGACAGCATGGCCGAACTGCCGGTGAAAAAGGCGGCGGCGAACTTGGTCAGCGCTATGGCGAGATTGCCGGCGAGCGCCGCATAGATGACCGTTCTGGAGCCGCCATGCCCTGCCATGCAGGTTTATCCTCTTTGAGGTACGATACAACGGCTCCGCCGCGGAGCTGCACAGCCATCACAACGCGCCAATCGTCGGGTCGTTCAACGTCTTCGAAACCTGCTGGCAACAACGCCAGCTATTCCTGGATTTCGTCGGTCCATACCTTGAAGCCAGCGAGTGTACCTGGTCCGAAAATATGGGTCAGCGGCACGTCCGCCGCGTCACGGCCCGAGGCGATCAGGATGCGGCCGATGCGTGGCGCGTTGTTGCGCGGATCGAAAGCGTGCCAGCGGCCGCCGAGGTAAACCTCCATCCAGGCACAGAAATCCATGCTCGCCCAGGGCTTCGGCATGCCGATATCGCTGATGTAGCCGGTGCAGTAGCGCGTCGGAATATTGAGTGCCCGGCAGAATGTGACGGCGAGATGCGCGAAATCGCGGCACACGCCACTCCGTTCGCGCCAGGCTTCCGCGGCGGTGCGCGTCACCCGTGCGTTGCCGTAATCGAAGACGATGTGGTTGTGGACGAAATCGCACACCGCCTGCACGCGCGGGATGCCGGCCGGCGTATGGCCGAACAGCCGCCATGCCTCGCTTGCCAGGAGGTCACCCTTGCAAAACCGGCTGGGCAGCAGGAACAGCAGCGTTTCCGCCGGCAGGTCGCGAACCTCGTGCTGCCACGCCATCAGTTCGCCCATCTCGAATGTGCCGGGGTCGCGGATCACCGCATCCGTGCCGAAAGTGAAACGCCCGGGTGGGGCGACGAATCGGTTGCACCAGTTTCCGAAACTGTCGCGATAACTTTCAATCGGCACCGGCGGGTTGGAGGTCAGGAAATCCGGGCGCTCAAGATCGGAGGCGCGGGAATAGTGGACATTGAGCATCGCGATGAGCGGCGTCTCCTGCGGAAAATCGAAGCTCATCTCGCAGCCGATGTGGATCCGCATTGTCGTCCTGACCGGCCTGCCTGACGACCACCCGGCGGTGCACGGGTCGATGCTGCAGTGCGAAGACAACCATGGCATGGACCGCCGGGGTTTACGAGCAAATTAGAAACCGGTTGAAAGCGTCCTGGCGGCGTTGGCAGCCGGCACTAGCCTCTTGCAGTCTGGCGTTTGTCTTGTTTCACTCCGTTTCCCGCAACAGGAGGAACGAATCATGGCCAAAGGTGCGATGAAGGCAGGCAAGGAAGCCCGCAAGCCGAAGAAGGATGCCAAGAAGCCCGCCGCTGCTCCGACCCTCAAGGCGGCGCCGGTCAAGGCGATGAGGCTCAAGGAAAAGTAGGTCTCGGCAACCGGCAGGGCGGGATTTCACCGGCGGCATTCGACACTGCCGCCGGCATGTGTCGATCGGGCGTTCGACAGCCCTATATCGACGGCGCGGGGACGACCTCGCGCTTTTCGAAAATTCGGTCGGGACGACCCGCCATTGCCGCTGAGCATTCGAGGCCAGAAAGCCTGGATGTTCCGATGGAGCGTTGCGATGTCCTGGACTTTTCTGTTTTTCGCCGGCCTGTTCGAAATCGGCTGGGCGATCGGTCTCAAATACACCGACGGGTTCACCAGGCTTGTCCCGACCCTGCTCACGGTCGCGTCGATGATCGTCAGCCTCACCTTGCTCGGCCTCGCGCTGAAGGCGCTGCCTGTCGGCACCGCCTATGCGGTGTGGACCGGAATCGGCACCGTCGGCACGGCGCTGCTCGGCATCTGCCTGCTGGGCGAGCCCGCCACGGCGATCAGGCTCGGCTGCATCGCGTTGATCGTCTGCGGTATCATGGGGCTGAAATTCGCGGCTTGAACGGCCTTGGCCGCCGGCCGACGATATCGGCCCCCGGTAGGCGACATGGACAAACGCGAAAAGGGCCGCGCCTTGGCGCTTCCCTTTTTCATCATCCGTCGAGGCGAGTGCGCTCTTAGCGACCCGTAAAGCCGGGAGGTGTCCTGCCGGTGCGCTGCTTGCGTGCCGCATAGCGCGCGTCGCGCTTTGCCTTTCGCTCGGCTTCATCGGCAAGCAAACGAGCAATACGCTCGTTCTCTTCAGCTTCCCGAAGCTTGGCTTCCGCTTGCGCTGCCTCTTCGGCGGCAATGCGCGCCGCTTCGGCTGCGGCCTCACGCTCGGCCTTCTCGATCGCTTCGCGCGCCAGCTTTTCCTGCTTCAGCCTGGCCTTTTCGGCCTCGCGAATCTCGCGAGCCGCAAGGATCGCCTTGCGTTCGGCCTGTCGTGCCAGCACTGCGGGATCGTCTGCTGCCGGCTTTGACTTGAAGCGCTCCAGAAGCGCCTTCTTTGCCTCGGTCGCGGCATTGCGCCGCTCGAAAATGTCTTTTTCCCTGTAGATAGCCAAGTCCACTTCCTTGAAGTCTATTCGCGACGCTTACATACGCGCGAAAACCGGGAGTTCAAGCGCCAAAACGGCATGCCAGCCATGAAATTCCGGGATGTTGCACCGGGGAGACGCATTTCCCGCCGAAATCGACATGCACTGTTCACCAACCACCCTCTGGCGGCGTGGCGGTCGCGTCGCTACCTCTAGAGCATGATGTCGAAAAGTGCGAAGCGGTTTTCGGACGACATCATGCTCTATCTCTTTTTGATTTAGAGTCGGATTCAGATTTCAGGTCGATTGACCTGAAATCATCCGACTCTAGCGCGACAATCAACACACTGGGATGACATCCAAATGGAACTCGGCCTCTACACTTTTGCCGATGTGAGCCCCGTGCCGGGTCCCGGCGCCATCGGCCCGCACGAGCGGCTGCGCAACCTGATCGAGGAGATCGAACTGGCCGACCAGGTCGGCCTCGATGTCTTTGGCCTCGGCGAACACCATCGGCCCGACTATGCCGCTTCGGCGCCGGTCGTGGCTTTGGCCTCGGCTGCGGAGCGTTCGAAGCGCATCAAGCTGACCAGTGCGGTCACCGTGCTGTCCTCCGACGATCCGGTGCGCGTTTTTCAGCAATTCGCCACACTCGACCTCCTGTCGGGCGGCCGCGCCGAGATCATGGCCGGGCGCGGATCGTTCATCGAATCCTTTCCGCTGTTCGGCTACAACCTCGAAGACTATGACGAACTGTTCGCCGAAAAGCTCGACTTGCTGCTTGCCATCCGCGATCAGGTGAAGGTTACCTGGTCAGGCAATCTGCGCGCGCCGATCAACGATCGCGGCGTCTATCCCAGGCCGTTCCAGGAGAGGCTGCCGGTCTGGATCGCCATTGGTGGAACGCCGCAATCGGCCGCCCGCGCCGGCGCGCTCGGCCTGCCGCTGGCGCTTGCCATCATCGGCGGCGAACCGGCGCGCTTCGCGCCGCTGTTCGACCTCTACCGTGAGGCAGCCAAGCGCGCCGGCAGCGATCCGGCAGGGTTGGCCACCAGCATCAACGTGCATGGCTTCATCGCCGAGACGACCGAGCAGGCGGCGGACGATTTCTATGGCCCGCAGGCCGAGGTGATGAACCGCATCGGCCGAGAGCGCGGCTGGGGCCCGACATCGCGCGCGCATTTCGACCAGTCGCGCGGTCCCAATGGCGCCCTGTTCGTCGGCAATCCGGAACAGGTGGCGGAAAAGATCGTTGCCCAGCACAGGATTTTCGGCAACGACCGCTTCCTGCTGCAAATGGCGATCGGCATCATGCCGCACGCCAAGATCATGAAGGCGATCGAGCTTTACGGCACCAAGGTGGCGCCGATCGTGCGCAAGGAAACGGCGAAACCCGCGCCGGCCATGGCGGCGCCTGTTGCGTGAACCGGAAGCAATTCCAGCCGCTCCCGTACTAGGCCCGCCACGTGCCCGGACACGGTATGTAATATGGGATACTCGTACCCCTCAACTGCGGCCCGCGCCGTCAGTGCCGGCTAACGGAACCTTGAAGCCGCGCCGGCGTTTTTCGTCAGCGGATCGCATCAGTTGCCGCCGAGGGGATCACGATGAAAGCCGAACCTGCCGCTTTGGGCGCAGGCGCAGCCGAAGCTGAAGAGACGCGTGTGGCGGCGCGCGCCGATACGCGCCTGATGCGCTCGCTGCTCATCGGCATCTTCCTGTTCATGACCGTCTATGCGCTCTATTTCGCGCGCGCCTTCTTCATGCCGGTCATCCTGGCCTTCCTGCTGACGCTGACGCTGACGCCGATCGTGCGGCTGCTGCGCAAGCGCGGCATTCCCGAAGTGGTTTCGGCGACGCTTCTGGTGCTTGTGTCCGTCTTCATCTTCGCGAGCGCCGGCTATGTGCTCAGCGGCCCCGTCATCGATCTCATCAACAACACGTCGTCCATCGGCCAGCAACTGACCGAGCGATTGGCGCAGTTGCGACGGCCGGTCGAGAGGATCATGGAGATTGCGCACCAGATCGAAGGGCTGACCGAGACCTCGCAGGAACCGGGCGTGCAAAAAGTCGCGGTAGCGCAGTCAGGCTTCCTCTCGGCGGCGGCGAGCAACATCCTGTCGGCCGGAACAAGCCTGACCATCATCTTCGTGTTGTCGCTGTTCCTGCTCGCCTCGGGCACGATGTTCTACGAAAAGATCATCCAGTCCTTCGCCAGCCTCACCGAAAAGAAGCGGGCGCTGCGCATCGTCTACGACGTCGAGCGGGAAATCTCGCACTATCTGCTCACCGTCACCATCATCAACACCGGCCTCGGCACGGTCATCGGCCTCGGCCTGTGGGCGCTTGGCATGCCCAATCCGCTGGTCTGGGGCGCGGCGGCCGCTCTGCTCAATTTCCTGCCCTATGTCGGAGCCATGATCACGTTTGTCCTTGTCACGGTCATCGCACTGATCAGCTTCGACACGATCGCCTACGCGTTGTTGGCTCCTGCCTTCCTGGTGTTGTGTGACATCATCGAAGGCCAGTTCGTGACGCCCATGGTGGTCGGGCGGCGGCTTGAGATCAACGCCGTGGCGATCTTCATCGCCATCGCATTCTGGTCATGGCTGTGGGGCTTCGTCGGCGCGCTGATGGCGGTGCCGCTGCTGGTCGTCGTCAAGGTGTTCTGCGACCATTTCGAGAGCCTTAGCCATGTCGGCAATTTTCTCGCCGCGCAACATACAGCGGTCATGGAGGAGGAAGCCGACGAGCAGGACGGCACGGCCGCCGCATAAACGGCGCACGGTTTGCGGCTGCGGGATCGAATGCCTATATCCGCCCGATCAGTGCCCGGTGCCCTTCCCGATGAACGACGTTCCCTTCGACCTTGACACCTATTTCGCCCGGATCGGCCATGCCGGTTCCAGGGATGCTTCGCTCGACACGCTGAAGACGCTTCATTTCCTGCATCCGCAGGCGATCCCTTTCGAGAACATGGATCCGTTTCTGGGGCGCCCGGTCCGATTGGACGCCGCATCGCTACAGGACAAGATCGTCCTTGACGGGCGTGGCGGCTATTGCTTCGAGCACAATCTCATTTTCATGCATGCGCTGAAGGCGCTTGGCTTCGAGGTCGGCGGCCTCGCCGCGCGTGTGCTCTGGGGTCAGAGCGAGGACGCGATCACGGCGCGCAGCCACATGCTTTTGCGCGTCGAGTTCGACGGCCGGACCTATATAGCCGATGTCGGCTTCGGTGGCCTGACCCTGACGGCCCCGCTGCTGCTCGAGCCGGACCTCGAACAGACGACCCCGCACGAAACGTTCCGCATCATCGAAACCGGCGACCACTTCCGCCTGCAGGCCGCTGTCGGCGGCGACTGGCGCTCGCTGTATCGCTTCGACCTGCAGCCGCAATATGAGGTCGACTATTCCGTCGTCAACTATTTCCTGTCGACCAACCCGGCATCGCATTTCCTGACCTCGGTTTTGGCGGCGCGCGCCGCGCCGGACCGGCGCTACGCCTTGCGAGGCAATCGCCTGTCGATCCACCACATCGATGGCCGAACCGAGCAGAAGCAGATCACCACCGCCGCCGAACTCGCCGACACGCTGGAAGGCCTGCTCGGCATCACTATTCCCGACCGTGCCGCCTTCGAGGCCAGGGTGCGCGAGAAGAAGATCGTGGAGACCCGTATATGACCGAACTGTCCGTTCTCGACCTGTCGCCGATCGTCGAAGGCAGCGATGCCTCGCAATCGCTCGCCAATTCGCTCGACCTCGCGCGCCACGCCGAGCGGCTCGGCTACAAGCGCTACTGGCTGGCCGAGCACCACAACATGCCAGGCATCGCCAGTGCGGCCACATCGGTCGTCATCGCCCATGTCGCCGGCGGTACGAAAACTATTCGTGTCGGCGCCGGCGGCATCATGCTGCCCAACCATGCGCCGCTGGTGATCGCCGAGCAATTCGGCACGCTGGCCGCCTTGTTTCCCGGCCGTATCGACCTGGGGCTAGGCCGCGCGCCCGGCACTGAACACGGCGCGCGCATTGCGCCGCAATCTCGAGGCCGGCGTCGACAATTTCCCGCAGGATGTCGTCGAACTGATGGGCTATTTCCTGCCCGCCGAGGAAGGCCAGCGCCTGCGCGCCGTGCCCGGCGAAGGCCAGACGGTGCCGATCTGGATTCTCGGGTCGAGCCTCTACGGCGCGCAACTCGCCGCCATGCTCGGCCTGCCCTACGCTTTCGCCTCGCATTTCGCGCCAGCGGAGCTCGATCACGCGCTGGACATCTACCGCTCGCGCTTCCAGCCGTCGGAGCAACTAGACAAGCCGCATGTCATGCTCGGCCTCAACGTCTTCGCAGCACCCACCGACGCCGAGGCGCGGCTGCTGTTCACCTCGCTGCAGCAGGCCTTCGTCAATCTTCGCACCGGCAGGCCCGGAAGATTGCCGCCGCCGGTCGAGAATTATGACCGGGATCTCGACCCGATGGCCAAGACCATGCTCGGCCAGGCGCTGTCATGCGCCGTCGTCGGCTCGCCGGAAACGGTCCGGCAAGGCATCGATGCGTTCGTGCGCCGCACCGGCGCCGACGAGTTGATGGTCACCGCGCAGATCTTCGATCACGCCGCCCGCGTGCGCTCCTTCGAGATTCTGGCCGAGGCTCACAAATCGCTTTCGCAAGCAGCCTGAATTAATAGGCCGCAAGGTGCTTTTGCCGGTAGCGATGCTCTGCTAAGTGCGGGTCATCCTCAGGCAGGAGCGCGCTTTTCCGTGACACATGACCTCGACGCACGCATGCACTTCGCGATTGATCTGGCGCGGCGCGCCGGCGAACTCGGCCTGCAATATTTCCGCGATCTCGACAGCCTGACCATCGAGAGCAAGGGCCATCAGGACCTGGTCTCGCAAGCCGACCGCGAAGTCGAACTGTTCATCCGCGCGGCGATCGCCGACGACTATCCGCAGGACGGCATCATCGGCGAGGAGCATGCCTCGGTCGCCGGCTCGACCGGCTATGCCTGGGTCATCGACCCCATCGACGGCACCGCCAATTTCGTGCGCGGCATTCCGGCCTGGTGCGTGGTGATCGCTTGCGCAAGGGATGGAGAGACGATCGTCGGCGTCATTCACGAGCCGTCGACCGGTGAGACCTTCCACGGAAGGCTGGGCGGCGGCGCCTTCGTCAACGGCCGGCCGATCAGGACGAGCGCGGCGACCAGCCTGGAAGAGGGCTCGGTGGGCACAGGCTTCTCGAACCGGGCCGAGGCCGAAAACATCGCCGTGCTGATCAAGAAGATCCTGGCCGAGGGCGGCGTCTTCTTCCGCAACGCGTCTGGCGCGCTGATGCTCGCCTATGTCGCCTCGGGCCGACTGCTCGGCTATGTGGAAGAACACATGAACGCCTGGGACTGCGTGGCCGGCATGCTGCTGATCGAGGAAGCCGGCGGCACGATCCTGAAGGCGAATCCGAAGACAGTGTTGCAGAGCGGGACACAGGTCATCACAGGCGGCAAGGGTGTGTTTTCGAAGCTGCAAGAGCTGTGTTCTGGTGTCTTCACGCCCTGATCAGGAGCAAATCCCAGCAGGCATGATGTTGTTCGAAACCGCTTCACACTTTTTCGGCACCATGCTTTAGGCACTCACGCTGCGTACCACCGCCGCGAACGGTCGGCATGAATTGGGGATCATCAATCGACCCTTGAGAAGCTCGCCGGAGCAATTCCGGGAAAAGTGCGTAACGGGGTTTTCCGTCGGAATTGCGAGAACAGGAAAGAGGGGCATCGCATGGCGCTGCCCCTCGTCTGCCGCAGGCGGGCTTTTCGCCTACAGGATTTTCGCCAGGAAACTCTTGGTGCGGTTCCTCTGCGGATCCGAGAAGAGCGCCTTGGGCGCTCCCTCTTCCACGATCAGTCCGTCATCCATGAAAATCACCCTGTGCCCGACCTCGCGGGCAAAGCCCATCTCGTGGGTGACGACCATCATCGTCATGCCTTCGATCGCGAGCGTCTTCATGACCTGGAGCACCTCACCCACCATTTCAGGGTCGAGCGCCGAGGTCGGCTCGTCGAAAAGCATGACATTCGGTCCCATGGCCAGCGAGCGGGCGATCGCCACCCGTTGCTGCTGGCCGCCGGAAAGCTCGTCCGGATAGCTCGCTTCCTTCCCCACGAGGCCGACCTTGGCCAGCAACTCGCGCGCGACCCGGTTGGCTTCGGCCGACGCGATCTTCTTGACCTTGCGCGGGCCGATCGTGACGTTCTCCAGAATGGTCAGGTGCCTGAAGAGATTGAACTGCTGGAACACCATGCCGACATGCTGGCGCAGCAGGTGAATGTTCGTCTTCGGATCGGTCAGCGTCATGCCGGCGATTTCAATCTCGCCGCTGGTTGCGGTCTCCAAGCCGTTCAGGCAGCGCAGAAACGTGCTTTTGCCGCTGCCCGAAGGGCCGATAACGACGACCACCTCTTTTTCCGCCACATGCGTGCTTATCCCCTTCAGGATCTCATTGTGGCCGAAGGACTTGTGAAGGTCTTTAACGTTTATCAACTTGAAGCCTCCTCTCCAGGTAAGACGAGAACTTCGACAAGGAGAAGATGAGGACGAAGTACAGGGCCGCGATGAGACCCCAGATGGCGAAGGATGCGAACGTCTCGGCAATCACGATCTCACCCTTGTAGACCAGCTCGGCGATGCCGACCGGAGCCAGCAGCGAGGTATCCTTGATCGTCTGGGCCGCCTGATTGACCAGCGGCGGTATCATGCGCTTGAACGCCTGGGGCAGAACGATGTAGCGCATCGTCTGAAAGCCGTTCATCGCGATGCTTTGGGCGGCTTCCTTTTGGCCCCGGTCGACGCCGAGAATACCCGCGCGGATGATTTCGGTGACGTAGGCACCTTCGTTCAGGCTGAGCGTGAACGCGGCCGCGAGGATGGGATAAGTCAATTGCCCGAACCAGTGGTTGACGGGCAGGATCGCAGGCAATCCAAGCACGATGAAGAAGAGTTGCACCAACAGCGGCGTGGATCGGAAAATTTCGACATAGGCGGTGGCGATCCACCGCAGCGGCGCGACCGCCGACAGGCGCATGAGTGCCGCGACCAGGCCGATGACCACCATCAGGATGATGGCGACAATCGAATACTGGATCGTCAGCCGCAAACCGTCGAGTAGAACGGGTAGGTTTTGCCGGATGGGATCCATGAACCGTGCCTTGGATATCCCCGACCGTCCCGGCGAGAAGAACGCATCGCAGTGGTCTCGCCACTTGCTTTGCGGTCACCTGCTGGACGGCCGGGAGGCTGAGCTATCTGCCGTTCAGACGATCAGAACGAGACTCAGCCCGAAATCGCAACGCTCGCCGGCTTTTGCACTTCCTTGACCATGCCGCTGGTATCGCCGCCGAAATATTTCTCGAACAGCTTCTGATATTCGCCGTTCTGCTTGATCTTGGAGAGGCCGTCATTGATCTTCCCGGCCAGCTCGGGCTTTTGTTTGCTGATTGCGATGCCGTAATATTCGCCGGTCAGCAGTGGGCCGACGATCTTGACGTCGTCATGGGCGGTTTTGAAATTGACGTTGACCGGATTGTCGAAGATGACGGCGTCGGCCCCACCAGTCTCAAGCGCCTGATAGGCGGCATCGATGTTCTGGAATTGCTTGATGTAGTCGGACTGGAAGCCCTTGCCCGTCATATAGTCCACCGACGAGGTGGCTTTCTTGGTGGCAACCACGTGGCCCTTAAGGTCGTCGAAACCCTTGATGTCGGAGTCTTTCTTGACCAGC
The DNA here is from genome assembly GCF_020164795.1 of Mesorhizobium sp. ES1-3. NCBI lineage: Bacteria > Pseudomonadati > Pseudomonadota > Alphaproteobacteria > Hyphomicrobiales > Phyllobacteriaceae > Mesorhizobium > Mesorhizobium sp. ES1-3. The sequence continues at coordinate 276,019 of NZ_JAIUGW010000004.1, forward strand.
ACCGAAAGGCCGGACTTGTAATAGGCGTCGCTGAAATCGACGTTCTGCATCCGGCTGGTCTTGATCGTGATCCCTGCGACCGCCGCGTCGATCGATCCCGCCTGCAGGCTCGGGATAATTCCGTTGAACGGCAGTGTCTTCAGGCTGACCGTCATACCTTCCGCCTTGGCGATTGCCTTGATCATGTCGATGTCGAAGCCGGTAACCTCGCCGTTCGTCTCCGTCTCGAACGGCGGGAAGGTGGTATCCGCGCCGACGACGATGTTGGTCCCGCTTTGCGCGAGCGCCACCGACGTCGCGCCGTATGCAAGCATGAGGCCGGAAGCCAGTGATGTGACCAGCACGATGAGCGACTTGTTTTTCACAGATGTCTCCTTTCGGCGGGCATTCGTCAGCTTCGAGCAAATCAACGATGAGGAGCGGTGCGTGAATGCATGAACTCTGGGCCCGTCCAGAGCCATCTGGATCGGCAGGGACCCAAGTCAAGGCTTGGAGATGCTTCACATTTGCGTTTTGGATTGGGCCACGATTGCCGCTCTTTTCAGGGGGCGGCGACCCAGTTGGCGGGGCGGCGCCTATGCCAGCTTGGCCAGCAGCTTCATGAAAGTGGCGGCCTCCTTGGCCGTGAGCGGCGCCAGCGTTTCCTGCGTGATCTCCCTTGCAAGCGGGATCAGGCGCTCGATCGCGTCGCGGCCCTCGGCCGTCAGGTTGACCAGCAGCCGCCTTTTGTCGACCTCATGCCTGGAAAGCTCGACCAGGCCGCGCGCCTTCAGCCGGTCGATGACGCCCTTTACCGTTGCGGCGTCCATGGCGATCAGCGTGCCCAGTTGGTTCTGCGAAGTCTCGCCGACATCATGCAGCTTGGCCAGTGCTGCGAATTGCGGCGGCGTCAGGTCGGCGATACGGGCGGCGAAGATCGAGACGTGGCGCTGGTGCGCCTTGCGCAGGATGAAGCCGACCTGTTCCTGCAGCAGGTAATCGTGATCGTCGGCGTCTTCGACCTCGACGAGCTTGAGCAGATTGTCCTCGCCGCTCACCGCAACCCGTCCCAGGCTTTTATCTCGTCCGCCGCGAGGCCACCCATGCGATTATGGATGCGCGGGCCGCAGGTCATGGCCAGGCAGAACAGGATCTCGTCGGAACGCGGGCCGTCGCTGACGCCGACTTCCATGGCGTCGAAATGGCTGCGCACATAGGCGGCGTTGATATGGCCGAGCGGCACGTCGAGCTTCGAGCCGAAGGCGCCGACCTTCTTGGCCGAGGGCACGATCGCCTTGGCATTGCCGAGCCGCTCCCGCATCGCGTAGCCGCCCGGCACATGCCAGAGCGCGCCGTGCTCCAGTTCGCCCGCGGTGCCGACGATGGCGCCCTTGCCGTAGCCGTCGATCTGTTTCACGTCGCCGCCGAGTGCGGCGATCAGCCGGTCGGCGAGCAGCAGGCCGAGCGGCTTCAGATCGTCCATGGCGCTCTGCAGATCCTCGACATAGCGTCCGGCGAACGGGTTCCTGACCACGGCCATGGCGGCAGCACGCCGGCGCGGCACCGCGGCGACAGGCCCGCCTTCGTGAAAGATCTCTTCGCTCAGCACCGCGATCTTGCGGATCGGAAACTCAGGCATGGGCAACTTCCTCCGGTTCATGCTTGTTGGGCGCGCCGAGTGCAACGGAGCCACTGACGCGGGCCTCCCCGCCAAGAAACAGCGCCGATGCGGCAACCAGGCCGCGCCGGCGAAAATCTTCGGCGACGGCAAGGCCATTGTCCAGCGCCCGCGCCACCTCATCAGCTACAAGCGTGCCGACGCCTTGTGTCACCAGCCGCGCGCCTAGATCGCTGTCGGGCGACAGGTCGCGTGCGGGAATGCGCCTGATGGCGGGATTGCCGGGCAGGTCCACCGCGTTGGCGATGAGCGTCGCCGCCGCATCGGCCTCGGCGCCGGTCCGCGCGAGCACGGTGACGGCATCGGCAATGCCAAGCGAGAAAGAGCGGCCACGCCAGCCGCTGGTTGCGACGCCACGCACGCCATCCTCGGCGCGGATCGTGATCCGGTCGGCCATGCCGTTGCCGGTGCCGGCGACCGCCAATCCCATGGATCGGCCCGCGCCGATGTGGAGGGCACTGTCGCCGCCATTGTTGACATAGGCGCGATCGAGCTTGCGACCCGCAAGCAGCGCGGCAAGCATTTCGTCGGCTATCGATCCAGCAACGGCGGCCATCGGCGTGATAAAGCATTCCGCCAACGGCATGACGGCTGCTTCCATGCGGCGCGCCGTCGGGCCGGCGAAGGCGCGCGGCGCCAGGAAAAATGCCTGAAGGCGCAGTTCGGGAAGCTCCTCGACCAACTCGATCAGGATCGTCTGGAAGCGCGCGACGGCCTGGGCGTAGGCGGCGCGACACTCATCGGCCTCGCCAAAGGCCTCGACGATCAGGTCGATCGGCCCGTGGTTGAGATGCAGCCGCTTGCCGTCCTGAAGCCAATGCGCTTGCGGGCCTTCCATCAGCCAGCCCCGTTGGAGCCCGCGCGGCGCAACTGCGCCAGCGGCGGCCATGGATTGCTGGACGGGGCACCCGTGCCGCGCCGGGGGTTGAGATACTCGCCGCCCTTGGCGACGATGTCCGCAACGCTGCGAATTTCGGCCTCGTAGCCACCGAGCCTGATGTAATCGTCGCGGCGCAAGGTGAATTCGATCGGCGCCACCAGCGCCGGCGTCGGCACGTAGCCGAAGGCGCCTTCCGGAACCCTGCTGACATCGACCATCAGCGTGATGCCGCCGCCCGGCCAGACATAGACCGGCGCGCCACCCACGGTGACGTAGGTTCTCAGGCCCTGCACCGAACGGGTGAGATTGACCGGGTTTTCGGTGACGCCGGCACGCAGCGACCCGCCGGCGCCGCCGATGAATAGCACGGTGCACAAAGCCGGCTCGCAATTGTCCTCGATCAGGTTGACGGATTTCTGCAGCCGTTCCGGAAACGGCTTTTCGACGGGCTTCAGCTCGTCATCGAGTTCGTAATAGGCGAACTGCTCGCCGGTGGTCGAAACCATCAGCAGCGACAGGCCCGGCCGCGCGCCCTTCTTGGCATTCCACTCGCCGAGGATCGACAGCGGATCGGAAATGCTGGTGCCGCCCCAACCGAGGCCGGGCTCGGAGACCTTGAAATAGCGGCCCGGTGTGGAGCGGCGGCCGATGATCTTGATGCCGGTATCCTGCCAGCCCAGCACCTTGCCGGCTTGATGCTCGGAGACGACCCCGGTGATGTGGTCGTCGACCACCACGACCTCGTCGACCAGGCCGCGCCACTGCGTGGCGAACATGCCGATGGTGGCCGAGCCGCAGCCGACGCGCATGCGGTGTTCCTGCTTGCCGTCGATGACTGGCGGTTTGCCGGCTTCGACAATGACCGTGGCGCCGCCGTCTATGCTGAGTTCCACAGGTTTGCGGTTGCACAAATTGAGCAGCGCGTCGCAAGTGGCGCGGCCCTCCGCCCTGGAGCCGCCGGTCAGATGATGCACGCCGCCCAGCGACAGCATCTGCGAGCCGTATTCGCCCGTCGTGACGTGGCCGACGGCCTCGCCCTCTGCCCGCACAACAGCCGTTTCGGGTCCGATATGACGGTCGGTGTCGATCTTCACCTTGACGCCGCAATAGGAGAAGATGCCTTCGGTCACCACGGTGACGAGATCGACGCCTTCGACCTCCTGGCTGACGATGAAGGGCGCCGGCTTGTAGTCGGGATAGGTCGTGCCGGCGCCGATCGCCGTGACGAAACGGCGGCCAGTGTTGACCAGTTCGCCGTCCCACTGTTCGCCCTCGGCGACAAAGGGCACCATGGTAGCGCCGGTTTCGGCTGCGTGGTCGAGGATGGCCAGCGGGTCCATGCGCACGATCCGGCCCGCGACATTGCCATAGCGGTCGCAGGCGCCGGTGCGCCCGTCTGCGATGTAGCACATGACGGGACAGGCGTCGCAGCGGATCTTTTCCGCCACCAGCTTCTCGCCGGGTTCATGGGTTTCGAAGCGTTCGGCAAGCTCGCTCATGCACGTGCCTCCTTCTCGCGGATGGCCGCCAGGATGCGGCTTGGCGTTGCCGGCACCTTTGTGACCAGCACGCCGGTGGCGTGACGGATGGCATTGAGGATCGCCGGCGCCGTCGGGATCAGCACGTGCTCGCCAAGGCCCTTGGCGCCGAACGGTCCTTCCGGATCGGGCACCTCGATGAGGATGGTCTCGATCGGCGGCACGTCGCCAATGGTCGGGATGAGATAATCGTGCAGGTTCTCGGTGCGGCCGGGGATGTATTCTTCCATCAACGCCATGCCGATGCCTTGCGCGATGCCGCCTTCGATCTGGCCCTCGACCAGCAGCGGATTGATCGCCTTGCCGACGTCATGCGCCGCGATGATCCTGATCAGCCTGACCGTGCCGAGCTTGAGATCGACCTCGAGCTCGGCGATCTGCGCGCCGTAGCCATAGACCGCATAGGGCTTGCCCTGGCCCTTGGCATCGAGCGGCAGGGTTGGCGGGTCATAGGTCTCCTCGGCGCGGAAGACGAAGCCCTCGGCATCCGCATCGAGCGAGGCAAGATCGATACGGCGCGTCGCCTCGCCTTCGCGGATGACAATCGCCGAGCCATCCAGTTGAAGGGAAGCCTTGTCCGAGACATTGGCAAAGCGCAGGATCTTTTCGCGCAGGGCCCGGCCCGCCCTCTCGGCCGCCTTGCCGGTCACAAAAGTCTGTCGCGAGGCCGAAGTCTTGCCGGCGTCGGGGCTGATCGCCGTATCGGCGCTCTTCAGCCGGAATTTTTCCAGCGGCAGCCCGAGCGCGTCGGCGCAGATCTGCGTGATGACGGTGTTGGAGCCCTGGCCGATGTCGACGGCGCCCTGATGCAGGATGACCATGCCGTCAGCCGCGATGCCTACCCGGATGGTCGAGGGATTGGGCAGCGAGGTGTTGCCGCAACCATACCAGCACGAAGCGACGCCGATGCCGCGTTTTCTGTCGATACTGGCACGGTTGAAACCATCCGCATCGGCCATAGCCCGCACCCAATGCGGCCGCAGGGCTTCGAGGCACTCGGCGATGCCGACGCCAGACTCCAGAAGCTGCCCGGTAACCGTTTCGGATCCGTTCCGAAGGCAGTTCTTCAGACGAAACTCAAGCCGATCCATGCCGAGCTTGCCGGCGAGCTCGTCATAGAGCGTCTCTTGCATGATCGTCGCCTGCGGCACGCCGAAGCCACGGAAGGCACCGGCGATCGGCCCATGGGTGTGGATGGCGCGGCCCTCTGCACGATAGTTGGGCGTCGCATAGGGGCCGGAGGCGTGCACCGGCACGCGGTTGGCGACCGTCGGGCCCCAGCTGGCATAAGCGCCGGTGTTGAAATCGCCCTCGAAGACCATGCCGGTGACGTAGCCGTCGGCATCGGCGCCGATGGTGGCCTTCATCTGGGCCGGATGGCGCTTGGTGGTCGAAATCATGGATTCGCTGCGGGTGTAGGCAAGGGCCGTGGGCCGTCCCGTCTTCAGCGCCACGAGGCCGATGAGCGGTTGCAGGGAAACGTCGAGCTTGGAGCCAAAGCCGCCGCCAGTCGCGGTCGGCACGATGCGCACCTTGTCGACGGCGAGGCCGAGCACTTTAGCTGTATCGTCACGGTCCATGTAGGGCGCCTGGGTGCAGGCGACGACGACAAGCGTATCGCCGTCGAGATATGCATAGCCGGCTTCCGGTTCGATATAGGCGTGCTCGACATAGGAGGTGTCGATCCGGCCGCTGGCGGTGACGGCCGCACCGGCAAGCGCCGACTCGGGATCGCCGCGCTCGACAAAGCCCTTGGTCAACAAATTGGCCGGGCGGCTCTCATGGATCAGCGCCGCACCTTCGGCCTGCGCGTCGCTGGGCTGGAGCACATGCGGCAGTTCGATCCAGCGGATAGGGAAATCCGACAGATCGAGATCGAGGATCGCCTCGCGCTCACCGGCTACCAGGGCGACCGCCTCGCCGCGAAGCCGGACAAAGCCTTCGGCCAGCGCCGGCTGGTCGGCGAACGGGCCGATCACGCCGAAACAGTTTTTCCCCGGGATATCGTCGGCCGTGAAAACGCCCGCGATACCGGGATGGTTTCTCGCCCAGCCATCGATGTCGCCGAAGGCGAAGCCGGCATGATAATGCGGCGAGCGGATCACCAGCACGGCCAGCGCATCGGCCGGGAAGGAATCGCCACCGAATTTTTCATCGCCCGTTACCTTCGGCACGCCATCGAGCCTGACCGGCGAAGCCCCAACGGCATGGCCCGAGGCCGGCATCCTCCGATCGAAATCGCGATCCAGTTCATAAAGTTGGCGCTGCCCCTCACCCTTACCCTCTCCCCGTAAGGGGCGGGGAGAGGGGGGCGCCAACGCTGGAGCGCTTCCCTTCTCTCCGTCACTATAGGGGGAGAAGGTGCCGGCAGGCGGATGAGGGGCAGCGCTATCCGTCGATGGCTTTATTGCAAATTGTCCGGCCTTCATCACCGCCGCGATGATCTTCCGATAGCCGGTGCAGCGGCAGAGTATCCCACCCAGCGCATCCTGCACCTCGGTCTCGGTCGGACTGGGTTTCGTGTCCAGCAGCGCGGTTGCCGCGACCAGCAGCGCCGGCGTGCAGATACCGCATTGCGCGGCGCCATGCGCCAGGAACGAGGCTTGCAGCGCCGACAGCCGGCCATTGGCGAGGCCCTCGACCGTCGTCACCGCGGTGCCGGCAGCGGAAGCCGCCGGCATCAGGCAGGCGCAGACGGGATCGCCGTCGACCAGCACCGTGCAGGCGCCGCAGTCGCCGGCGTCGCAACCGACCTTTGTGCCGGTGAGCCGCAATTCGTCCCGCAGCACAGAGGACAGCCGACGCAGCGGCGGCACGTTGACCGAGACGGCGGCGCCGTTGACCGCGAAGGCGATATCGGCGTGATCCATGCTCATGCGGCCACCTTGTCGCCTGTCGGCTTGCCCGCGGCCTCGAGCACGGCGCGCGCAACGATCTCGCGCACCGCGTCGAGCCTGTATTCGGCGCTGCCGCGCACGTCGGCGATCGGCGACAGCTCAGCCATCGGCGCCGAACGGACCGCGACAACAAGCCCGGCGTCCAGGGGAAGCCCGCGCAACGCCGCCTCGACACCGCCAAGCCGCTTGGCAACGGCGGAACACGAGCCCACGGCGACGGCCGCATCCGCGACAGTGCCATTTTCGACAACCAGACGCGCAGCCACCATGGCGATGGAGATGACGAGGTAGCGCCGGGCGCCGAGCTTGACGAAGGCCGATGTGCCGGTGGGTTTCGGCACGCGAATGGCCGTCACCATCTCGCCAGGCTGCAAGGCCGTGCGGCGGTTGCCCAGGATGAACTCCGGCAAGGACAGATGGCGTGTCGCCGCCGCCGAGCGCAGCTCGACCTCGGCGTCGAGCACGAGCAGCCCCGGCACGCCGTCTGCGGCCGGCGAAGCGTTGCAGAGATTGCCGGCGACCGAGGCGACGTTCTGGATCTGCGCCGAGCCGACCTCGCGCGCCGCCTGTTTCAGTGCGTCAAAGGCTGGCGGCAGGGGCAGGCGGATGACATCGGTCCATGTCGTGCGCGCGCCGATGATCCAGTGGCTGCCGGTCTCGGCGATGCCGCGCAGCGCCGTCAGGCCGTTGATGTCGAGGACATTGTCGCGAAACGGCTTGCTGCCTTGTGCCGGATAGAAATCCGTGCCGCCCGCAAGAATACGCCAGGCGCCCTCGCCAAGCAGCGCGAGCGCCTCGTCGACCGTGGTGGGTTTCGCGTAACGGATCACGCTTTCCTTCCCAATTAAGGTGGGCCTTCCCAACAAAATGGGCCTTCCCGGAAATCGGCCCTCCCAAGGCGCTTGCTCCCGGGGATATCTTGCCGGTTTCAATCCGGCAAATTCATTCGTATGCAAATGATATCAAGACGGCGGAAATTGTCAAAGCCAGAGTTTGCGGCGGCGCCCGTGTGGCTGGCATCGCCACGCATTTGTTATGCCGCTGGAGGTTGACGCGGCCCGCCATCTGGTCAAGTTTCTCCCTCCGGTCGCGCCAGCGGCTTTTTCTTTCGCCCGGTCCCTCGTTCGGAACCCGAGCCCTAGCCTGACAGGAAGGAAACCCCATGGCCGACGAAGCGCTCGTTGTCATCGACCTGCAGAACGATTTTTGCCCGGGCGGCGCGCTGGCCGTTGCCGGCGGCGACGAGATCGTGCCGCTGGTCAATGACATGATCCGGCGAACCGACCATGTCGTGCTGACGCAGGACTGGCACCCCGCCGGCCATTCCAGCTTTGCCTCCAGCCATCCCGGCGCGCAGCCTTTTTCGACGATCGAGATGCTCTATGGTCCGCAGACGCTGTGGCCGGATCATTGCATTCAGGGCAGTCTCGGCTCGGATTTCCATTCCGGCCTTGCCTGGACCAAGGCCGAACTCGTCATACGCAAGGGATTTCGTCCAGCCATCGACAGCTACTCCGCCTTCTTCGAGAACGATCACGCGACGCCCACCGGGCTCGCCGGCTATCTCCGTGAGCGCGGCATCGACACGCTGACCCTGGTCGGCCTAGCGACCGATTTCTGTGTCGCCTTCTCGGCGCTGGATGCGGTCAAACAGGGTTTTAGCACCACGGTCAGGCTCGATGCCTGCCGTGGCATCGATCTCAACGGATCGCTCGAGACAATGCTGGCGAAAATGCGCGATGCCGGCGTGACGCTCGAAGATCACACTTCGGGCTGACCGCACCGTGGGGGGCAGAAGGGGATCCATGCCGATGGCGATCGGGGCGGCCGGTGCGATCGTCGTCGCGATGCTGTTTCCGGTGTCGGCCTTCGCGGCCGACGAACACGGCCTGCCTGGCGCCACGATGTCGCTCTGGTGGGCGCTGCCTTTTGCCGGGCTGCTCCTGTCGATCGCGACCGGTCCGCTGCTGTTCCACCATGTCTGGGAACATCACTACGGCAAGATCGCGGCCTTGTGGGCGGCGCTGGTGATCGTGCCGCTCGCGGTCGCCTTCGGCGCCCCGGCGGCAACCGAGGCGGTGCTGCACGCGCTGCTCACCGAATACATGTCGTTCATTGTCCTGCTGTTTGCGCTCTACACGATTTCGGGCGGCATCCTGCTTGCCGGCAACATCCACGGCACACCGCTGGTCAATGCCGGACTGCTGGCGGTCGGGGCGCTGCTTGCCTCGGTGATCGGCACGACGGGCGCCTCGATGATCCTGATCCGGCCGATCCTGCGCGCCAACGACAACAGGCCTTTCAATGGCCATGTCGTCATCTTCTTCATTTTCCTGGTATCCAACATTGGCGGCTCGCTGACGCCGCTCGGCGACCCGCCGCTGTTCGTCGGCTTCCTGCGCGGCGTCGATTTCTTCTGGACGACCACCAACCTCTACCGGGAGACGCTGTTCGTCGGCGTCGTCGTGCTGGCGGTGTTCCTGGCGATCGACCTCATCCTGCACCGGCGCGAGGCCGGCGCGCCGAAGATCAAGGATCCAACACCGGATACGAAAGTGCGTCTGCGCGGCCTGGCCAACCTTCCGCTGCTGGTCGGTGTGATCGGCGCCATCCTGCTGTCGGCGGCCTGGAAGCCGGGCGTGAGCTTTTCCGTGTTCGGCGTCGGTCTCGAGCTGCAGAACCTGGTACGCGACGCGGTCATTCTCGCGCTGGCCCTGCTATCGCTTCCCCTCTCGTACAAGAGCCACCGCCAAGCGAACGGTTTCAATTGGGGTCCGATCGCGGAAGTGGCCAAATTGTTCGCCGGCATCTTCATATGCATCGTTCCGGTGGTCGCCATTTTGAGAGCCGGCCATGACGGCGCGCTGGCGCCGCTGGTCGCGCTCGTCACGTCGGCACAAGGCACGCCCAACGACCTCGCCTATTTCTGGCTGACCGGGGCGCTGTCGTCCTTCCTCGACAATGCGCCGACCTATCTGGTGTTTTTCGAGCTGGCGGGCGGCGATCCTCAGCACCTGATGACGGAGTTCGCCTCGACGCTCGCCGCGATCTCGGCGGGCGCCGTGTTCATGGGCGCCAACACCTATGTCGGCAACGCACCCAACTTCATGGTCTATGCCATTGCCAGACATCGCGGCGTCAAGATGCCGGGCTTCTTCGGCTATATGCTGTGGTCCGGGCTGGTGCTGATCCCGACCTTCCTGATCGCGGGTTTTCTGTTTTTCCGCTAAGCTCATTCGACGCAATTCCCAAGGGAAAGCGCTACGCGCTTTTCCCGGGAAAACCGCTACACCCTTTTCCTGGAATTGCTCTCGTCAGCCGACGCCGACATAGCGCCGGACCGCCGACGGGTCGGCGCGCAGGGCCTCGACATCGACCGTCTCGCGGTTGCGGCCGTTTTCGATGAAGCAGACACGATCGGCAACCGACAGCACGGCATCGACCCGCTGCTCGACCAGGATGGTGGAGACACCCATCTCGCGCAGCTTCGACACCGTCTCGCGGATCTTGGCGATCATCGACGGCATCAGCCCTTCGGTCGGCTCATCGAGCAAAAGCACCTGCGGCTCGAGGCAGAGCGCCCGCGCCATCGCCAGCATCTGCTGTTCGCCTCCGGACAAGGTGCCCGAGCGCTGCCTCAGCCGCTGGCGCAGCAGCGGGAAGAGATCGAGGACGTTCTCGCGTGTCGCCTTGTCCTTGCCGCGCGCCATCAGCCCGATCTCGATATTTTCGGCCACCGTCATCTCGGCGAACAATCGCCTTCCCTGCGGCACATAGGCGACGCCGGCTTTCGGCACTTCATGCGCCGGCAGGCCGGTCAATTCCCGGCCAGCGAGCCTGATCGAGCCGGCACTGGCCGGAACCAGGCCCATGATCGCTTTCAGCGTCGTCGTCTTGCCGGCGCCGTTGCGGCCGAACAGGCACAGCACCTCGCCCTTGTTCAGCACGAGATCGAGGCCGTAGAGCACCTGGACTTCGCCATGGAAGCAATCCAGCCCCGAGATCACCAGTGCATCGGTCTTGCTCGTCTCCGTCATGGGGCGGTCCCCAGATAGGCTTCCTGCACCGCGGCGTTCTCACGGATGGCTTCGGGCGCACCCTCGGCGAGGATCCTGCCGGCGTTGAGGACGGTGATGCGGTGCGCGAGCTGCATGACGACCGGCATGTTGTGCTCGATCAGCAGCACGGTGGCGTTCCCTGCGATGTCGCGCACGACCTCGATGAAATTGTCGATCTCGCTATCGGCCAGGCCTTGCGTCGGCTCGTCGAGGATCAGCAGGCGCGGCTTCAGCGCCAGGCCCATCGCCACTTCCAGCAATCGCTGATGGCCGTAGGACAATTGCCCGGCCGGCATGTGGGCGCGATCAGCCAGCCCGGTGCGTTCAAGCGCCGACATGACGCCGGCACGCACAGCACCCTTCGAGCGGCCGTCGCCCAGCGTGCGCTGCACCGGCAGCGCGACATTGTCATAGGCGCTGAGGTTGGCGAAGACGCTGGTGATCTGGAAGGTGTAGGCAATACCCCGGCGAACCCTGACATAGGCCGGCAGGCCGGTGATGTCGGCGCCGTCGAAGAGGATTGCTCCCGAAGAGGGCCGGATGCGGCCGCTGACCAGGCTGACGAAAGTGGTCTTGCCCGCGCCGTTGGGGCCGATGACGGCGCGGATTTCTCCGGGCATCAAGGTGAAGTCGACATTGTCGACGGCGCGCAGGCCACCGAAATTGCGCGACAGGGCCTTGGTGGTCAGCAGCGGCGTCATGGCAGCCACCCGAGCCAGCGTTGGCGGATGCTGCCGAGAATGCCCTTCGGGAAGAACAGCACCAGCAGGATCAGTGCGATGCCGACGATCAGCAGATAAGCCGATGTGTAGCCGCTGGTGACGTCGATGACATAGTACATGAACAGCGTGCCGATCAGCGGCCCGAGCGTTGTCGCCGCACCCCCGAGCAGCACCCACAGCAGCGGCAGGATCGAATACTGCACCGAGGCGAAGCTCGAGCCGACATAGCCGAACAGCAGCGCGTAGGCGGCGCCGGACGCCGCACAGATCGCGCCGGAGACGACGACGGCGGCGAGCTTGTTGGAGAAGGTGTCGTAGCCCAGCATCTTCGTCCGTTCCTCGTTCTCCCTGATTGCGACCAGCACGCGGCCATGTCTGGAACGGACGACGGCGAGCGTGATCAGCAGCACGAGAGAGAACAAGCCGAGCGCCGTCATGTAGCGCACGGTCGGGTTGGTGAGGTCGAGCGAGGTCGCGCCGAAAGTGAGGACACGCGCCGGCTGCGGCACGACCATGCCCTGATCACCCCCGGTCCAGGCCGCGAAATAGAGGATGGCGAGATAAAACACCTGGGCGAACATCATAGTGACGATCATGAAGGCGACACCCGTGGTGCGCAGCGCCAGGAGGCCGATGATCAGCGAAAGAACCACTCCGCAGCCGAGACCAGCGGCGAACGCCGCCGGCACGCTCCAGCCGAGCTGGATGACGGCGAGCCCGGCGCCATAAAGCCCGGCGCCGAAGAACATGGCATGGCCGAGGCTGAGCAGGCCGACATAGCCGAACAGCATGTTGTAGCCCATGGCGAAGACCGCCAGCACCATGATGCGGGCGAGCAGACCGTGATAATAGTCCGGCAGCAGCAAGCTCAGCACGAAGAGCAGGGCGATGACGCCGAGATGCAGTGCATAGGCCTTTGCCGGCGAAGCTTCGCTCATCGCGACGCCGTCCCGAACAGGCCTTGCGGCCGGAACACCAGCACCATGGCGACCAGCAGGGTGGCGATGATCTTGGCCAGCGTCGGCGAGAAGAACATCGAGATGATGCCGTCGGACAGGCCGATCAGCACGGCGGCGACGACGGTGCCGCGCAGCGAGCCGAGGCCGCCGATGATGACGACAATGAAGGACAAGAGCAGCGGATCCTGCCCCATCAGGTAATGCGCCTGGCTGATCGGCACGATCAGCACCGCGGCAATCGCCGCCAGCATGGCGCCGAGCGCGAAGACGCCGCCATAGACGCGGCCGACCGGGATGCCGAAGGCTTGCGCCGTCTCGCTGTCATACTGCGTGGCGCGCATGATGAGACCAATTTTCGTGCGCGTCAGCACCAGCCATGTCGCGATCAGCAGGAGAGCGGAGGCGGCGATAACAGACAGCTTGTAGCCGGAATAGCCGAACCACGGCAAAAGGATGCGGTAGCTGAACGGCGGCTCGACCGGCCGCGCTTCGGGACCATAGAAAGTCAGCGCCAGCTGCTGGATGATGTAGAGCATGCCGATGGTGGCGACGATGGTGGCTTCCGGATTGTAGTTGAGCCGGCGCAGCACCAGCCGTTCGGCGACCAGCGCGATGGCGCCGACGATCAGCGGCGCGATCACCAGCGCCGCCAGGAAGCCCAGGGCCGGGTGGCCGCCGACTGCCGATGTGATCGCCCAGGCAAGTACGGCGCCCAGCATGAAGAACTCGCCATGCGCGACGTTGACGACACGCATCACGCCGAACACCAGCGACAGGCCAAGCGCGGTCAGCGCCAGCACGGCCGAGGTGACGAGGCCTTCGAGGGCGGCGAGGAGGAGGTGAGGGCCGAAGTGCATCTATGCACCAGCGGATGCGCGAGGCACCCTTGCTGGAATGAGCCTAGAGCGCCTGCGTCGTGTAATCCCCTTCGGCCTCGTAAAGCCCGTCCTCGATCTTGGTCTTGTGGACGACCTTGAGCTTGCCGCCTTCGACCTTGGAGATGTTCTGGATGCCAAAGCACTGGTGGATCTTGCCGTTGAAGGTTTTCGGCCCCTGCGGATGCTCCGGCCCTTCGGCGAATTCCTTCAGCGCCTCGGTCGCCTCGACCAGCTTGGCGCGATCTTCCGGCCCCTTGTAGCCAGCGTCCTCCATCGCCTTCTTGACGACGTAGAGCGTTTCCCAGCAGCCGAACATGTGCGCGGCGGTGGAGACGTCCTTGGGGTCGCCGACGGCGGCGCCATTGTCGTCGATGCCGACGGCGGCGCGATAGGCTTTCTGCGCTTCGGTGTCATCGGGCTGGGCGTAGCGCGGCGAGCCTTCCCAGAAATGGCTTCCGTCGAGGAATTCGAGGCCGGGGCTGTTGATGTCGACGGCCTCGAGCGAATCGATGAAGCCGAAGAGCTGCGGCCGGTTGGAGCCGTAGAACTCGCCGAGTTCCTTGACGAAGGTGAGCACCGCGGGGCCGACCATGACGTGGTAGATGACCTCGGTCTCGGCAGGGATCTGCGGGAAGTATTTGGTGAAGGAACTCTCCGTCGGCGGGATGGCGATCTGCGCGATCACCTCGGCGCCTTGCGCCTTCAGCGCCGGGGGCAGGTAGTCGCGATGGTCGTAGCCGAAGGCGAAATCGGGGAAGATCTGCGTCACCTTCTTGCCGGCATTGGCCGCGATCCACGGCGCCATCGACTGGATCTGGCTCTTCACGTCGGTGATGCCGGGTTGGAAGACGTAGCGGTTGAGCTTGGTCGAGGCGACGTGGTGACCTTCGCTGACGACGAAGTAGGGCATCTTGTTTTCGCCGGCGGCAGGCGCCGAGCCGATGACGACATGCGAGAACAGCGTGCCGAAGACGATGTCGGTCTTGTGCTGGGTGGCGAACTTGCCGACCACTTCGGCGCCGCGGCCGGGATCGGTGCCGTCATCCTCGATGATAACCTCGACCTGACGGCCATTGATGCCGCCGGCGGCGTTGATCGCCTTGATCGCGGCGGCGGTGGTCTTCTCGTACCAGCGGCCATAGGCAGCACCAATGCCGGTGCGGTGCGACTGGAAACCGATCTTGATCGGCGCGGAGCTTTGCGCCTGGGAATAGCGGACGAAGCCGGGCGCCATGGCGACGCCGGCGCCGGCGGCCAGACCCTTTAGCGCCGTGCGGCGGGTAAGCGTGGTTTTGGAGAGGTCGAAAAATCCGTTCTTGTCAGTCACGTTCGTTCCCCTGTTTTTGTGTTTTGACCAACGATAAGGCGGCTCGAACATCCTCGGCAAGAGGATGCAAAATTGCATGTGTACAAACTAAATCACCAAAGGCCTGACCTGGCAAGCGAGCTTTCCGCCGGGGCATGGCTCACCCGGATGGCCCACGCGGACAGCTTGTCTCATCCGACTGTCGGCGTGGCAAGCAGCCAAAGGCCGAAAATGGTGTAGGCGATCATCAAGACGGTGAGCGGAAACTGGCTGAGCGCGGCGCGGGCCGGCTGCGGGTGCAGGCGCCAGGCAAAGCCGTGGGCGACGAGAACCGCGAGGACATGGCCAAGGATGATGGCGCCGGCCTGGATGTTCCACAGCCACCACGCCGACGCCGCGCCGGCAACGATGCCGGCTTCGACCTGGATGTCGGCGGTGCCGAACAGATTCCAGCCCAGTGCGAAGGGGTCGGACAGGGCGGCCAAGGCATATTGGCCGTCGACCAGCAGCGCCGTCAGATAGTGCGCGACATGATAGGCGAGCGCGATCGGCACGATCGACCACACCAGCAGACCCGCCGCCTGGGCGAGCGGCTGGTCGCTGCCGGCAAGGCGCTGGCCGAGGACCACGGCAAGCAGGAACACTGCCGCGAGCAGCACGAATGTCAGGACAAGGCCAAGGCTGCCGCTGCCGATCACCGCCGAACGGCCGGGAAATTCCAGTGGATTGATGCCGAACAGGCCGAGCCAGAAGAAGGTCTTCGACAAGCCGTCGAAGGAGACCGAGGACAGAGCGAGCAGCAGGAAGGCGATGCCGCTGGCCGGCAAAGGCTCGGCCGTGAGCAGCTTGGCGCCCGGCCAGCACAGCGCAAGACGGCCTTTGTCGCCGCGCTCGACCGGCGCGAAGCGCGCCACCATCGAAAAGAAGATGCCGAGGAATTCACCGCTGCGGCCCCATTTGTCGTAGCCGAACACCAGCATGGCCATCAATGTGAACAGCCAATAGAGGCCGGCGACCCATGCAAGCCGTGCCGGATCGTCAGGAGCTGGATAGACGAGTTCGAACCAGGCAAAGGCGATGAACATGACGACGGCCGGCCAGCGGCCAAGCGACTGCGGAAGTTGCCAGGCCGCCTCGTCGCCTCTGCCGCTTAGCCGTGACAGCAGCCGCCATGGCCCGTACCAGGGGTTGAGCCACGCCCAGAGATCGCCGAATACGCCTTGCAGCAGCGTCAGTCCGGCCCATAGCAGCGTCCAGATCACCAGTGGCAGCGGGTTGGAGAGGGGATCGCGGCTGCCGAGGAAGCCGGCGGCGACGAGAATTGCAAAGCCGGCAAAGGAGATCAGGCTGACGGTGGTTCGGGTGGCGTCGCGGAAGGCGAATAGCGGCAGGCGGCGGCGCCAGAAACGGTCAATCCAATCCGCCGGCAGCA
The DNA here is from genome assembly GCF_020164795.1 of Mesorhizobium sp. ES1-3. Lineage (NCBI taxonomy): Bacteria > Pseudomonadati > Pseudomonadota > Alphaproteobacteria > Hyphomicrobiales > Phyllobacteriaceae > Mesorhizobium > Mesorhizobium sp. ES1-3. The sequence goes on from NZ_JAIUGW010000004.1 coordinate 292,346, forward strand.
GCGCCAGCACGAGGAAACTGGCGGCTACGGCGAAGGCGCCGCCGATGAGATAGTAGCCGGTGGGGAGCAGGAGGACGTGGCCGCGGTCGGAGGCGTGCGCGAAGGCGGGCGTGGGGGAGACGAACCATACGGCGGCAAGCAAGAGGGCCAATGACGGACCGTGGCGTTCTACGGCGCCCCCCTCTGTCCTGCCGGACATCTCCCCCACGAGGGGGGAGATTGGCTGGCCGTGTCGTCGACGCTTTTCTTGCAACGTCGGCAATTGGCGAAGGCGGAGACAAAGTCCAATCTCCCCCCTCGTGGGGGAGATGTCCGGCAGGACAGAGGGGGGCGCGACGGAACTCGACCTATCCAGGTTTTCCATCCCGCGCGCCCATCCCTCAAACCTTGACCAGTTGCTCCACGCGATCCTTCTGCCCGAAAATCCTCAAATACCGCTCGATCTCCTTGAGATCGCCGGTCGCCTTGGCCGGGTTGTCGGAAAGCTTGACCGCCGGCCTTCCATTGGCCTCGGTGACCTTGCAGACCAGCGATATGGCGTCGAGGCTGTTGGTCTCGGTCGGCGCGCAGCCTTCGAAATCATTGGTCAGGTTGGTGCCCCAGCCGAAGGACATGCGCACCTTGCCCTTGAAGTGGCGGTAGGTCTCCTCGATGGTTTCGACCTCGAGCCCGTCGGAGAAGATCAGCAGCTTCTGCCTGGGGTCCTTGCCCTTTTCGCGCCACCACGACAGGATTTTTTCGCCGCCCTCGATGGGCGGCGCGCTGTCGGGACGGAAGCCGGTCCAGTCGGCGACCCAGTCCGGCGCGTCACGCAGGAAGGAAGCGGTACCGAAGGCGTCGGGCAGCACGATCAGCAGATTGCCGCCATAGTAGCGCTGCCAGTCCTGCAGCACCTTGTAGGGCGACTGCTTCAGCTCTTTTTCCGAATTGGCCAGTGCCGCGAACACCATCGGCAATTCATGCGCGTTGGTGCCGAGCGCTTCGAGGTCATTGTCCATGGCCAGCAGCACATTGGAGGTGCCGGTGAACGCCTCGCCTACGCCTTCCTTGAGTGCCTCCACGCACCAGCGCTGCCACAGGAAGGAATGGCGCCGGCGAGTGCCGAAATCGGAAATGCGGATGCCGGGCAGCGCCTTCAGCCGTTCGGTCTTAGCCCACATCTTGGCCTTGGCGCGAGCATAGAGCACATCGAGTGCGAAGGGCCCGAACGATCGCAAAGCGGCGCGCGAGCGCAATTCGTTGATGATGGCAAGCGCCGGGATTTCCCACAGCGTCGTGTACATCCAGGGGCCGCTGAAGGTCAGCTCATACTGGCCGTCGCGCTTCGACAGCTCGTATTCCGGCAGCCGAAAACCTTCCAGCCAGGCGAGGAACTCCGGCTCGAAAATCTGCTTGCGGCCGTAGAAATTGTTGCCGCCCAGCCAGATCATCTCCTTCTTGGAGAAGCGTAGCGTGCGGGCATGGTCGAGCTGTTCGCGCAACTCGCCTTCGTCGATCTCGTCGGCCAGCCGCACCGGAATGGTGCGGTTGATCAAGGAGAAAGTGGCATCGACCTTGGGGTACATGCCCCAGATCATCTGCAGCATCAAAAGCTTGTAGAAGTCGGTGTCGAGCAGGCTGCGCACGATCGGGTCGAGCTTCCAGGTGTGGTTATAGACGCGCCGCGCAATATCGGTCTTGGCCATGTCTCGTTACCGCCTTCGCTGCCCTGCCACCACAATAGCGACAGGCCTCATAGCATCGAATTGACCAAAACGCTGCTTGCTTTCAGGCTGGCCCGACAAAAAGAAAGTCCTGCGTGCGGCTACGAGGGTTTGCCGCCCATCACCTTGAGCGCGGGACGTTTGCGGCGGATGACGAGGCGGCCCGCCACCGGAGCGTCGGCGCGGCTGTCATCCCCGGCCTTCTCGGCGAACAGCCAGTCGATAAACACCTGCACGATCGGCGTCGCCCGCATTTCGTTGCGGCAAACGACATAGAAATCATCGACCGCCGGCACCGACAGGCTGAACGGCGCGACCAGCATGCCCCTGGCGAGCAGCGCGCTTGCCGTGACGGAATCGCCCAGCGCCACGCCATGGCCATGGACGGCGGCTTCCGCCGTCATGCGCGCATCGCCGAGATGATGGCGACGGCCGCGCTCCAGGTCCAGCGCGTCGGCGGCGGCCAGCCATGTGTGCCATTCGCGGCCATCGTCACCGTGCAGCAGGACATGGTCGGCGAGGTCGCGAACGTTGCGGATCGGCCGGTTGTTGATCAGCGTCGGGCTGACCACCGGGAACAGCTCCAGGCCCGACCATTTGCGCATCCAGCAATCGGCCCAGCTGCCATCGCCATAGTGCACGCAGACATCGATATGCGGCGCCCGGATATCCCTGGGGTCGTTGGAGGGAATGAGCGTCAGCTGGATATCGGGATATTGCGCGGTGAAGCTGCCGAGCCTCGGCGTCATCCACAAAAGCAGCAGCGCCGGCACGCAGGACACCGACAGCGCGCCGCTGCTTGCCGGCCGCGTCAGCCGCTGCGTGGCGGCGGCTATGCCGTCGAAGGCCGTTGATACCGCCGGCAAAAGTTCGGCGCCATGTGGGGTCAGCTTGACCCGCTGGCCGACCCGCTCGAACAGCTTGACGCCAAGCGATTGTTCCAGCGCCTTGATCTGGTGGCTGACGGCGCCATGCGTGACATTCAGCTCACTCGCCGCCTTGGTCAGCGAGGCATGGCGCGCCGTGGCCTCGAAGGCGCGCAGCGGGTTGAGAGGTGGCAAGCGCTTGGCCATGGATGCTCGGCTTCATTGTGAGATTTTCTCACAGAAACCACCCTAACAATATCAATTGCTTTTTCAAAGCGGCTGCCGGAGACTTTGCCCCAAGACAACATGAAGACCTGAATTTGCAGACAGCCAGCGGGACAGCAGCCCGGCCGGATGACGGTCGGCTCGCCCGAGGTCACCAATTGCAACGCTGCATCGGCTGAGGAGAAGCGGATATGGGATACGATCGCGGCAAGCTCGACGCGTTGCGTCGCAAATATGGCGAGAGCCATGGCGGCGAGATGTTCGACCCGAAATTCCGCAAGGTCGCGGACAAGATCTTCTCCAAGAGCGGCACGCGGCTGGCGCCCTATTCCGGCATCCCGACCTTCCTCACCGCGCCCTACCGTGAAATCGCGGCGGACAATCCGGACTTCGGCGATCTGCAGGTGGCGATCATTGGCGTGCCGATGGATCTCGGCGTCACCAACCGGCCGGGCTCGCGCTTCGGGCCGCGCGCATTGCGGGCCATCGAGCGCATCGGCCCCTACAACCATGTGCTGGAATGCGCGCCGACGCATGAGCTCAGGGTGGCCGACATCGGCGACGTTCCGTTCCAGAGCCGCTACAGGCTGGAGACCAGCCATGAGGACATCGAGCGCCGCATCAACCAGATCGTCGACGCCGGCGTCATCCCGTTGTCGGTCGGCGGCGACCACTCGATCACGCACCCGATCCTGAAGGCGGTCGGCAAGAAGACGCCGGTCGGGCTGATCCACATCGACGCCCATTGCGACACCAGCGGCCTGTTCGACCTGACCAAATTCCACCACGGTGGCCCGTTCCGCAACGCCGTGCTCGATGGCGTGCTCGATCCGACACGCACCATCCAGATCGGCATTCGCGGCGCGGCCGAGTATCTGTGGGAGTTCACCTACGAATCCGGGATGACCGTGGTCCATGCCGAGGAGGTGACCGGGCTCGGCGTCCCCGCCATCATCGAGAAGGCGCGCAAGATCGTTGGCGATGGCCCGACCTATGTGTCCTTCGACATCGACAGCGTCGACCCGGCCTTCGCGCCGGGCACGGGCACGCCGGAAGTCGGCGGGCTGACGACGCGCGAGGTGCTTGAATTGCTGCGCGGCCTCAAGGGCCTCAACATTGTCGGCGGCGACGTCGTCGAGGTGGCGCCGCAATATGACGCGACCACCAACACCGCGCATGCCGGCGCCCAGGTGCTGTTCGAGATCCTGAGCCTGATGGTGTTCAGCCCGGCCCTCACCGGCAAGGGAGCCTGACGGTCAGAAAAGCAAAGGCGGCCGCCGCGCTGGAGCCGGCGGCCGACCCAAACAATCAAAAAGCTTCCAGAAGGGGAATGACAATGACAATCCGCTCGACATTCAAATCATCCATCGCCGCCGTCCTGGTCCTGGGCGCGGCAGGTCTTGGCCTTGCCACGCAGGCTTCCAAGGCCGACGCACTGGCCGATATCACCAAGGCCGGCACCATCAATGTCGGCGTCTTCGCCGATTTCCCGCCCTTCTCCTCGGCCAGCGCCGACATGAGCCTCAAGGGCTATGACATGGACGTCGCGCAGTACATCGCCGACACGCTCAAGGTGAAGCTCAATCCGATCGCCGTCACCGGCCAGAACCGCATCCCCTACCTCAACGACCACCGAGTCGACATCCTGATGAGCGTCGGTTACTCCAAGGAGCGCGAGCAGGTCATCGACTTCGCCGCAGCCTACGCGCCATACTACATCGCGGTGATCGGTCCGGCAGCGATGTCGGTCAAAGGCAAGGAAGACCTTGCCGGCAAATCGATCGCCGTCAATCGCGGCACGCTGGAAGACACCTCGCTGACCGAGGCAGCACCCGCATCGGCCGACATCAAGCGCTTCGACAACTACAATTCGGTGATCCAGGCCTTTATTTCCGGCCAGACCCAGCTGATGGTCGTCGGCAACGATGTCGGCGCCCAGGTGCTGGCCAAGCAGGACGCTTTGAAGCCGGAGCAGAAGTTCCAGCTTCTGACCTCGCCCTCGCATATCGGCCTCAACAAGAATGAGGATGCTCTCAAGAAGGCGGTAAACGATGCCGTCGCCAAGATGCTGGCCGACGGCAAGCTGGATGAAAGCTCGAAGGCCTGGCTGAAGACGCCGCTCAACCCCGACAACCTCAAGGATTGAGTTGCCGTGGCCTTCGGCTGGCTTCCAGGTGCCGTGGGCGACATCGCGCACGGCGCGGCGACGACGATCCTTTTGATCGCCGTCACCACGCTGGCGGGAACGCTGCTCAGCATCCTCGGCGCCGCTGGGCGGCGAAACGGCCCCACGCTGCTGCGCCGGGCCATCGCCTGGTATGTCGAGGTGATGCGCAACACGCCGTTCCTGGTGCAGCTGTTCTTCATCTTCTTCGGCCTGCCGAGCCTCGGCATCAGGCTCGACCCGATCCTGGCCGCCATGCTGGCGATGACGCTCAACATGGCAGCCTACACCATCGAGATCGTCGGCGCCGGGCTCGACGCGGTGCCGAACGGGCAGACGGAGGCGGCCCTGGCGCTCGGGTTGCGGTCGCGACAGGTGTTCATCAAGATCGTGCTGCCGCAGGCGCTCAAGATCATCTATCCCGCGTTGACCAGCCAGATCGTCATCATGATGCTGGAATCCGCCGTGGTGTCGCAGATCGCGGTGCGCGAGCTGACCTATGAGGCCGACATGCTGCAGGCGCGCACTTTTCGCTCGTTCGAGACCTATTTTGTCGTGACGCTGGTCTATCTCTTGATGTCGATGGGCTTGCGGCGGCTTCTGGTCACAGGGGGGCGCCGCGCGCTCGGAGCTGGCGTGTCATGATCGAGTTCACGCTGTGGGACATCGTGCGCAACCTGCTGCTCGCCGCCCGCTGGACGGTGCTTTTGTCGCTGGCTGCCTTCGTCGGCGGCGCCCTGGTCGGGATGGCGGTGCTGTTCTTCAGGATCGCCAAGAATAAATGGAGCCGGCGCCTTGCCTCCGGCTACATCGCCCTGTTCCAGGGGACGCCGCTCCTGATGCAGCTCTTCCTGATGTTCTTCGGCCTGCCGATGCTTGGCCTGCGCATCGAACCCTGGACGGCGGCGGTGCTCGGCTTGACCTTCTTCGCCAGCGCCTATCTCGCCGAGATCTGGCGCAGCGGGGTTGACGCGCTGCCGCTCGGCCAGTGGGATGCCGGCGCCAGCCTCGGCCTGCACTATCTGCAGGAGCTGCGGCTGATCATCCTGCCGCAGGCGTTCGCGATCACCCGCGCCCCGACCGTCGGCTTCCTGGTGCAGCTGATCAAATCGACGGCGCTGACCTCGATCATCGGCTTCGAGGAATTGGTGCGGACCTCCAACGCCATCAACAACGCGACCTTCGAGCCGTTCAAGGTCTATGGGCTGGTGGCGCTGATCTTCTTCGTCCTGTGTTTTCCGCTGACGCAATATGCGCGGCGGCTGGAGAAGCAGGCGGCGGGGCACTGACAGCCAACAAGGACGGCCACCGGGCTAACAGCCGCCGTGTTTTTCAGTGTCCGAACGCCAGCGACGGCGCGATGCGGTCGCGGCGTAGCCAGCGGGCCAGAAGCAGGGCCGCCACCACGGCCAGCCCGCTGGACAGGCCGATCCAGATGCCGACGCCATGGAAGCCGAAATGGAAGGCGAGCAGCACGCCGAGCGGCAGGCCGACGCCCCAGTAGCCGATCGCGGCATAGATCATCGGCACCTTGGTGTCGTGCAGGCCGCGCAGCATGCCGGAGGCAACCGCCTGCGCGCCGTCGAAGACCTGGAACAGGGCGGCAAACACCAGGAACGACACGGCAAGCGCGATCACCCTGGCATTGGCGGGATTGCCCAGATCGATGAAGGCGCTGATCAGGAGATGGGGCCAAAGCACCATCACCAGGCCCATCAGCGCCATGAACGAGACGCCGATGACGAAGGCCGTCCAGCCGGCACGCGACACGCCCTCGGGATTGCCGGCGCCATGCGCCAGCCCGACGCGCACCGTCACCGCCTGGTTGAGGCCGAGCGGCACCATGAAGGAGATCGAGGCGATCTGGATGGCGATGGCGTGCGCGGCCAGCGAATCGGCGTCGATCAGGCCCATCAGCAGGGCGGCGGCGTTGAAGATCGTCACCTCGAAGGCAAGGATGCCGGCGATCGGCAGGCCGAGCCGCAGCAGTCCCTTGAAGCGCGGCCAGTCGGAACGCCAGAAGCGGCCGAACAGATGGTAGCGCCGGAATTTCTTCTCCAGCATCACCACGACGGCCATGCCGACGAACATCAGTGTGCTGGACAGCGTGGTGGCAAGACCGGAGCCTGCGATGCCCATGGCGGGAACACCGAGATTGCCGAACATGAACAGCCAGTTGAAGAAGGCGTTGCAGGCGACGGCGACGAAAACGATGATCAGCGCCCAGCCCGGCCGCTCCAGCGCCGAGATGAACGAACGCAGCACGATATAGCCGTAGAAGGGCAGCACCGCCCATTCCAGCCAGCGCAGGTAGATGCCGGCCTGACGCGCCAGCGCGGGCTCCTGGCCCATGGCCAGCAGAATGGCCTCGCCGTGCCAAAGCACGAGCCAGATCGGAATCGCGATCAGGATCGCCAGCCACAGGCCCTGGCGCACGGTGCGGCGCAGATCGCGCACGGAATGGCGGCGGCGGCCAAGTTCGGTGGCGATCATCGGCGAGGTCGCCAGCATCAGGCCGAGGCCGAAGATCAGCGGCATGAAATAAAGGTTGGCGCCAAGCGCGCCGCTGGCCAGCGTGTCCGCGCCGAGGCGTCCCATCATCATGACGTCGGTGGCGGTCATCGCCGTCTGGCCGAGATTGGTCAGCACCATCGGCCAGGCCAGCGCCAATGTCGCCCTGATTTCCCGACGCCAAAGATTTTCCGGCGCGCGAGCGCCGGCTTCGATCGCAGACATTGTCCTGCTCTTTCAGAACACGGCGCGTCGGGCCACACCCGGAAGCCGCACACAGCAATGGCACAAAATGGCGCCGTTTGCGCCGTCTATTGAACGAAATGCGACATGAAGGCAAGGGAGGAGGCGCCGGAACAGATTGAGCCAGCGCCATTGCCCCGGGAATCTCCGCCTCGTTCCCTTGCCGGCCAGGGACTGCTACGGATCAGACATCGGCAACCGGCAGATGTGGGAGGCAGGATGGCGTTCAGACGCAGAAAGAACACGGCAGCGATCCCGCGCACGGCGCCTTCCTTCGAGCATATCGTAACCGAGGCGAGCGACAGTTTCCTGTGGCGCCTCGACGACTATCCCTGGGAGCGCAACGTCTGGAACTTCCACCCGGAATACGAGATCCATCTCTTGCGGAAGTCCTCCGGCGTGGTTCTGGTCGGCGACCATATCGGCGAGTTCGGGCCGGGCTACCTCACCATCGTCGGCGGCGGCCTGCCGCATGACTGGGTCACCGCGGTGCAGCCCGGTGAGTTGATCGAGGGTCGTGACATCGTGCTGCAATTCGATGCCGACCGGCTGCGCGGATCAGCTGACATGCTGCCCGAACTGCGCGAACTGGAGCCGTTCCTGGAGCGGTCGCTGCGCGGCATCGTCTTCCATGGCCGAGCGGCTCTCGACGGTGCCGCACTGATGGAGCAGATGGGCACGGTGCAAGGGTTGGCCCGGTTCTGCCTGTTCCTCGAACTGGTGGATCTGCTGGCCCGGACCGACGAGTATGAGCTTCTGTCATCGCCGGACTTCCAGCCGGTTCTCGACGCCGCCTCGCTCGACATCATCCAGCGCACGCTGACCTATCTGTTCCAGCATTTCGCCGAAGATCTGAAGCTGCCTGATGTGGCCGACCTGGCCGGCATGAGCGAAAGCACCTTCTCGCGCTTCTTCCAGAAGAACACAGGCAATTCCTTCAGCGACCATCTTGCCAAGCTCAGGCTGTGGCAGGCGTGCAAGCTCCTGGCAGACACCGATGTCCCGATCACCGACATCTGTTTTCAGGTCGGCTACATGAACATCTCCAACTTCAACCGCGCCTTCCTGCGCAAGCACAAGATGACGCCGTCATCCTATCGCAAGCTGTCGCGTCAGCGTCTGGCGATGCGCGCATAAGCGCATCCTGAATCACCGTTTTGGACCCGATCGATACTCGTGTGACGTGCTCCGTACGGGTACGCCGGTTTTTGCGCTGCACAATGCATAAAAGTACAGGTCTGCTGCAACGGGGCTTCTAGCTTGGCCCATCGCAACTGCGCATTTTGGCGATGGGTGGCATGTCGTTCGGGCGATGGTGAGGATCGCGCAACCCGAGGACCTGCGCTGCCTGCGACGTATTCCTGGAGGAGAAAAAATCATGAAACCAGTTCGGCTCGCTGCCAGCCTTGGCGCAGCTTTCGTGCTTTCCGCTACCGTTTCAACCCTAGCCCTGGCGCAGGCGCCGGTCTGCTCGGCACCGGTCAAGGTGCTGGCGCAGCCACGCGACGGCCTGACGCTTCTGGAAGACTCCAAGGCCGAGTTCGAGAAGCTCTCCGGCGCGAGCTTCAAGATCGATTATCTGAACGAGAACGACCGCCGCGCCAAGTCGCGCGCCGACGCGTCCACCGTCGGCAACTACAACGTCTACTATGTCGATGAAGCGAATGTGGCGCTTTTCGCCTCGTCGAAGTGGATCGTGCCGCTGACCGATTATTATCCGGCTGACTATGACTATGCCGACTTCGATCCGGGCCGCCAGAAGGTCGCCACCTATGACGGCAAGGTCTGGTTCGCGCCGCTGACCGGCGGCGGCGACCTGATGGTCTACCGCAAGGACGTGCTGGAGGCCGCCGGCATCCAGCCGCCCAAGACGCTTGACGAGCTGATCGCCGACGTGCCGAAGCTGACCAACGCCGACAAGGGCATGTACGGCATCGCGCTGCGCGGCGCGCGCGGCTCGGGCGCCAATGTCTGGCGCTGGATGCCGTTCTTCAAGGCCTATGGCGGCAAGTGGTTCGACGGCGACAAGCCGGCCTTCAACTCGGACGCCGCCGTCAAGGCGACCGAAACCTATCTGAGGCTGTTCAAGGATTCGGCGCCCGGCACGCAGACCGGCAGCTGGGATGAGTCGACCGGCGCCTTCCTGTCGGGCCAGGTGGCGATCCTTGTCGAATCGACGCCGCTTTCGGGCATGGCGGTCGACCCGAAGACCTCGCAGGTGGTCGGCAAGATCGGCTTCCTGCCGCCGCCCTCGCCGCTGACCGGCGGCGGTTACGGCCATGGCCTCGCCATAGCGGCGAAAGCCAATGCCGACGACGCTTCGAAGAAATGCGCCGGCCTGTTCATAGCCTGGGCAACGTCGAAGGAAAACGAGAAGCGCCGGCTCGACGCCCACCAGTTCGGCGAGCTGAACCGCACCAGCGTCCTGTCCAGCAAGGAATTCGCCGACATCTACGGCGCCGATCTCGGCCAGGCGCTTGCCGATACCGGCAAGGTCACGGCGGTGAACTTCTGGCAGGATCCGCGCTGGCCGGACCTCGGCGACCGCTGGGGCATCATCCTCGAGGAACTGATTGCCGGCACACGCACCGACGTCAAGGGCAGCCTCAACGAGCTCGAGGCCTATGCCAACGGGCTGGTGAAGAAATAGGCACCTCCCTCTTGCGGCGCACGGTTCGCGGCATTCCTGGGAATGCGGGGACCTGTGCGTCGCAGGAGGGCCCGCCCTTTCCTGCGCGCGAGGGTTCCGTGATGTCCAGATATCAGAGACACAGCAAGGCCTGAGACCAATGCCTCGACGTTCATCCCTGCCGGTCACCTTCGTCGTGCCGACGCTGGTCATTCTGCTGATCCTGTCGATGGTGCCGACGCTCTACGCGATCATCATCGCCCTGCAGAACCGCGAGCTGAGCTCGACGGCCTATTCCTGGGTCTGGTTCTCGAACTTTGTCGACCTGTTCTCCGACCGCCGCTTCCTCAACGCCGTCTGGGTATCGGTGAAGTGGGAGGTCGTCACCGTCGTCGCCACGATGGTCGTCGCGATCGGGCTCGGCGTGCTGATGTTCGAGGTCGCCTCGCCGCGTCTGCGTAACCTTTATTGCCTGCTGTTCATCATTCCGGTGCTGCTGCCGCGCGTCTCGGCGGCCTTCGTGTGGAAGTTCGCCTATCACCCGCTCTACGGCATCGCCACCTACCCCTATCGTTTGCTCACCGGCGGGCTGATCTTCGACCCGCTTTCCAAGCCGTCGACGGCTTTGTTCGCGGTCGCTTCGGTCGATGTCTGGCAGTGGGGCCTGTTCTTCGCCGTCATCGTGCTGAAGCTCTTGGAGACCTTGCCGCCGCAGCCGATCGAGGCCGCCCGGCTCGACCATGCCCGGAGCTGGCAGATCCACGCCTATGTCACCTTGCCGATGCTGAAGGCGCCGCTGATCAGCCTGATGTTCGTCAAGATGATCGAGTCGCTGCGCTCCTTCGACCTGATCTATGTGATGACCCGCGGCGGGCCGGGCGTGGCGACCGAAACGCTCGACATGTACGCCTTCTCGCAAGGCTTCATCGAATCCGGCAAGGTCTCCTATGCCTCGGCCATGGCCGTGCTGATGATGATCGCCACCGTCATCACCTTCACCATGCTGTGGAAGCGGGTGCAGGCATGAGACCCGGCCGCATCATCGCCAAGGCCATCCTGGCCTTCGCCGGCTTCATCGCGGTGTTCCCGCTGCTGTGGACGGCGCTCAACTCGCTGAAGAACAGCGTCGACATCATCACCCGCGTTCCCCGCCTGGTGTTCACGCCGACGCTTGCCAATATCAGCTACATACTTGGTCGCGACAGCGTCATCACCGGGCTCTACAATTCGGTCGTCGCCTGCGGCACGGCCGTTCTGATCGGCATCGTGCTCGGCCTGCCCGCGGCCTATGCGGTGGCGCGCTATCCCAACCGCTGGGCCGGCGACATCCAGTTCTTCGTGCTGTCGCTGCGTTTCCTGCCGCCGGTGGCGGTGGCGATCCCGCTGATGGTGATCTGGCTGCAGCTCGGCCTCTACGACACTTTGCCGGCGCTGATCGTCACCTATTCGCTGCTCACCATCTCTGTCATCATGTGGCTCGCCATCCCCGCTTTCCAGGCGGTGCCGAAGGAGATCGAGGAAGCCGCCTTCGTCGACGGCTACGGCGCCTATTCGGTGTTCTGGCGGATCGCGCTGCCCGTGGCTGCGCGCTCGCTGATCGGCGCGGTCGCCTTCAGTTTCGTGCTGGTCTGGAACGAATTCCTGATCGCGCTGATGCTGTCGAGTTCCAACGCCAAAACCTTGCCGATCGTTGCCTCCGAACTCTCCCAGCAAGGCATGAACGTACCTTGGGGCATTCTCAACGCCTCGGTCGTGCTCCTGTCGTTGCCGCCGCTGCTTTTCCTCGGCGTGCTCAGCGGCTTCCTGAATTCCATTTTCCGGCAAAAAAAGACTTGAAGTGAGGACTTACCCGATGCGGGCTCTGGTGCTTGAGAAAAAAGGCGAACTCTCGCTGCGCGAGATCGCGTTGCCGCTCGATGTCGGACCCGACGATGTCAGGATCGCCATTCACACGGTCGGCGTCTGCGGCAGCGACGTGCACTATTACACGCATGGCGCCATCGGCGGCTATGTCGTGCGTTCGCCGATGGTGCTCGGCCACGAGGCCGCCGGCACAATCGTCGAGGTCGGCGCCAATGTCACCAGCCTGAAGGTCGGCGACCGCGTCTGCATGGAACCAGGCGTACCGAACCTGTCGTCGCGCGCGACGAAGCTCGGCATCTACAATGTCGACCCTGACGTCACTTTCTGGGCGACACCGCCTGTGCATGGCATCCTTGCTCCCTATGCCGTGCACCCGGCCGCTTTCACCTACAGGCTGCCGGACAATGTTTCCTTTGCCGAGGGCGCGATGGTCGAACCCTTCGCCATCGGCATGCAGGCGGCCAGCCGTGCCCGCATCGTTCCGGGCGATGTCGCCGTCGTCGTCGGCTGCGGGCCGATCGGCATCATGATCGCGCTTGCCGCCCTTGCCGGCGGTTGTTCGAAAGTGCTGATCTCCGATTTTTCCGCGCCCAAGCTGAAGATCGCCGCGCAGTATGCCGGCATCGTGCCGGTCAATATCGGCGAGCAGTCGCTGGTCGATGCGGTCGCCGCCGCGACCGACAATTGGGGCGCCGACATCGTCTTCGAGGCGAGCGGCAGCCCCAAGGCTTTCGCCGATCTGTTCGACGTCGTGCGCCCGGGCGGCGCGGTGGTGCTGGTCGGGCTGCCGGTGGAGCCGGTTGCCCTCAACGTGCCGGCGGCGATCTCGAAGGAAGTCCGCATCGAGACGGTGTTCCGCTATGCCAACATCTTCGACCGCGCCCTGCAGCTCATCGCCTCCGGCAAGGTCGACCTCAAGCCGCTGATCACCGGAACCTATGATTTCGACGACAGCATCAAGGCGTTCGAACGGGCGGCCGAAGGCAACCCGCAGGACGTCAAGCTGCAGATCCTGCTTACCGACGAAAAGGGCTGACCATGTCCACGATCGTTTGCTCCCATGTCGACAAGGCCTATGGCGCCACCACGGTGATCCGCGATCTCAATCTCTCGATCGAGGAGCACGAATTCGTCGTGTTCCTCGGCCCGTCCGGCTGCGGCAAGTCGACCTTGCTCAGGATGATGGCGGGGCTGGAGGACATCAGTGGCGGCGAGGTCTCGATCGGCGGCAAGGTGGTCAACGACCTCGATCCGGGCGATCGCGGCATCGCCATGGTGTTCCAGAACTACGCGCTCTACCCGCATATGAGCATCTTCGACAACATTGCCTTCGGGCTGCGGCGCCAGAAGGTGCCGGCGCCCGAAATCCGCAAGCGGGTCGAAGCGGTGTCCCGCACGCTGGGGCTCGACCCCTATCTCGGCCGCAAGCCGGCCGAACTCTCCGGCGGCCAGCAGCAGCGCGTGGCGATCGCCCGGGCCATGATCAAGACGCCCAAGGTGTTCCTGTTCGACGAGCCGTTGTCCAATCTCGACGCCAAATTGCGCAACCATATGCGCGTCGAAATCGCGCGGCTGCACCAGTCGCTGAAGACCACCACCGTCTATGTCACCCACGACCAGCTGGAGGCGATGACGCTCGCCGACCGTATCGTGCTGCTCAAGGATGGCATCATCGAGCAAATCGGCTCGCCGGCGGAAATCTATGGGCGGCCGGGCAATATGTTCGTGGCCGGCTTCATCGGCACGCCGAACATGAATTTTGTCGAAGTGACGGTCGGCCGGGCCGGGAACGGCTGGACGCTAACCGGCGCCGGAACGGTACTTTCGATAGACGGGGCGGGCTTTCATCTCCAGCCGGGCGATCGCGCCGTGCTGGGCATCCGGCCCCCGGACCTGAAGACAGCCAGTGCCGGCTCCGCCGGCCTATTGCAAGGCACCGCCGATCTCATCGAATTCCACGGCAATGACGCGCTGGTGACATTCGGCTCCGGCGGCAAGGAGATCAGCGCACTGGTTCCCGCACGCGACTGCCCGGTGCTGCATGCTCCCGTCCGCTATACGTTCGAGGAGGAAGCGATCCACCTGTTCGACGCAGAGACCGGCAAATCGTTACTGAAACGATAGAGGCTTGCCGCTGGGCCTCTGACGAAGTTTTTGCTCCAAATTTCACCGGCCGCCTCTGTCAGCAGACCTAAGCGTTCCAGGAAATCACGATAGCAATCTCAGATATTCCTTGTATGGAATACTAGGCGGATTTCACCACGAATCACAGGTAGAAAAATGGGCAAACTGGCGGGAAGAGTTATCAAGGCGTCAGCGGGTGCCAAATCACGCGGCGATAGCGTCGATCTGCGCCGCCTTAGACTTCTTTCCGGCCTAACCCAGGAGGAGATGGCTGGCCGGCTGAATGTTCAACAAGCCGCCGTCTCGAAAATGGAAAAGGGTGGCGAGGTCTATCTGTCTACAGTTAAGCGGTATGTTGAGGCCCTAGGCGCCTCACTCCGTGTAGATGCAGTCTTTCCGTCAGATACGCCTGTTGCACTCCACCTGCTGGACGCTTTTGACACCGAATGCGGCCATGATGATCAACTGGTTTTTCCACTTCTTGATGATGAACCGTTTCGGCCGCAGCGCGATGTTGTTTTGTCGATTAGACCGCAGTATTCAGAGAAAATACTAGAAGGCCGCAAAACTGTTGAATTGCGCCGCCGTTTCCCCCTATCTGCTCCAGGAGGCACGATAGCTTATATCTATGCAACTTCCCCCATACGCGCCATGGTTGGCATGACTGAAATCAAGAGTGTTCTGAAACTGCCAGTCGATCAAATTTGGACTGATTTTGAGGAGGCTGCTTCGATTGGGCGTGAAGAGTTCCGCAAATATTTTGAAGGCCTTGACTTCGGTTGCGTCCTTCTTTTTGACGACATACGCGCATTCTCACGCCCCGTGCCTTTGGACGAACTTCGTCAGAGATTTGGTTTTGAGCCGCCGCAGTCATTTTTGTATGCAAGCCGCGACTTGCGAAAGGCCCTGAAACATGAGCCAGCAATCGTATCTAATTGATACGAACATACTGATAGGGCTTGAAGACTACCGCACTGTCGAAGCGGCCTACGCCAAATTCTCCAGTCTTGCTGCTGCCCACAAGGTCGATGTCTATGTTCACGAGGCGGCTCGCGATGACATCGCAAGGGACAAAGACGCCAACCGGCGCAGAATCTCGCTTAGCAAGATCGACAAGTACCGGGTTTTAAATAAAAGGCGCGGACTTACCGAGCTGGAACTTGAAGGTGCGTTTGGGCCACTCAAAAAGCCAAACGATGTTGTCGATGCAACCTTGCTGCACGCGTTGCAGGTCGGGGTCGTGGATTTTCTCGTCTCTCAGGACAGGGGGCTGCACGAGAGGGCACAAAGACATTCCCCTGATCTAGCGCGACGAGTTCTGTTTGTCGGAGACGCCGCAGACCTTCTGACCCAGACCTACGAGCCAAAGAAGGTTCCAATTCGCCATGTGGCAGAGGTCGATGCTCATACTATCGATCACGAGGATGCGTTCTTTGATAGCCTCCGCGATGGTTATCCTGAGTTTGATGATTGGTGGCGGGATAAATGTGTCAGGCTGCGCCGCCGCTGCTGGGTTGTTTATGATGACGATGATCTGGCCGGATTGATTGTCCGTAAGGACGAGGACGGACTGGATACCGACGCAGTTACTAAAGCTGGAAAGATTCTTAAGATCTGTACCTTCAAGGTGTCGCCAGAAAAACGAGGCGTGAAACTCGGAGAACTCCTGCTTAAGCAGGTTCTCTGGCACGCCCAGACCAACAGCTATGAACTTGCGTATCTCACAACCTATGAAGACCAGGCAGCGCTCAGAAGCTTGCTTGAGTTTTACGGTTTTCGCAACGCAGGCACTAAAGGCAACGGGGAATTGATCTACGAGCGTGGCTTTTCGTCAGCCAAGCTGCTTCCTGATGGCACTGCTTCCGTCTTTGACGTTTCTCGTAAGGCATATCCGCGCTTCCTCGTAACCGATCAAGTCAAAGGGTTCGGCATACCTATCAAGGAAAGCTATCACGACATCCTGTATCCAGACCTTTGGAATCCCCGCCAACCCGATCTCTTCTCGGGGGCTTCTCGCGCGGAGAGACCAACAAGGCCGGGAAATACTATTCGAAAAGTCTATTTGTGCCGCGCCCCCTCAAACCTCGGTGAGGCCGGGTCGGTACTATTTTTCTACAAAAGTGCGTCAAAGGAACCGCCATCCCAAGCCATGACAGCCGTCGGGGTTTTGGAGAGCGTAGAATCGGCTAAATCGACACGCGATCTGATGCAGCTAACGGGCGGTCGATCAGTTTACAGCGAACAAGAACTGGCCGCTTGGGACGCAACACCAGAGGACCCGGTGAAGGTGATCAATTACTTGCTTGTCGCGTATATCGATCCGCCGATTGATGTCCGCGAGTTACGCTCAATTGGGGTGATTAAGCGGAACCCGCAGCAATCAATCTATTCGCTTACGAGCGATCTGCTGCAGCGGTTGCTCAACCGAGCGAATCTCGGATTTCAGACGTAGAAGGTTGGCGGCGATAGAACAGTGCATCGTTTTCGCGAATGGAATGCACTGCTGAGGGCCGGACGCTGTCTGATTTGATTTACCCAATCGCGTCGAGCGCCTGCCGGTGCCGATGCATTTCCAGGAAAATCCGGTAGTCGCGATCGAAGCGGCCGCTAGCGGCCGGGTTGGCGGCGCGCGTCCTGCCGCCCTGCTGCATGGCAAGGCAGGCGGCGTTGAGATCGGGGAACAGCCCTGCGGCGGTCGCCGCCACCATGCCGGTACCGAGCAGCACCGCCTCGTCGGCCAGCGGCTCGACCACCGTGCAGCCGGTGGCGTCGGCATAGAGCTCCATCAAGAGCGGGTTCTTGGTATGGCCGCCGGTGACATGCAGCGTGTCGATCAGATAGCCGTTCTCGTTCAGCGCCTCCAGCACATGGCGCACACCGAGCGCGATGCCGACAGCGGTGCGCCAATAGAGTTTGCACAGGCTGTCGAAAGAGGAATCCAGCGTTAGACCGCTGACGACGCCGACCGCGTGCGGATCTGCTAGCGGCGAGCGATTGCCGTGGAAATCCGGCAGCACGTGCAACCGGGGGGCAAGGTTATCGCCCTCGGCGGCGCGCAGTTCGGCGACGCGCGCGGCGATCCTGGCATGCATGGCGGCGTTCGGCTCGCCGCCGGCGCCATGCCAGCGGATGATGTGGTCGAGCAGCGCCCCGGTCGCCGACTGGCCACCCTCCGACAGCCACAGCTTCGGCAGTGCGGCGCCATAGTAGGGGCCCCAGACGCCGGCGAAAGGCTGCGGGTCGGGCGACATCGCCATGACGCAGGATGAGGTGCCGGCGATCAGCGCCAGATGGCGACCGATATTCCGGTCGTCGCCGGCAAAGCCGCCGAGCACGCCAAGCGCGCCGGCATAGGCATCGATGACGCCTGCACCGACGCGGCAGTTTTCTGTCAGGCCGAGGTCCGCCGCTGCCTGTGCCGTCAATGGGCCGATATCGGTGCCGACCGCGCTGGCCCGCTCCGGCAGATTGCCGTGCTCGAAAAGATCGTCGAGGCCGACGAGTTCGAAGAAATCGCGTTGCCACGCGGTTTCCTGGTGCGCGAGATAAGTCCATTTGGCCGTCAGCGTGCATTGTGAGCGCGCCAGCGAGCCGGTCGCCTGCCAGGCCAGGTAATCAGTCAAGTCGAATAGATAGCCGGCTTCATTCCAGGTGCCGGGCAGATTGCGCTTCAGCCACATCAGCTTTGGCGTCGCCATCTCGGGCGACATGACGCCGCCGATATAGTTGAGCACCTCGTGGCCGCTCGCCGTGCATTCGTCGGCCTCGGCAATGGCGCGGTGGTCGAGCCAGACAATGGTGTCCCAGCGCTTGTCGCCGGTGGTCGACACACTGAGCTGGCCGCCTTGCCTGTCACGCACCACCAGCGAACAGGTGGCATCGAAGGAGATGCCGGCGACATCCTCGGCCGCGACGCCGGCCTTTTCCCGTGCGGCACGCACGGCGGCGCAGACAGCGGACCAGATATCGCGTGAATCATGCTCGGCATGATCGGGCTTCGGCTGGTTCATGGCGATCGGCCGCTCGGCACGGCCGAGCAAGGCGCCACTGGCGTCGAGAATACCCGCGCGAGCGCTCCCGGTGCCGACATCGACCGCGCAGACAAACTGTTTCGTCAAGATGCTCTAACTCTCGCTCCCAGGCCTGCAATCAGATCGGGCAATTGCAGCATGTCAGCGAATATAGAGTCCGGTTCGGTCGACGCAAGCCGCGCTTTCAATCCCGGATTGCCGGCGTGCGCGCCGCCAGTGAAGGCGAAGACGCGCATGTCGGCCGCGCGCGCCGCAGCGACACCGGCCGGGCTGTCCTCGATGACGAGGCAGTTTCGCGGTTGCGCCCGCATGGCGACAGCGGCGTGGAGGAAAAGATCCGGTGCCGGCTTGCCCCTGGCAACCATGGCGGCGCTGAACAGATGCGGCTCCATCAGCGTGAGCAGGCCGGTGACGTCGAGCGCGTAACGAATCCGTTCCAGCGTGCCGGAAGAGGCGACGCAGTACGGCAGGCCGAGCTTCGGCAGCATCTCCTTGACGCCAGGGATCGGCTTCAGCTCCTCGCGAAACTTTCGCATGAGGTCGACGCGCATGGCGGTGAGATGCTGATCGGTGATCTCCAGGCCGAAGTCGCGGCCAAGGATCTCGCGCACGCTCTTCATGCTCCTGCCGAGGAAATGCTCGTAGGCGGCGTCTTCACTGAGACTGCCGCCGGCAAGTTCGATCATGCCGAGCAGCGCCGAGACGGAGAGCGCCTCGCTGTCGACCAGCACGCCGTCGCAGTCGAAGATGACCAGGTCCGGCGTCATGGTGCCGGCTGGCTCTCAGAGCTTGCCGGCGAGGTAGCGCGTCAGCGTGGCGCGCGCGCCATTGGCCCAGAGTGCGTTGAGCGCGTGGGCAAAGGCCTCGACGAAGGCGGTGGCGCGGCCGACATCGCCATAGATATCGTCCATCGCAAGCCAGGCGGCGGGCGCGTCCTTTGCCGCTTTTGCCGTTGCCTGCAGCCGGTCCCAGCTCGGGTCGTTGGGCTCGATGACCGCTCCGCTGTCCGTCGTGCCGAAGCAGTAGCGACACCACAGCGCCGATTCCAGCGCCAGACCGGCAACGCCTTTGCCCGCCTTCAGCCGATCGGCGATGGTCGGGATGATAAATTTCGGCTGGCGGTTGGAGCCGTCGAGGCAGAGGCGGCGCACCGTGTCGCCGATCTTGGGATTGGAGAAGCGTTTCTCGATGAGCTGGTAATAGTCTTCCAGCACCGTGTCCGGCACCGGCGGCACGGTCGGGATGATCTCGTCATGTTCGAGCTTGTCGAGGAAGCCGCGCACCAGCGGTTCCTGCATCGCCTCATGGACGAAGTGGATGTCCATCAGCCCGGCCGGATAGGCGATGGTGGCGTGGCCGCCATTGAGGATGCGGATCTTCATCAGCTCGTAAGGGGCGACATCCCTGACGAACTGCACGCCGACCTTTTCCAGCGGTGGGCGCCCATCGGTGAAATGATCTTCCAGCACCCATTGCCGGAACGGCTCGCAAAACACCGGCCAATTGTCCTCGAGGCCGAAATCGTCGGCGAGGATCCTGCGCTCGCGGTCGCTGGTCGCCGGCGTGATGCGGTCGACCATGGCGTTCGGGAAGGCGACGTGGTCGCCGACCCAGCTCGCCAGGTCCTCGTCGATCAGGCGGGCGAGCCCGATCACACCATCCGACGTGACATGGCCGTTGTGGGGAATGTTGTCGCAGGACATGACCGTGAACGGCACGATGCCATCCTGGCGGCGGCGCACCAGTCCAGCCAGGATGATGCCGAACACGGTCTTTGGTGTGGCGCCCGGCTGCGCGTCGGCGACGATGTCGGGATGGGTCGGATTGAAGACGCCGGAGGCCGGGTCGATGAAATAGCCGCCTTCGGTGATGGTCAGCGATACGATCCTGATCGCCGGATCGGCAAGCCGGTCGATGATGACGGCTGCGTCGCCCGGCATCAGGAAATCGATCATCGCGCCGGTGACGCGGGCACTCATGTGGCCTTCGTCCTGCTCGACCACGGTGGTCAGCCAGTCCTGCTCCTCTAGCTTGCCGCGGCCGATCTTCTCGCCGTCGAAGACGCCGGCGCCGACCAGCGCCCAGTCATGGCCGATGCCCTGACCGAACAGGTCGTCGAGATAGACGGCCTGATGCGAGCGGTGAAAATTGCCGACGCCGAAATGCACGATGCCGGCTTTCAGCGCCGACCGGTCATAGTTCGGCCCTGGGACCTTGGACGGAAGGCTGGCGAGGCTGGAGGAAGAGAGTTTCACGGTCATCTGCTTTACCCTTTGGCCGATTTGCAGCCCGACTGTTTCGCCTCCTTCGGGAGGGCGAGGGTGAGGGGCCGCAGCTGGTTTTCCAGTATGCTGCCCCTCACCCGCCCCCGCGGCGCCTTCTCCGGAGGAAAAGAGAGAAGCGCCGTCCCCCTCAACTCGTCCCTTTCAACTCATCCATTGGCCGCCATCGACATTGTAGGTCTGGGCGACGATGTATTCGGCCTCGTCGCTGGCGAGGAACACGGCCATGCCGGCGAGGTCTTCCGGCCTGCCCATGCGGCCATACGGCACGCCCTCACCAACCAGCCGTTTCTTTTCGCCCTTCGGCCGGTTCTCGTATCTGGCGAACAGGGCATCGACCTCGTCCCACATGTCGCTGTCGACGACGCCGGGCGCGATGCCGTTGACGTTGATGCGGTGCTTGATCAGGTCGAGCCCGGCCGACTGGGTCAGCGAGATGACGGCGGCCTTGGTGGCGCAGTAGACCGCGACCAGCGGCTCGCCGCGACGCCCGGCTTGGCTTGCCATGTTGATGATCCTGCCGCCCTTGCCGCGCGCGATCATCGAGCGGCTTGCCGCCTGCAGCATGAACAGCGTGCCGGCGACATTGACGGAGAAAAGCTTTTCGTAGCTTGCCCGAGAGATCTCCACGATCGGCGCCAGGTCGAACAGAGCGGCGTTGTTGATCAGGATATCGAGACCGCCGGTCTTGCTCTCCACCGCCTTGACCGCGGCATCGATGGATGCCTGGTCGGTGACGTCAAGCTTTAGCGCATAGGCATGGTCGCCGATTTCAGCCGCGGTCTTGCGCGCTGCGTCGAGATTGATATCGGCAATCGCCACCGTGGCGCCCTCGCGCACATAGGCTTTGGCGAAGGCTCTCCCGATGCCACGCGCCGATCCGGTGATCAGCGCCGATTTGCCTTGCAGCCTCACCGTCCCATCCTTCACTGGGCCATCGCTCTTCCGTCAGCGCCGAAGCGATGCAGCTTGGCCTTGTCGGGGGTGAGATAGATGGTGTCGCCATGGCGGACCGCCAGTTCGCCGTCGGCGCGCACCGTCAGCGGCCCGACGCCATCGGCCTGGACATGCAGGAACGTGTCGGAGCCCAGATGCTCGGCAACACCGACCGTCGCCTTCCAGTCGCCAGCCGTCGTCGAGATCTGCATATGTTCGGGCCGGATGCCGATCGTCTTGGCGCGGTATTTGTCAGCCGGCGCGCCCTCGAGCAGGTTCATCTTCGGCGAGCCGATGAAGCCGGCGACGAACAGGTTGCGCGGCGTCTTGTAGAGCTCCATCGGCGATCCGACCTGCTCGATATTGCCGGCGTTGAGCACGACGATCTTGTCGGCCATGGTCATGGCCTCGACCTGGTCGTGGGTGACGTAGATCATCGTCGTCTTGAGCTGATGGTGCAGTTCGCTGATTTCGAGCCGCATGGTGCCGCGAAGTGCGGCGTCGAGGTTGGACAGCGGTTCGTCGAACAGGAAGGCCGAGGGCTGGCGCACGATGGCGCGGCCGATGGCGACGCGCTGACGCTGGCCGCCGGAGAGCTGGCCGGGACGGCGTTCGAGATAGTTGGTGAGGTTGAGCACGCGCGCCGCGTCCTTCACCTTCCTGTCGATGGTCGCCTGATCCTCGCCGGCCATCTTCAGCGGGAAGGCGATGTTCTTGGCCACCGTCATATGCGGGTAGAGCGCATAGGACTGGAACACCATGGCGAGCTTGCGCTTGGCCGGCGCCTCGCCGGTGACGTCACGGCCGTCGATGTTGATGGTGCCGCCGCTGGTGTCTTCGAGGCCGGCGATCAGCCGCAGCAATGTCGACTTGCCGCAGCCAGACGGGCCGACGAAGACGACGAACTCGCCATTCTCGATCACCAGGTCGAGACCGGGGATGATGGACGTCGATCCAAAGGATTTGGAGACGTTCTTGAGGGTGATGTTTCCCATGGTTTCCTCCCGGAGAGCTATTTTTCGCCGATTGCTTCAGGCAATTTTCGTTACTTCACCGCACCAAAGGTCAGGCCGCGCACCAGTTGCTTCTGGCTGAACCAGCCCATGATCAGGATCGGCGCGATGGCCAGCGTCGAGGCCGCCGAAAGTTTGGCCCAGAACAGGCCTTGCGGACTGGAGAAGGAGCTGATGAAGGCGGTGAGCGGAGCTGCGTCCGTGGTCGTCAGCCGGATGGTCCAGAACGCCTCGTTCCAGGCCAGGATGATGTTGAGCAGCATGGTCGAGGCGATGCCCGGCACCGCCATCGGCGTCAGCACGTAGATGATCTCGTTCCACAGCGACGCGCCGTCCATGCGGGCCGCTTCCAGGATCTCGCCGGGGATCTCGCGGAAGTAGGTGTAGAGCATCCACACCACGATCGGCAGGTTGATCAGCATCAGCATGACCATCAGGCCGATGCGCGAGTCCAGCAGGCCGAGATCGCGGAAAATCAGGTAGATCGGGAACAGCACGGCGACCGCCGGCATCATCTTGGTGGACAGCATCCACATCAGGATGTCCTTGGTCCGCTTGGTCGGCGAAAACGCCATCGACCATGCCGCCGGAATGGCGACCAGGAGCGCCAGGACGGTCGAACCGACGGAGAGCAGCACCGAGTTCAGGAAGAACTTGAAATAGCCGCTCTGCGCCTGGACTTCGGCATAGCTCTCGAAGGTTCCGGACGGTATCAGGTTGAAGCCCTGGATCGCTTCCTGCTCCGACTTGAACGAGGTGATGATCGTATAGAGGATCGGGAAGAAGATCAGCAGGGCGACGATCCAGGCGGCGACGGTCGCGATCGTCTTGTGCCGGGTGGTGACTGCGCGTGCCATCTTATCCTCCCTTACTTGTCCAGGTTCTTGCCGACGGCGCGCATGGCGAAGAAGGCGACGATGTTGGCGAGAATGACGGCGATCACACCGCCCGCGGATGCCTGGCCGATTTTGAACTCCAGCAGCGCCTTCTGGTAGACGAGGAAAGGCAGGTTGGTGGAGGCGTAACCGGGGCCGCCATTGGTGGTGACCAGGATCTCGGCATAGATCGAGAGCAGGAAGATCGTCTGGATCAGGATGACCACGGTAATCGCCCGCGACATGTGCGGCAGCGTCAGATAGATGAAGCGGCTGATGAAGCCGGCGCCGTCCATCTCGGCGGCTTCCTTCTGCTCGGCGTCGAGCGACTGCAGCGCGGTGAGCAGGATCAATGTCGCGAAAGGCAGCCACTGCCAGGCGACGATGATGATGATCGCCGTCATCGGATGCTGCCCGAACCAGTCGATCGGCTGCGCCCCGAAAAAGCGCGCTATGTCGGCGAACACGCCATATTGCGGGTGCATGATCATGTTCTTCCACACCAGTGCTGCCACCGGCGGCATGACGAAGAACGGCGAAATGACGAGAATGCGCACGATCCCTTGGCCCCACATCGGCTGATCGATGAGCAGCGCCAGCAGGATGCCGCCGATCACCGTGATCAGCAGCACGCTGACCACCAGGACAAGCGTGTTGAGGATCGACTGCAGGAAAGCCGGGTTGGAATAGAACAGCGCGTAGTTCGAGAGGCCGACGAAACCATCGCGAACCGGATTGAGCGGATTGTACTGCTGGAAGGAGAACCACAGCGTGAGAGCGAGCGGAACAACCATCCAGACCAGCAGCAGCACCACGGATGGCGCCATCATGAATCGGGCAAGCGAACGGGTCTGCTGAGTAGCCATGACGGTCACCCTTCAAGGATCGAACAGAATTTCAGAGGCGTTGAAGACGGCCGCCCGAACTGGGTTTCGGGCGGCCGTTGCCGGTCATGGTCGTCGGCCGGCATTCGGCACCGGGAGGAGCCTTACTTGATATAACCGCCCTCGGTCATTGTCGCGGTCGCGGCGTCCTGGGCCTGCTTCAGCGCATCGTCGACGCTCGACTGACCGGCGAGAGCGGCCGAGAAGAGCTGGCCGACGGTGGTGCCAAGGCCCTGGAACTCAGGGATGGCAACGAACTGCACGCCGACATAGGGCACCGGCTTGACGGTCGGATGCGTCGGGTCGGCGGCGTTGATGGAGTCCAGCGTCATCTTGGCGAACGGAGCCGCCTTCTGATATTCGGGATTGGCGTAGAGCGAGGAGCGCGTGCCCGGAGGAACGTTGGCCCAGCCTTCCTTCGATGCAACGAGCTCCTCATAGTGCTTGCTGGTCGCCCACGACACGAACTTCTCGGCCGCATCAGCCTTCTGTGTACCGGCAGGGATGGCCAGCGACCAGGCCCACAGCCAGTTGCCGCGCTTGCCGAGCCCCTTGTCGGGAGCCAAGGCATAACCGACCTTGTCGGCGACGGTGGAGTTCTTCGGGTCGGAGACGAAGGACGCCGCGACGGTGGCGTCGATCCACATGCCGCACTTGCCCTGCTGGAAGAGCGCCAGGTTTTCGTTGAAGCCGTTGGAGGACGCACCCTCGGGGCCATCGGCCTTCATCAGGTCGACATAGAATTGCAGGGTGTTCTTCCACTCGGGCTGGTCGAACTGCGGCTTCCAGTCCATGTCGAACCAGCGAGCGCCGAACGAGTTCGACATGGCGGTCAGGAAGGCCATGTTCTCGCCCCAGCCGGCCTTGCCGCGCAAGCAGACGCCGTTCACGCCATTGGCGCGGTCGGTCATCTTGTCGGCGGCCTGCTTGATGAAGTCCCAGGTCGGCGCGTCGGGCATCTTGAGCCCAGCCTTCTCCATCAGGTCCTTGCGGTACATGACGAAGGAGCTTTCGCCGTAGAAGGGCGCGGCATAGAGCTTGCCGTCGACCGATAGGCCGCCGGCGATGGCCGGGATGATGTCCTTGACGTCGTAGTCGGCGCCGAGCTTGTCGAGCGGCAAGAGCCAGCTCTGCTTGGCCCAGATCGGAACCTCGTAGGTGCCGATGGTCATCACGTCATACTGGCCGCCCTTGGTGGCGATGTCGGTGGTGACGCGCTCGCGCAGCACGTTCTCTTCGAGCGTGACCCAGTTGAGCTGGATGTCGGGGTTGGCCTTGGTGAAGTCGTCGGTCAGCTTCTGCATGCGGACCATATCGCCATTGTTGACGGTGGCGATGGTGATGGATTCGGCGTGTGCGGCGAACGCAAGCGCGCTGGCGGACAACAAGCCCAGGGTGAGCGTGCGAAGTTTCATCAAATTCCTCCCATGAACCAAGATGAGCATTTGCCTTGGCTGTGAGCAATTACTCACTTAGTCTTAATTATGTCAAGCCGGAATCGTTGCTGCAGCGCAGCACGCGATCGGCAAAATGGCGATGAGGGTTGGCGACAGGGCTCGGATTGCCGCCACCTGGAGTCCAGGCGACGGCGCCCAAAGCCTCTCAAACGATATGTGGTTTTCTTGGCCGGTCTTGGTCTGATTGTCTGCCGGTCAGCAGGCGATCTCGGCCAGCAGCCAGTCGCGGAAGGCGCGGATCTTGGGCACGTTGCGGCGTGCCTCGGGGTAGACCAGCCAGTAGGCGTGCCCGTCGTCGCCGACCAGATCGAACGGCTGGATCAGCCGGCCGTCGGCGAGTTCGGCCTTGAACAGCGCCCTGGTCAGGATCGCCACGCCATGGCCCGATATGGCCGCGTTGGCTTCATAGGCCTGCGCGCCCATGCTGCTGCCGGGACGCTTGGCAAGATCGTGGCTGTGCACGCCGGCGGCCTCGAACCATTGCGTCCACCAGATATCGCTGGGATCGAGGATCGGCAGCTTGAGCAGATCGGCCGGTTCGTTGATGCCGCCGATGCTCGCCGCGAGCTTCGGGCTCAGCATCGGCGTGAAATCGGCATCGAGCAGTTTGTGGGCTTCCAGCCCCGGCCATTTGCCGCCGCCGGAGCGGATGGCGAGGTCGACATCCTCGCGGGCGAAATCCGTTAGCCGGCTCGACGTCTCGAGCCGCACGGCAAGCGACGGATGTGCGATCTGGAACGCGCCGAGATGGTGCGCCAGCCAGTTGGAGGCAAAGGTCAGCACCGTGGTGATACACAACAACCCGTCCGCGCCGCCGCGCGCGGCGGCATAGGCCTGGCTAAGAATGGCAAAGGCCTCGCTGACAGCCGGCGCCAAGCGTTGGCCGGCTTCGGTCAACTCGATCTGTCGCGGTCGGCGCAGGAACAGCGGTGCGCCGACACGCTCCTCCAGCACCTTGATCTGATAGCTGACCGCCGCTTGCGTCATGGCGAGTTCACCGGCGGCCTTGGTGAAGGAAAGATGCCGAGCCACCGCCTCGAACACCCGGATCGCCTGCAAAGGAGGCAGTTGCGAAACCTGCGGCGCGCTGAGGTCAGGCATAAAGCCTCCTTATGGGTCGTTATCGACGTTCGATTGGCAAAGGCGGCCGGCAAGGCCGACATTGATGCTCAACCCGTCATTCGGGTTCAGGATAACGAAGGTTGACGATCATGACCATGGCGCAGCAAAAATGCACTCCCGCTCCCGATCATCGCTGGATTTCGTGGCTCGCGGACGGATTTAGCTGGTTCGCGCCCAGAAAAAGGGCGCATCTCGACATCAGGGACCTGTCGCCGCATCTGCAGCGCGACCTCGGTTTTCTCGACGGCAACGACCCTTTCGGCCAGCACCAATAGCCTTGCCGGCTTTATCGCCAAGCCGTCAAATGCTGGCCAGCAGGGCGGCCGCGGTGCGCTCGTCGGTGATGAGCCCGTTGACCAGCCGGCGGTTGACGGCCGCCAGGATGCCGGGCAGCTTGCGCTCGCCCATGGCAAGCGCGATGACCAGCGACTTCTCACGCGACGGCAGCGCCGCCGACGACACCCGGTCATTGGTGATGCCTTCGATCATGCGGCCTTCGCGATCGAACACCCAGCCGACGATTTCGGCGACGCCGCCGGCTTTCTGCAAGGCTTTCAGCTCGCTTTCGGAAATGAAGCCATCCTCGTAGAGCGGCGCCTTCGGGCCAAGGTCGCCGATACCGATGAAGGTGACATCGGCCTCGGCGGCAAGCGCCAGCGTCGGCTGGATCATCGGCTGGTTGAGCAGCATTTCGCGCTCCTGCGGCGAGGATGCGATGACCGGCAGCGGCATCGGGAAGGATCGCGCCTTGACCCTGTCGGCCATGGTGAAAATGACGTTGTAGAAGGCGGCCGAACCGTCCGGCGAGATGTTGCCGGTCAAGGACACCACCTTGTGCTGCGGGCATTCCATCGGCGGCAATTGTTCGATCGCCGCCTTCAGCGTGCGTCCGGTGCCGATGCCCATGACGATCGGCGTCGGCGATCGCAGCCGCCGCTCGATCTCGGCGGCCGCCGCTTCGGCGATGCCGATGGTGGTGGAGGATGAATTGGGGTCGCTCGGCACCACCTCGACAAGATCGAGCGCAAAGCGCGATTTCAGCCGCGCGGCAAGGTCGAGGCAGTTGGCTATCGGATGATCGACGCGGACCTTGATCAAGCCTTCCGACACCGCCAGCGACACCAGCCGCTGCGCCGTCTGCCTCGATATGCCGAGCGTGGCGGCGATCTGGTCCTGTGTGTTGCCGGCAACATAATAGAGCCAGCCGGCGCGCGCCGCGTCGTCCAGCCTATTGCTGCCGCCATCCTGCCGGGTATTCACGTCCTGCCTCCCGAACCCGCCGATCATCGGGCGGTCCGTATCACTTTCGCAGGGAATGGCTGCCTGCGCAATTGTCAATCTTGAGAGCAAATGCTTGCGCCGATACAGCGGAGGTTTTCTCCGGCAACATCAGGCGGGAGCAGGCGCGGCCGGTTCCGTTTCCACCAGAAAGCATGTTCCATGCCCGCCAAAGGTTTATCTCCCGCCGCAAACCCTTTAAGGGATCGCAAAAAGGAGCGCTGCATGACACCGAAGGCGGTTTTCTGGGACATGGACGGCACGCTGGTCGACAGCGAACCGCTGCACGCGGCGGCCCTCATTGCAGCGATGCGCAATGCCGGCCTCACGCCGCCTGACGATCTGCACGAGCGTGTGCTCGGCGTCGCCGCCTGGCCGGTCTACGCAATGATGCGCGGCGAGTTCGGGCTGCAACTGCCCTTCGACGAATGGATCGTTCACAAATATGAGCATTACCTGCCGTTGGTCGAAGGATTGAAGCCGCGCCCGGGCGCGATCGAGGTCTTCAATGAGTTGCGCGCGCTCGGCATTCAGCAGGCGGTGGTCTCCAATTCGGACCGGATGATCGTCGACGCCAACCTGCGCATGGTCGGCCTCACCTATCCCGGCATGAAGACGATCAGCCGCAACGACGTGCGGGAAGGCAAGCCGCACGCCGAGCCTTTCCTGCGCGCCGCCTATCTGGCCGACGTCGATCCCGCGCACGCCGTCGCGGTCGACGACAGCTGGCCGGGCGCCATGGCGGGGCTGGCAGCGGGGATGAAGACCATCTTCTGGCCTGAAAAGCCGATGGAAGGACCGCCCGGCGCCATCGTCATCAACAGCGCCGCGGAATTGCGGGCTCAACTCGGACTGTAGCCCTCAGTTCCGGTACGCCGGCTCCTGTTCGTCGAGGATCGCCTTCAACTCGGCGAGATGACGTTCGGCTTGGCCTGGATAATCGTCCATCTCGCTCGCCGCCTTCTCGGCGATCGCGTCGGAGAGCGTGCGCAACGGCCGGCCGGTCCACAGCGCCTTGATGTAGGTCTCGGCGGCGCGCTCGAAATAGAACATGCGGTTGAAGGCGTCGGCGACGGTGTCGCCGACGACCAGCACGCCATGGTTGCCCATGACCATTACCTTGACCTTGGGGTCGGCGAGAAGCTGCGAGCAGCGCTCGCCCTCTTCCTCGAAGGCCAGCCCGCCATAATGCGCGTCGACGACGTGACGGTTGAAGAACATCGCCGAATTCTGGTCGATCGGCGGCAGAGTCGAGTCGGCAAGCGAGGCCAGCACGGTGGCGTGAATCGAATGGACATGCATGACGCAGCGCGCGTGCGGCACATTGCGATGGACGGCGCCATGCAGGCCCCATGCCGTCGGGTCGGGTGCATTGGGGCCTGACAGCGTGTCGGGATCGTTGGCGTCGATTTCGATCAGGTCGCTGGCCTTGATGCGTGAGAAATGCACCTGGTTCGGGTTCATCAGGAACCTGGTGCCGTCATCATTGACCGCCAGCGAAAAATGATTGGCCACCGCCTCGTGCATGTTGAGCCGCGCCGTCCAACGGAAGGCGCAGGCGAGATCGACGCGCTCTTCGTAGAAGGGCAGGTTGGTCAGCGTTTCCTTCTGCAGGCGGGCAATACTCATCTTAAAAGTCCTCCGGTTTCGGCAAGAATGCCGCGCTCCGCTGGTGCCCGCAACCGCTTTCGCTTGGTGCAGAAGGCCAGCTATGCCGCCGTGCTTGCGGCGCCCACGGTCCGCAATCCGCCGTGCTCGACGATGAAATCGATGACCTCCTGGAGGCCCTTGCCGCGCGAAAGATCAGTGAAGCCGAACGGCCGTTTGCCGCGCATGCGGCCGGCATCGCTCTCCATGATGTCGAGATTGACGTTCACATAGGGCGCAAGGTCGCTCTTGTTGATGATGAGGAAATCGGAACGCGTGATCGCCGGGCCGCCTTTGCGCGGGATCTCTTCGCCCTGGCAGACCGAGATGACATAGAGCGTCAGGTCGGCAAGGTCCGGCGAGAAGGTGGCGGCCAGGTTGTCGCCGCCGGATTCGATGAAGATGATGTCGAGATCGGGGAACTTCCGGTTCAGCTCCGCGATAGCCTGCAAATTGATCGAGGCGTCCTCGCGGATGGCCGTGTGCGGGCAGCCGCCGGTCTCGACGCCGACGATGCGGTCCTCCGGCAGCGCCTGCAGCCGGGCCAGCATCATGGCGTCTTCCCGGGTGTAGATGTCGTTGGTGACGACGGCGATGGAGAACTCGTCGCGCAGCGCCTTGCAGAGTTTTTCGGTGAGCGTCGTCTTGCCGGAACCCACGGGGCCGCCAATGCCGATGCGAAGAGGACCGTTAGCTTGTGTCATGCCGGAAACTCCGTGATGGCGAGGACCGCGAAACTAAGCCCGATCAGCAGGCACAGCGGCGAATAGAGAATGGTATCGAGCCGCGCGAAAGGCTGTTGCGGAGCCAGCCGCCGCCACCGGGGCGTGAAACCGGCGATGCCGCGCCCCAGGAACACCAGACCGATCAGCATCGACGTGGCGGCAAGCCCCTCCTTTGGAAAGGGCGAGGCAAAGAAACCGATGAGCGCCAGCGGCCAGAGCGTTGCCAGGCCAAGGCAAGCGGCAACGGCGAAGCTGGCGAACGGCGTCGGCATTTCGTCGACGCCGCGAAAGCCGACGACGGCGTGGGCGCAGGATGCGGCATCCCTGCCCGGCCAGATGCCGCCGATGCCCCAATAGACATGCAGCGCCGTGATCAGCAGCAGGACGAATGAGAGGATGAAGGCGAGGAGGATCATGAACGGAACAATCGCGAATACTGGGTTTCGTGCTTCATCGCCATGATGTCGGAGACGAAGGCGCAGCCGCCGAGATCGTCCGGTGTCGAGCGGGATGCGCGGGCAGCGGTCGAGAGCGCCAGTGGCTCGAAGCCGGCCAGCAGCGTCGTGGCCTCGTTCTGGCCGATCACGCCGAGCCGGATCGCAGCCTGGACGAGGTTGGAGAAGAAGGCCTGCAGGAAGGCGGACAGCGCGTCCCGCAACGCAATGCCATTGCCGCCGGCGACAGTGCCGACAGCGACGCAATAGGCGCATTCGGCCGGCAAGCGCTCCAGCGCGGCATTGGGCCAGGCGCCGGCCGCTTTGAGGAAGGCCGCACCTTGCAGCATGGTCTCGGTGTGGCGTTCGCGCGAGCCGGCCAAAGCCTCAGCCAGTGCTGCGACTTCGGTCAGATCGCCGCCTTCGCGGGCGCGGCGCCAGCCCTCTGCGAACAGCACGGCATCGTTCCAGCCCGAACCCATCTCGACCAGCGTCTCCAGCCAGGAAGCAAGGCTATCGCCGTCGCTCACCAGTCCGTCATGCACCGCGCGCTCCAGGCCATGGCTATAGGCGAAGCCGCCGACCGGGAAGGCCGGCGACAGCCATGCCATCAGCCGCAGCAGGGCGATGCCGGAGGGCTGGTCAGTCATGATGATGATCGTGATGCGAATGCGCGTGGCTGTGCGAATGGGATTCGCCGTGGCCATGGCTGTGCGCTTCGGCATGGCTGTGCGCACGGCCATGATCGTGCCCTCCTGAATAGGCGCCGCGCACCGGTTTGAACGGTTCCGAGACGTCGCGCACCGTGGCTCCGAGCCCCTCCAGCATCGCCTTGATGACGTGGTCGCGCAGGATGAGGATGCGGTGCGCCTCGATGCCGGCGGCGAGATGGCGGTTGCCGATATGCCAGGCGAGCTCGGTCAGATGTACGGCGTCGCGGGCGCGGATGTCATAGACCTCTTCGGGCGCAGCGATGATCTCGATATGGCCGCCATCCTCCAGCACGAGCCGGTCGCCGTCGTTGAGGGCGACAGGTTCGGGCAGGTCGACGAGCACCTTGCTGCCGTCGGCAAGTTCGATGGCGCGGCGGCGCAGATGCCGCTCATCATGGGCAAGAACCGCACGACTGGTTGGCGCGACGGTCGCGGCCGTGCCGGCGGGCAGCACCGAGACGGCGCGTGGAAATTTGGTGAAGTCGGTGTTGATGTTGAGCTTCATTTCATGGAGCCTCCTTAGAGCGCCGCGCGTCCTCTTGGACGCGCAAAGGACGCTCTAATACTTTGAATCTATGCATCGTGCTTTCCAAAAATCGATTCCGACTTTCGGGCCGATGCATTGGCTTGCGCCCGCGCACGGGCAGGCCTCGACAACACGCGGTCGAAATAGGCGTTGACGCGGTCGGAGTCGATCGCGAACCGGCCGGCACGCGCCCAGCCGCCCATGTCGCCAAGCAGCACATCGACGGCCGAGAACCGGTCGCCGAGTGCAAACGTTTTGTCGCCAAGCCTGCGCTCCAGCGCCTTGACCTCCGACGCAAAATCAAAGGCCGCGGCAGGGCCGACATCGACCCGCACTTCCCTGGGCAAGAGGAAGCGGTGGCGCAATTTGTTCCACAGCGGCGCCTCGAACTCCGACTGTGCGAAGTGCATCCAGGAATCCATCTCGGCACGGCCGGCGATCCCAGGATTGGCGCCCAGGCCTTTGTCGGGGTGCTTGTCGGCGAGATAGACACAGATCGCGGCCGAATCCGTCACCGTCAGCTCGCCGTCGATGAGGATCGGCACCTTGCCCGACGGATTGAGCGCATAGGCTTCCGGCGAGCGCAGCTTGACCTCGACGAATTCATAGGGCTGCCCGAGCTCCTCCAGCATCCAGAGGACGCGACTGACCCGGGATCCGCGCGATCCGACGGCCTTGTACATCATTGAACCTGCCTTTCCCCGGAACTCTAGATCATCGGCCGATCTCATACGATCGTGTCGAAGAGCCGCAGGATGAACGATATCTGGTAGATCAGCGCGGCCGCGACGAAGGCGATGTGGAAGCGGCGGTCGCGCACCACGATCGCGGCGATGCAAAACGCAACGAAGACCGGCGTGCGGAACAGATATTCGTTGCCGAAGCGGGCGAAATGCTCAGGACCTTTCAACAGCGTGTCGATGATATCGAGCAGATAGGTCGCCGCCAGCAGTCCGAAGAACCAGGCGCGGCGCGAATAGAAGAAATCCTCGTAGCTGGTGTAGTCGAGCATCGAGTCCGGAAACAGCATCGCGCAGAGCAGGAACAGCGTGATGGCGTAGAAAATGATGAAAAGATATTTGCCGAAGGTCCACGTTTCGATGGCGTAGAGGCCGAACTCCCACCACCAGAAATGCACCAGCATCAACAGCACCGAGGCGACCCAGGCCAGATGCACGGGATAGAGCCGGTACTGGCCAGGATGCTGGACGATGCGCGCCACCCCCGACAGCAGGCGGGCGACACCAAGCCCGATCACCATGCCCATGACGATGCGGATATGCGGAAAGATATCGTGGGCGGAGGCTATTTCGGTGGCCATGACGGCCGCTCGCCAGGGGATGGAACGTCCGTCAGAACCACTATCTGTCTATTCTCGCATAAGGTTGTCCGAAGACCACGGTGATCCTGGGAAATAGTCATCGTCTAAAATTTCCTTGATCCCATAGGGGCAATCGACAGGGAAATCCCGATCTCTCAGGCCTGTTTCGTCCTGTGCCTTCAATCTTGCTATCTTGAACTCTCGATCGAGCACCTGCGCAGGATATGTTCTGAGGCTCGGACTCTCATCAAGCAGTCCCGCAATCCGAAGCCGTTGCTCCCGAATTGTCAGCAACCAGCCCGTTTTGCGCTGCTCAGGCTGAAACTCCCATTTCAGCAAGTGAAGGACCAAAGTGCCGAGCCTGCTCGCAATTTCCCTTTTGTCGCTCCGCCCCAAGCTCTCGATCTCCTCAGCAACATTCTCACGATCGATGTCGGAAAGACGACCTTCGCGCAGCAGCGCGCCCTGCTCGGCGCACCACTGAGCATAGTCGGCCTCGTAGGGCGTCAATTGCTGTTTGCGGAATATCTTGTTCATTGAGGACATATTGCTCCCAAAGTGTACGATTTCCAAGTCCGCGAAGAACGAGTGGGCCTATTCGGACAGCCCCGCACAACCTACTCACCGCCGCATTTAACGAAGGCCATGGCTCGCGACAATCCTATCAAAACAGAAAATACCGCTGCGCCATCGGCAGCACGGTCGCCGGCTCGCAGGTCAAGAGTTCGCCGTCGGCGCGTACCTCGTAGGTTTCCGGATCGACCTCGATATGCGGCGTGGCGTCGTTGAGCACCATCGAGTGCTTGCCGATGCCGCCGCGCGTGTTTTCGACGGCGACGAATTGCTTGTCGACGCCGAGCCTGCCGTGCAAACCCGATTCGAGCGCGGCCTTCGAAACGAAAGTCACGGACGAGTTGGTCCGGGCTTTGCCATAGGCGCCGAACATCGGCCGGTAGTGCATCGGCTGCGGCGTCGGGATCGAGGCGTTGGGATCGCCCATCGGGGCGGCGGCGATCATGCCGCCGATCAGCACCATATCCGGCTTGACGCCGAAGAAGGCCGGATTCCACAGCACCAGGTCGGCGCGTTTGCCGACCGCGATCGAGCCGATCTCCTTCGACAGCCCGTGCGCGATGGCCGGATTGATGGTGTATTTGGCGATATAGCGGCGGACGCGGAAATTGTCGTTGTCGCCGGTCTCCTGCGGCAACGACCCGCGCTGGCGCTTCATCTTGTCGGCGGTCTGCCAGGTGCGGATCGCCACCTCGCCGACGCGACCCATGGCCTGCGAGTCGGACGAGATGATCGAGAAAGCGCCGATGTCGTGCAGGATGTCTTCGGCGGCGATGGTTTCCTTGCGGATACGGCTTTCGGCAAAGGCGATGTCCTCGGGGATCGACGGCGACAGATGATGGCAGACCATCAGCATGTCGAGATGCTCGGCCAGCGTGTTGACGGTATAGGGCCGAGTCGGGTTGGTCGAGGACGGGATGACGTTGGGCAGGCCGCAGACCTTGATGATATCTGGCGCATGACCGCCGCCGGCGCCCTCGGTGTGGAAGGCGTGGATGGTACGGCCCTTGATGGCCGCCACCGTATTCTCGACAAAGCCGCTCTCGTTCAGCGTATCGGTGTGGATCATGACCTGCACGTCGTAGTCGTCGGCGACCGACAGGCAGCAGTCGATCGCCGCCGGCGTCGTGCCCCAGTCCTCGTGGAGCTTGAGCGAGCAAGCGCCGCCCAGCACCATCTCTTCGAGTGCTGCAGGCAGAGAGGCGTTGCCCTTGCCCGACAGGCCGATATTCATCGGGAAGGCGTCGAAGGACTGGATCATGCGCGCCATGTGCCATGGCCCCGGCGTGCAGGTGGTGGCCAGCGTGCCATGCGCCGGGCCGGTGCCGCCGCCGAGCATGGTGGTGATGCCCGACATCAGCGCCTCCTCGATCTGCTGCGGGCAGATGAAGTGGATATGCGCGTCGAAGCCACCGGCGGTGAGGATCTTGCCCTCGCCGGCGATGATTTCCGTGCCGGGACCGATGATGATGGTGACGCCACCCTGCGTATCGGGATTGCCGGCCTTGCCTATTGCCGCGATGCGGCCATCCCTGAGGCCGATATCGGCCTTGAAGATGCCGGCGCTGGCATCGATCACCAGCGCGTTGGTGATGACGGTGTCGACCGCGCCTTGGGCACGGGAAACCTGGCTCTGGCCCATGCCGTCGCGAATGACCTTGCCGCCGCCGAATTTCACCTCCTCGCCATGAATGGTGAAATCCTTCTCGACCTCGATGATCAGCTCGGTGTCGGCAAGCCGCACTCTGTCACCGACCGTCGGGCCATACATCTGGGCGTAGGCGGCACGGGTTAGTCTGGCCATCAGCGATTGCTCCCGAAATGCGGTGTGATCGAAGCCGAGCTGCACATTGTCGCCATCCAATAGTCACGCAATGACCCGCTCGGCGACACCTTCTGAACCCATTTGGCGGTTGAGGTTGGGGCGCCACCCCAAAACGACCGTTTGCCAAATCGATGGAAGGAAAATCCATGCGCAAAACGATAGTTCTTGCAGCTGCCGCCACCCTGATGCTGGTTGGTGCCGCCAGTGCCCAGCAGCAGCCCGCCCAACAGCCCGCTCCAACCGCGCCGGCTCCAGCCGCCCCTGGCGGTCAGCAGGCCGCGCCGGCGATCCAGAGCGTCAACGTCATCGACATCAGCGAGTTGCCGAAGGACACGCAGACGCAGGTCAACCAGGTGATCGCGCAGCGTGGCGACGCAGGCCTGCAGAAACTGCGCAGTTCGATCGACGCCACCCCCAAGGTGAAATCCGCTCTCCAGGCCAAGGGAATGACCTCGGCTCAAGTGGTCGCGGCCAGCATGGAGCCGAATGGCGCGCTGACCCTGATCACCAAGAAAGCGAGTTAAAGACCCGGCGTGGCGGGCCGGTATCCGGTCCGCCCGCCGAATCGTGACAGGAACCGTGGCAGAGCCGGAGTCGTTTCGTTTCCTGAGCGTCGAAACAAACCGCGAAAGTGGACGATGACCGACACCAACTTGCCCGATGTCCGTTGGCTGCACGCCGTTGCCGGGGCTGCGTTTCTGGTGGTGAGTCTCCCCCCGGCGGCGCTGAACGCGCAGGGCCTTCAAAGTCCGGAGACCGTCGACCGCATCGTCGGCTCGCAAGTCAACCAGGAAGAGGCCAAGACGACCGCCGAGATCGGAAAGGTCAATTCGGCGATCGACCGCACGCGTGAAAATATCAGCACGGTGCGCAAGACATCCAAGCTCGACAAGGTCGATATCGTGTTCCTGACCGACGCGGCGCGCAGCGAGGGCGGCCCGCCGCCGGCCATCGAGAACAAGGTCCGGCAGCATCAGGACGATGTTACCGAACTGCGCAAGGAGATCGAGGCCAACGCCCTGCTCTACAATGCCATCGAGTCTCGGCGCGTGCTTGCCGAGGACGTTCTCGCCGTCGAGTTCGACGATCCCGGAAAGATCGTCATCTATGCGGCCGCCAAACCGTCTGGCTGAGCCGAAGGCATCGTTTGCTTTCAGGGTTGCCCCGAAGCCGTTGGCCGGCCTTGCGCACCAGGCATGAGACGCCCTCACAGCTTGCCCATCACCTTCTGCTGAAATCCATAGACCTCGCGCTTGCCGCCGAGCGGCACCAGCGTGACGTCGCGTTCCTGCCCCGGTTCGAAGCGCGTGGCGGTGCCGGCGGCGATGTCGAGGCGCATGCCGCGCGCGCGCTCGCGGTCGAACTTCAGCGCCTCGTTGGTTTCGAAGAAATGGTAGTGGCTGCCGACCTGGACCGGGCGGTCGCCACTGTTGGCGACTTTCAGGGTGACGGTCGGCAGA
This sequence comes from Mesorhizobium sp. ES1-3, assembly GCF_020164795.1. Lineage (NCBI taxonomy): Bacteria > Pseudomonadati > Pseudomonadota > Alphaproteobacteria > Hyphomicrobiales > Phyllobacteriaceae > Mesorhizobium > Mesorhizobium sp. ES1-3. Next base: position 329,776 of record NZ_JAIUGW010000004.1, read on the forward strand.
CCCTTGTTGAGTTCGATGTCGCCTCGAGCAGGGATGATTTCGCCGGGGATCATGGGACCTCACACGACGCCGAAGGCGAGGCCGACGCCGATCGCCGCGCAGGCGGCACCCGCGATACGGGCCACACCACGGAACCTCAGGCCGAGGCTCAGACCAGCGGCGATGCCGATGGCATGGAGCAGCACGGTGGCGATGGCAAAGCCGGTCATATATTCGAGCCCGCCGGCATTTTCCGGCACTTCCGTGCCATGGGCGTGGCCGTGAAACAGCGCGAACAGACCGATGATGGCGACACCGGCCGAAACGGGCAGATCGACCGCCAACGCCACCAGCAGTCCAACCGCCACGACGGAGGCCAGTATGCCCGGCTCGACGAACGGCAACGGCGTATGAGCCATACCAAGGGCCGCGCCACCCAGCATGACGGCGACGAACGCCGCAGGCCAGGCCCAGATCGCCTTGCCGCCCTTGAGGGCCGCCCACAGACCGACAGCGAGCATCACCGTCATATGGTCGAGGCCGGACAGCGGATGCGTGAAGCCGGCCATGAAGGAGGATGTCGTGCCAATGCCGACATGGGCGTAGGCAGGCATGGCGGCCGCCACGAGCAGGATCGCCGAGAGGCACAGGCGTTTGACAGGGATCATTTTACTTGCCTTTCGTTTTGCGGTGTCAGGCGGCCTTGCGGGGGCCGCAGCCCTCGGCCTTGAGCACGCGTTTGGTCGAAGCCGGATATTTCTTCAGCATCGCGGCGGGGCGAATCGGCCGGGCTGTAAAATTGCCACCGCAGTTTGGGCAGACGCCGCCAAGCACGTTTTCGACACAGCCGGCGCAGAAGGTGCACTCGAAGGTGCAGACCAGCGCATCCTTCGCCTCCGGCGGCAGATCCTTGTCGCAGCATTCGCAGTTCGGGCGCAGCTCCAGCATTTTCTCTCCTCACCGGATGGGTTCGTGCACGGTCACCAGCTTGGTGCCGTCGGGGAATGTCGCTTCCACCTGCACGTCATGGATCATCTCGGCGATGCCTTCCATGACCTGCGCGCGGCTGACGACATGGGCGCCGGCCTCCATCAGCTCGGCGACCGGGCGGCCATCGCGGGCGCCCTCGACAACGAAATCGGTGATCAGCGCGATGGCTTCTGGATGGTTGAGCTTGACGCCGCGCTCGAGCCGCTTGCGCGCCACGATCGCCGCCATGGCGATCAGCAGCTTGTCCTTTTCCCTTGGCGTCAGGTTCATGCGTCTTCCTGAAATGATGCGGCCACAGTCACAGTGACCATAATTTGGGCAACCCCGCCCTTCCGTTGAGCAATTCGACGAGCGGGACCAGCCGCTGGCGCAGGTGGTAGCCGTCCCCGGCGTAAAGCCTCGCAAGAAGCTTGCCAGATGTCTTCACTGTCCAGACGCTGGCGCCGCCCCCGTCGCCAATGATCTCCCGAACCGGGTCGAGCAAGGCTTCCGCGCGCGGCGACACCAGCAGCAGCGTAGCCACGGCGATCGCGCCGCCTGATGTCGCCGGACGGGCCAGAGTGTCGGCGATATCGGGGCCGATGCGGAAATCCTCGGCATGAATGAGAATTCCTTCCCTGCGGATACGCCAGCGGTCGCGAAAAGTGCCCTGTGCGGCACGTTCGCCCATGGCCAGGCGGCCGAAGACGGCCGCTTCCAGCACCAGCGCCTCGGCCCCCACGGCAAGTTCGACATCCAACGTACGGACAAACGCGGCGCGGTCGAAGACAATGGTTTCCTGCGGCAGCCAGGCGATGCTGCCGTTCTGACCGACGGTCAGCTTGACCCGCACTTCGGCATGGTCCGACGCGGCACGATAGATCTTTTCGCAGGCCTGGGTCGTTATCGTGGCGCTGGCATCCGCGCCGACGTCGACATCCCAGCCGAGGCGGTCGCCGCCGGTCAGCCCGCCGGCGGTATTGATCAGGACGGCCTCCAGCGGTCCGGCCGAAACGGCCGGCAGCCTTATCTTGGCGGAGCCGTCCTGATAGAGGCGCCGCAGCCGCGTGCGTCCGTCGATGCAGGCGCAACCAAGCTGCGCCTTGCCCGCCGCGCGCTGGGCCAGCTGGCCCGAGAACTTCGTATTTTCGATCGTATCCACGCCGTCAGGTTAAGCACTGTGGCGCTTTTGTCGACATATAGCTTGTTGCTTGATGGCGTTTCCGTTTCTATAGAGGGAACCACCTTGGTACGGTCAGGCGACGCTTGGCGGGGGTAGAAGGCGAAGATCGCGGCCTGATATCGAGGACAAGAAGGCGCTGTTCAGCGTCGGAAACGACAAGTGGGGAAGAAACCGAATGGCTGACCAGCTGGCAACGGACATCATCGAAAAGATCAAGGCCCATGCCGAGCCTGGCGGCGAGGAAATCACCACCACGACCGAATTGACGGCGCTGGGCATTCATTCGCTGGAGCTGACCGAGATCATCTTCGACCTCGAGGAGCAATATGGCATCGAGATCGAGATGAACACGGTCGATGCCTGGAGCAATCTGAAGAATGTCGGCGACATGGTCGAGGCCGTTCGCGCGCTGATCGCGAAAAAAGCCTGACCGAATGCTGAAGCGTGTCGTCATTACCGGCATCGGTGGGCTGTGCGGATTGGGCACCGATGCGCAGGCAATCTGGGCCGAGATGCGGGCCGGCCGGTCGGCGATCGGCCCGATCGACAATCCCTTCCTGCACGACCTGAAGGTCAAGACAGGCTGCGAGATCAAGGCGCTGCCGGATCACGGCATCGAGCGCAAGCAACTGGTGTCGATGGATCGCTTCAGCCTGCTGGCGGTGATCGCGGCGAAAGAAGCCATGCGGCAGTCCGGATTGGTCCCGCATGCGGACAATACCTATCGGATGGGAACCATTGTCGGTGTTGGCGTCTGCGGGTTCGAGACGGTCGAGGAGAACTATCGCGCCATCCTGATCGAGGGCAAGAATCGCGCCGGCATCTTCACGGTTCCCAGGGTCATGCCGGGCGCCGCCTCCGGCCAGATCAGCATGCATCTGGGTTTGCGCGGACCGGTGTTCGGCGTCACGTCGGCCTGTTCGTCGGCCAATCATGCCATCGCATCGGCGGTCGACCAGATCAGGCTCGGCCGCGCCGACGTCATGGTGGCCGGCGGCACCGAGGCGCCGCTGGTGTGGGGCGTGCTGAAGGGCTGGGAGGCACTGCGTGTGTTGTCGCCCGACACGTGCAGGCCATTTTCTGCCGACCGCCAGGGCCTGGTGCTGGGCGAGGGTGCCGGCATGGCGGTTCTGGAAAGCTACGACCATGCGATGGCGCGCGGCGCCACCATTTTGGCCGAGATCGCCGGCGCCGGCCTTTCGGCCGATGCCTCGGACATAGTCGCGCCTACCGTCGAGGGACCGGAAGCGGCGATGCGCTTCTGCCTGGCCGATGCCGGGCTCAATCCCGAGGATGTCGACTACCTCAACGCGCACGGCACCGGCACCAAGGCCAACGACCAGATCGAGACCACCGCGATCAAGCGCGTCTTCGGCGACCATGCGCGGGCGCTCTCCGTCTCCTCGACCAAGTCGATGCATGCGCATTGCCTCGGCGCCTCGGGCGGGCTGGAGATGATCGCCTGCGTCATGGCGATCCGCGAAGGCGTTGTGCCGCCGACGGCAAATTACCGCGAGGCCGATCCCGACTGCGATCTTGACGTGACGCCGAATGTCGCGCGCGAGCGCAAGGTGCGCGCCGCCATCAGCAATAGCTTTGCCTTTGGCGGCACCAATGCGGTGCTGGCCTTCAAGGCCATCTAATCCTGGCGGTTACTACCTGCCCCGGGCGGTTACTACCTCCCGGGCGGTTACTACCTCCCCGGGCAGTCACCACCGTCCCGGTCGGTCACCACCTGCCCCAGGCGGTCCGGAACGGTTGACTATCCGTGCATGGTGAAAGCGTCGCCGCCATATTGATCCCATCCGACCGCAGCCCTAGCTAATTCTTGGCAGACCCGCCGCCCCCGCGCCGCTTGGCGCAAATCCCCCCGCTCAGGAGTTCTCGATGGCCGACTTGTCCGCCTTTCCGATCGCAACCCGTTGGCCAGCGAAGCATCCGGACCAGATTCAGCTCTATTCGGCAACGACGCCGAACGGAGTGAAGATATCGATCGCGCTGGAGGAACTCGGCCTGCCCTATGAGCCGCATCTGATCAACATCGGCAAGAACGAGAGCTGGACCCCGGAATTCCTGTCGCTCAATCCCAACGGCAAGATTCCGGCGATCATCGATCCCAACGGCCCTGACGGCGCGCCGATCGGCCTGTTCGAATCCGGCGCCATCCTGCTCTACCTCGCTGAAAAGACCGGCCTGCTCATCCCAGCGGATGCAGCACGGCGCTACGAAACGATCCAGTGGGTCTTCTTCCAGATGGCCTCCGTCGGGCCGATGTTCGGCCAGGTCGGTTTCTTCCACAAATTCGCCGGCCGCGAGATCGCCGACAAGCGGCCGCTGGAGCGTTACCGCGACGAATCGCGCCGCCTGCTCGGCGTTCTCGACGTCAGGCTGAAGGGCCGCAAGTGGATCATGGACAATGACTACACCATCGCCGACATCTCGCTGCTCGGCTGGGTGCGCAACCTGATCGGCTTTTACGAGGCGCGCGATCTGGTTGGCTTCGATGATTTCACCAATCTGGCAGCGTGGCTGGAGCGCGGTCTGGCGCGGCCGGCAGTGCAGAAGGGCCTGACCATTCCGGCGCGGAGCTGAACCCCGCCGGCCCCACGGGGACAAGGCCCTACTTTGCTTTCGCCTTGGATCCGCCCTTGCCGACCACGGAGGCGGCGAGGGACGCCACGCCTCGCGCCGTGGCCACGACCGCTCCAGCGGCAATGTTGGCCGCCGTGCGAACCTTCGAGCCGCCTGCGGCCGGCTTCCTCGCTTGGGCTGTCTTGGCAGCCGCTTTTGGCGCGGTCACTTTCGGCGCGCCACCTGGTACGACCTTCTTCGGCGGCGCCTTGCCGAAGGCCTTTGTATCCTTGGAGCGCTGGGCGACCGCCGGGCCAGCCCCGGCCGTCGATTGCGGCGCTTTCGGTTGGGCTGACTTGCCCCTGGCGGGCTTTTTTGCTTTGGTTGCCATCGGACGGAATCCCTCTTCTGGCATGATTGCCTGATCGGGATAACGCCTTGTAAGTCTTAAGGTTCCCGTCGAAAAATACCGAAAATTAAACAGGTTGATCGAGATTAACCCGCGTTAACCAATGACCAAGTCGGCCGCCCGGCGCCGTGCCAGCACGCGTTCGATGTTGGGCATGTCGTTGGAGGCGATCCAGGCGCGCGCATCCGCCTCGGAACGGCCATGCTCGTGCCAGCGTTCCATCAGGCGGCGTTCGAGCTCGTTGCGCGGCACGTCGACGAAGATCGAGAAATCGAACAGCGGCGCCAGCCGCGACCAAGGCTCCTCGTCGAGCAACAGGTAATTGCCTTCGACCAGGATGAACTTGGTCTCGGCGCCGACGATCGCCGCGGCGGCGCGCGACAATTCCATACCGCGGTCGAAGACCGGTATGGCGATTTCGGGCTCGCCGGCGCGGATGCGCTTCAGAAGCGCCTCGAAGCCGCCGAAGTCGAACGTGTCGGGCGCGCCCTTCCGCGCGCGCAGGCCGCGCTGCTCGAGCACGATGTCGTCATAGTGGAAGCCATCCATGGGCACGACTTCCACCGCGCCTTCCGGCAAAAGATCATGCAGACTTGCCGATAATGCCGACTTGCCGGCGCCCGGCGGCCCGGCAATGGCGACGATGAAGCGCTTCGCCTTGCCGGCGCGCTTGAAGATGGTGGCGGCGAGGTGGGCGATTTCGGACATTTTGGCTCCTTCCGCACGATTTCAGACGCATCTTGTCGGCGGTCGCTGGAAATTTCAAACCGCGATTTGCACGATTTAGAGCGAACAGGCGTGGAAGTCAGCGCTGGCGAATGCGATTAATCCTTACGGCTTTGCCCTTCAGCGTGCCGCTGGCAGGCCGATGCGCAGGAATTCGCTGTCGAACGGGACCTCCGATGCCGCCGCGCCAGCCAACCGCAGACGGCCATCCGCCGTGGTGATCTCCCGTGGTGGCTCGCCGCCCGACAGCGGTAACGCGCCGATGACATGGCGGAACGAGACGCCGCGGTCCTCGCCAAGCGCGAATGCCGTCGCCACGCCTTCGCGCTTCAGCCAGTTGTCGCCGAGCGAGGCGGCGTGGCCAATCGCCGTGCGCCCATCCTCGATGCCGAGCACACCGAGATGGCGGCCGCTCCACGGCGCGTAGTCGCGCCCGCCATTGCTGAACCACAGCATGGTGACCGGCAGTTCGGCCGGGTTCTTCAGCACCAGCACCAGATCGTCCTCGGCGTGGCGGGCAAGCGCGGTCCAGCCCGGGCCGCCATGGTCGGCCTCGACCAGAGTGAGGAAATCCTCGCGCCGGTGCTCTATGCGGTAGTTCGTGAGATCCAGCGTGCCGCCGCCGGCAGCGGGAAAATGCGCGAGGTCGGACGACCGCGCCGGATACGCCAGCATGAAGCGGCCGCGCCCGGGGTCCGGCTCCAGCGGATCGGCCGGGGTGGCGGCAAACCGCTTCGGCGAGAACGCCAGCCTGCCGCCGCCTTCCATCGCCGTCATCGGGTGGTGGGCGACCGAGATCGCGCCGGACCCACCGGAAAACACATGTTCCTGGTAGAGGAAGGGATGGTCGTCGCGCAGCGTGAAAATCTTGTCGACGCCGGCACCCATCACCTTGTGGCGCAGCCGGAAGACAGCGCGCCATCCGCCATCCGTGGCGCCGCTGTCGACCACATCCCAGGCACTGTTGGCCGGCCAGCCATGCAGCGGTGCCTCCTCGACATCGCTGCGCGAAAACGGCGCGCAGAGAAAGTCGCCGGAGAGCCGGACGGTGCCCTGCGGCAGGTCAGGAGGCAGCGTCTCGCCGGCGTCGACCCAAGGTGCGCGGTGCAGTGGCCTGAGCTTGCGCCCGTTACTTTCAATGACCATGTCGGCGATGTGGCCGACCGTGAGGTCGAGCGAAACCGAGATGCCCTTGGCGTTGATCGTGACTGTATCCATGGCGCTCTCACCCGAATCTGACGGTGCGAACAGAACCCGTTCCGTGTGGATTGCGCAAGCGCAGCGTCAGGCATTTTGCATCAGGGTGGAGGGATGTATTGTCGAACGTGAAGCGGATTTCCTTTCGAGGCTAGCGCCCTACGAAGCCCCCTCTCCGGCCGCTACGCGGCCACCTCTCCCCCGCCTTCGGCAGGGGCGAGGAAACCAGGTCGTGCTGCACTCGACATTCCCAGGGCTAACCGGCATTAACCAAATGGACGCATCCGCCGCGTTACGTTAGCTTCGCCTTATCTCAGCAACAGCATTGCCAGAACAGTCCAGCCCTTGTCCTTTTCGCGTCTCTTTCCGCTCCTCCAGAAAATCCTGGCTGCCCTCACCTTGGCGGCCATGGTTGCCGGCTGCTCGACCATAACCCCGCCCGACAGCGTGCTGGCCGTTCCGGCACCGCCGCAGAAATACGCGGCCATCGTCGTCGATGGACGGAGCGGCAAGCAGCTGTTCGAGGTCAATTCGACGGCGCCGCGCTATCCGGCGTCGCTGACCAAGATGATGACGCTCTACCTGCTGTTCGAGGCGATGGACACCGGCCGCGTCACCAAGGAGACGCAGATCCCGGTTTCCGACCACGCCGCCTCGCAGCCGCCGACCAAGATGCGCTTCCGGCGTGGCGAGACGATCGACGTCGATTCCGCCATCCGCGCCATCGTCGTCAAATCGGCCAATGACGTGGCGGTGGCGGTGGGCGAATATCTCGGCGGCTCGGAGGACCAGTTCGCCGCCATGATGACCTCCAAGGCGCGCCAGCTCGGCATGAGCAGCACTACCTTCCGCAACGCGTCGGGCCTGCCCGACGACGGCCAGATGACGACCGCGCACGACATGGCGGTGCTCGGCATGTCGTTGCAGCGACGCTTCCCGCAGCACTTCCACTATTTCTCCGAAAGCGACTTCATGTTCCGTGGCAGGCTGGTACGCGGCCACAACGACATGCTCGGTCGCGTGCGCGGCGTCAACGGCATCAAGACCGGCTATATCAGGGCCTCCGGCTTCAACATCGTCACCTCCTACGACGCCGACGGCCGCCAGTTGATCGTGGTAGTGATGGGCGCCGACAGCGCCCGCCAGCGCAACGACCATGTCGAAGCGCTGATCCAGCGCAGCCTGTCGCCCACCATGGCCGACACCAAAACCAGGCTGATGTTCGCCGAACAGCAGTGAGGTGGGGAGCCTCCCCATCTCTTCGTCATCCACGGGCGGAGCAAGGAGCGAAGCGATGTGGCGCAGACCCGAGGATCCATGCCGCGACCTCGGGGCGCCGCCACGGTGCGGATCCTGCTCCGCTGCACCCGCAGCCGGCTATTGTCTTGCGACTGTCACGCAATCGTGCGGAAGACGTGGCATAGGCTGCGGAATCCGACGGTGGATATGCCCCACCGCGATGGCGTATTCTAAACTAAGCACGACAGCAGGAGCCCATCATGAGCACCGTTCCCAAGGCATCCGAGCAGAAGTCGGCCGACAATGAGAACGACAGCGGTGGCGAATATTTCGAGGCGCCGACCACCGAAGCGGATCTGCACGGCGTTTCCGACGAGCATTTCGACACGCCCGAAGTGCCGGATTCCGAACCGTCAGGGCCTGGCACATCGCGGCTGAAGCCGAAGAAAAAGCCGTCGGCGATCTCGGGCCGTAAATTCCGCAAGCGCGACCTCGTACGCATCGACACGCTGCGCCCGAGTCTCGCCGACCGCATTCACTCGGACCACCCCGACCTGCCCAAAGGCGCCCGCATCAGCCGCGAGGAACTCGGCCGCTACCGCATGCGCTACATGGAGGAGCTGCTGCAGCAGGAGCACGGCGAATTCTCCGAGCTCGACCGGCAGGTGGTGGAATCGATCGCCCGGCAGGACACGATTTCGGAAAACAGCGAAGAAGAATTCGAGGAGCACCGGACGTTCGCCGACCGCGTCTCCGACGGCATGGCCGCCTTCGGCGGCAGCTGGTGGTTCCTGATCTCGTTCGGCAGCGTGCTTCTGGTGTGGATCGGCATCAACCTGTTCGAAGGCATGGCCGGCGCCTTCGATCCCTACCCCTTCATCCTGCTCAACCTGCTGCTCTCCTGCATCGCCGCCATCCAGGCGCCGATCATCATGATGAGCCAGAAGCGCCAGGAGGTGAAAGACCGCCTGCGCTCCTTCAACGACTACCGCGTCAACCTCAAGGCCGAGCTCGAAGTGCGCCATCTGCACGAAAAACTCGACTACCTGATCTCGCGCCAATGGACGCGGCTGGCCGAGATGCAGCAGATGCAGCTCGATGCCATGCATGAACTGGCGAGTGCGAAGAAGGCGAAGCGGGCGACGCGCGCGCGGCGGCCGGTGAAGAGCCCGGCGGGGGAGTAAGGGGCGGTGCCCCGCAGTGGACGAGGTCTCTGCCACCAAGCCCCGACCACTCTAACTCTTTGCGTTACGCAAACGCATAATTCCTGTAATTGCTTTAGTACTCAATCGAGCTCGATCCAAGCTGGCGCATGGTCGCTTGGCTTCTCCCAGGCGCGCAATTCGACGTCCACCCCGGCATTGCGCAGTTTGTCCGAAAGGGAAGGGCTCACGAGCAGGTGGTCCATTCGGAGGCCGGAACTTCGATCGTAGCCGCCCCGGTATGAGAAGTTCCAGTATGTGTAGATGCCCTTCTCGGGGTGGATGCGCCGGACGGCATCGATCCAACCATTCCCCAGCATTTCGGCGTAGGCTTGCCTGCTCTCCGGAAAGTACACCGCGTCCCCTAGCCATCGTCCGGGCACCACGGCGTCGATTGCGGTTGGAACGACGTTATAGTCGCCGCAGAGAATGCTAGCGCCGTCTGTGACTAGCAGCTGGCCGTAGCTGATCAGGCGATCGAACCAGCGGAGCTTGTAGTCGAATTTTGGACCTGGCGCCGGGTTGCCGTTGGGCAGGTAGAGACAACCCACAACAAGCCCATTCACCTCGGCCTCGATGTAGCGGCTGTGAGTGTCGTCTGGATCCCCGGGCAGACCTCGCCGACGTTCTAGTGGTTTTGTCCCTCGAGCTAGGATAGCTACACCGTTGTAAGACTTCTGCCCGTGCCAGATCGCGCCGTAACCCGCGTCCAGGATCGCATCAGCAGGGAACTTGTCGTCGGATGTCTTTAGCTCTTGAAGGCAGACAATGTCGTACGTGGTTTCACTCAGCCATTTGAGCAGCACCGGCAGGCGGCCGTTGACGCCGTTCACGTTGAACGTTGCGATGCGAGTCATTGGACTTTCCGTAGGCTAGGCAGCGCTTCTCAACGCCGGACCGTTCACTACGATCCCGGTCTAAGTGCAAAATCGGGAGGTTCAACGGAACCGGATGTTTCTTGGCGTCTGACGATCCAATGCCCCTGAGCCAGTCAAATCGGCCCAGGAGGCGCCGTGAGCAACTCGCAAAGGGCGTCCCCCGAAGCAGCCGGGGAGCCAATGGGCCGCTCCGCGTCGGCCGCCATAGAAAAGGCCGCTCCAACCGAATGCAGATGGAACAGCCTTCTCATGGCATAGCGGTGTTAATAGGCTTTTTTGGATGCCGCGGTCTTCGCGGTGTGCTTCTTGTGCTTCACCGGGCTCTTGTGCTTAACCGGGCACTTGTGCTTCTTCGTCGGCTTGCAAGCCTTCTTGGTCGTAACGTTCTTCGCGTGCGGCTTCGCAGTCGTTGCCGCCTTGGTCATGGTGGTCGTTGCGGTCGCAGCTGGAGCGGTCGTCTTGGTGGCGGCGGCGGTACCGGGAGCTGGCATCGACAAAGCCAGCGCAACGGCGAGACCGAGGGCGGAGAGAAGGGACTTGTTCATGGTTTTTTCTCCTTGCTATGCAGGTCGGTTTTCACTGCATCCGGATCGATCGGCGTCACGCCAAGCAGCTTCACAGCATTTGCGAGCATTCGGATTCCCTGTGCCTGCTTCTTGTTGGCGCAGAACCGATTTCCCTTTCTTTGCAGCGCTTTCGCCGCGGTGACCTGCGTTGACGCGGCATGGGTTTCGAGGGCTTCGTCAACTTGGCGGCTGAGATTGGTGCAGCGCTCGGTTCGGGTCGCCGCAACCTTTGCCTCGCCAGCTTCGACCGGACTGGTAGCGAGCGAAATGCCGAGCAACGCACTCATCAAGCTGATCGAGAACCTTTGCATCGCTTGTCGCCAATCCGAACAAGTGCCGCAGTGCGGCAGCCGATGAAACCCTCTCCAGCCAATTCTACGCCCGAACGATTTCTGGAGTTTTTCTGGTTTATTTCTGAATTGTGTCTGAGGCCGCGCGCGCGCTTTGCCCCGCGTAAAAACGGAACATCGGGGCGCATTGGGGAGTGTTGCGAAGCCCTTCGAAAAGGTCCGCCCCGATCGCCTCGGGTGCGGCAACTTTCGTATCAGTCTGGCATGAATTCGCTACGGCCTCGGCAAGCATCGCCCGCCTCCGAGTCCAGCAAAGGCTCAGGCATCCCAGTTCCGCCGGCCTCTACTGCTTGGCGGCGGCTTCCAGGTAGGCGATCACATTGGCGACGTCGGCATCGTTCGGGAGCCCGGCGAAGGGCATCTTGTTGCCGGGCACCTTTGTCTTCGGCGACTTGATGTATTCAGCGAGATTGGCCTCGTCCCAGACCAGGCCGCCCGCACCTGCCTTCTTCATCGCGTCGGAATATTTTGCCTGGAAGCTCGGCAGAGAACCTGCCTTTCGGCCGATGACGCCATGCAAGGATGGACCGATCTTGTCCTTGTCGGTCGTCGCTTCATGGCAGACCATGCATTTGGTGAAGATCTTCTTGCCGGCGTCGGCATCGCCCGCTGCAAAGGCCGGGGTGGTCGCGATAAATGAAATCGCAAGAAGGGCCGCGTTCAGTCTCATGGCATTCTCCTCCCTCAAATCGGCGCCGTCCGCGCCGTGGATGCTAGCGCATGTCGCCCGAAAGTAACCTCGATTTTGGTACAGCGACATGCATAAGGCTAAAATTAGCGGGTCGCACGCCCCCTTTTCGACGCCACGCGCTTCAATGCCGCGCACGGTAACGCATCAAACGGTATTTAGGTTGCAGACCGGGCGGCCGAACGCGACAAGGCCGGGGAACAATGCTATGATACCGGCGGTGCAGGTCGCGGTTTCGCGTGGCCAGTCACGCAGACGGCAGCACCGAAAACCGCGACCGAACCGGGCCCGATCCTGGAGGGAATGGTCATGGCAAATTTCCATGTCTACGCAGCAGGCACCGGCAGCAAGCTCGAACATCCCGCTATCCGCCGGATAGGGGTTGCGGATGTTTTTGACGCGCTTCGCCGGGGATTTGACGATTTTTGGGAAAAACCTTCGCACTACGTCTTTTTATGCCTGATCTATCCGGTTGCCGGCATCGTGCTGATCACCTGGAGCTCCGGCGGCAACGCGCTTCAGCTCGTCTATCCACTGATGACCGGCTTCGCGCTTCTAGGCCCCTTCGCCGCGCTTGGCCTCTACGAGATCAGCCGCCGGCGCGAACAGCAACTCGACGCGTCGTGGCGACATGCCTTCGACGTCCGAAAATCGCCCGCCATGCCGGCTATCGCCGCTCTCGGGATCATGCTGGGGGTGCTGTTCATCGCCTGGCTGGTAACCGCGCGCGCGCTCTATGCCTACCTCTATGGCGATGCCGCGCCGGCATCGTTCTTCAGCTTTATCGCGGATGTGCTGACCACGCAGCGCGGCTGGACGCTGATCATTCTGGGCAACCTCATCGGTTTTCTGTTTGCCCTTGTCGTGCTCAGCACCACGGTCGTCGCCTTCCCGCTGCTGCTCGACCGCGACATCGGCGCCTACGCGGCTGTCGAGACTTCGGCGCGAGCGGTCATGACGAACCCGGTGCCGCTGCTGCTGTGGGGTCTCATCGTCGCCGTTGCGCTGGGTCTCGGCTCGCTGCCGCTGCTCGTCGGCCTGGCCGTGGTGCTGCCCGTGCTCGGCCATTCGACCTGGCACCTTTACCGCAAGCTGATCGAACCGGCGCCAGCCCCTGCCCCAGCCAAGGCAAAAACACGCAAAGGGAGCTGATCCGACGAAGGAGAGGCGCCCACCCCGTAAAGAGACGGGCGCTCCTGGTTCACGCCGGATGGCTGAAGCGAGCGACCCGCGCATCCCTCAACAGATTGCGGAAGTCGCCGCCCGTGACATGCACCAGCGTCTTGTGATCGCCGGCTTCGAAATAGACATCGTCTTCGGCGCCAAAGCTTTCGTCGAGAATGACCGGCACGCCATAGGCGGCGCCCAGGGGCGGCACGGCGCCAATGTCGCAGTCGCTGAACACCTCGCCGATTTCATCTTCGGAAGCGAGGCCAAGCCGTCTGTCGACCACGTCCTGCAACGTATTGAACTCGACCCGGTGGCTGCTCGGAACCACCGCCAGCGCATAACCCATCTCGTGATGGACCAGCACCGATTTGGCGAGTCGTCGGCCCGGAACATGCGCTGCCTGCGCCGTCTGGCTGCTGGTCGCGGTTCGGTGGTGGGCAACGGTATCGTAGGCAATGCCCCTGCCGGCAATATAGTCCTGGAGTTTCCCTGCGATCGTCATCGTAGGCGCCTTTCTGTTGGAGGTGGGACGCGTCTGAGAACGTGGCAACCATTGTCCTCCCGTCATTTTTCCTGTCAACGAAGAAACGCGATCCGACGAGTCGTCTATGGCCCCATGCCGAATGACAGGACACGGGTCAGTTCGGTGTAACCGGACTCGAGAACCATGATCCACACGAACACCAGGATCAGCAGCGGCGGCACCAGGATCGCATAGGCAAGCGCCAGCCGCTCCCAGGCCATGTGCATGAACACGGCGACGATCAGCCCGGCCTTGAGCATCATGAAGGTGATGATCAGGCCCCATCTGAGATGGCCCTGGAGGCCGAAATAGTCGATGCTGTAGGAGCCGGCGCTGAGGATGAACAGCCAGCCCCAGACGACGAGATAGAGCCTGATCGGGTGCTGCTGGCCTTCCGCGTGTCCCACCGCCTGCGAGGGAGCGTGTCCTTGCAGCCCTCGTTCCTGCGCTTCTGCCTGTGCCATCGCTCCACCTCACCAAAGATAGAAGAATGCGAAGATGAATACCCACACCAGATCGACGAAGTGCCAGTAGAGCCCCATGATCTCGACGCTCTCGTACCGGCCGCGCCGGCTGGTGAAGAACCCGCGCGCGCCGGCTTCGAAGTCGCCGCGCCACACCTTGCGCGCGGTGATCAACAGGAAGATCACACCGATGGTCACATGGGTGCCGTGGAACCCGGTGATCATGAAGAAAGATGAACCGAATTGCACGGCGCCCCAGGGATTTCCCCAGGGCCGCACGCCCTCGGTGATGAGCTTCGTCCACTCGAAAGCCTGCATGCCGACGAAGGTCGCGCCCAGAGCGGCGGTGAGCAGCATCAACGCCGCGGTCTTCCTGCGATCGTGCCGGTAGCCGAAATTGACCGCCATGGCCATCGTGCCGCTCGACGAGATCAGCACGAAGGTCATGATCGCGATCAGGATCAGCGGAATGTCCTGGCCGAACATGTGCAGCGCGAAAACCTCGCTCGGGTTGGGCCAGGGCACCGTCGTCGACATGCGCGCGGTCATGTAGGACAACAGGAAGCAGCCGAAGATGAAAGTGTCGCTGAGCAGGAAGATCCACATCATGGCCTTGCCCCAGGAGACGTTCTTGAACGCCCTCTGGTCGGATGACCAGTCGGCCGCGATGCCGCGCAGGCCTGGCGGCCGCGGAGCGACCGGTGCGGCGTGTTGCAGCGTGGTTTCGGCCATGAGCATTTCCTCCTTGGGTATGGCCTCCTTGGGTACGGCCCGGCGCGCGGCCGTCTAGGTCAAGAGCCCCCGGCATATGTCGATCACGTTATCCGCCCAGCCCATGACCACGCAAAAAAGCACCAGCCAGACGGCAAGCAGGATGTGCCAGTATATCGCGCAGAGCTCGGTCGACAGAACGAGGCTTCCGGATCGGACGCCTCGCCATGCGCGCACATTGACCCGGCCGAGCGCCACCAATCCGCCGATGATGTGAAGGCCGTGCATCGCGGTCAGGAGATAGAAGAAGCTGGCAGCCGGGTTCTCTGTCGCGAAATAGCCTTCGGCGGCGAAATCGCGCCAGGCGAGCAATTGCCCAGCCAGGAACGCCAACGATGCCAGGGCGCCGGCGAGAAGGGCAAGTCGGAGATTGTCCAGTTGGGCTTTGTGCGCGGCAGACACCGCGCCTTGCAGCGCCAAGCTCGCCAGCACCAGCATGGCGGTGTTGAGCCACAGCAGCCTTGGGGCTGGAGCGGCCTGCCAGTCGGCATAGTCCATGCGCATGACATAGGCGCTGATCA
Source organism: Mesorhizobium sp. ES1-3 (assembly GCF_020164795.1). NCBI lineage: Bacteria > Pseudomonadati > Pseudomonadota > Alphaproteobacteria > Hyphomicrobiales > Phyllobacteriaceae > Mesorhizobium > Mesorhizobium sp. ES1-3. The sequence continues at coordinate 345,182 of NZ_JAIUGW010000004.1, forward strand.
TGAGCGCGAACAGCGCGCCGACCACGCCAAGGAACACGCCGAGCCCGATCTTAGCCGGATGCATGAGCGACGCTTCCGTCTGCGGAAACGCCGTGACCGGCCCGGCCTCGAGCCACGGCTTGGACATCAGCCGCTGGCGCGACAGCCACCAGCCGACAACGCCGGTTACGGCGGCCAGGAAGATCAGGATCGCGATCATGCGGGGCCGCCTTGCGTCAATGGACGCGGATCGTTCTGTGCAATGAAGTCTTCCGGCGCGCCGGGCACGCTGTAGTCATAGGCCCAGCGGTAGACCACCGGCAGCTCCTTGCCGAAATTGCCGTGTGGCGGCGGCGTGCCGGCCGTCTGCCACTCGAGCGTCGTCGCCCGCCACGGATTGTCGCCTGCTGGCCGTCCATGGCGAATGCTCCACAGCAGGTTGAACAGGAACACCATCTGGGCGAAGCCGACGATCAGCGCGGCCACGGTGATGAACTCGTTCAGCGTATGCACCGAAGGCGGGACGAAGGCCGTATCGCCGAGCTCGGGATAGCGGCGCGGCACGCCGACCAGCCCGATATAGTGCATCGGGAAGAAGATCATGTAGGTACCGATGAAGGTCACCCAGAAGTGGAAGCGGCCCATCGCCTCGTTGAGCATCCGGCCGGTGATCTTGGGGTACCAATGATAGATTGCACCGAATACCACCATGATCGGCGCCACGCCCATCACCATATGAAAATGCGCGACGACGAACATCGTATCCGACAGCGGCACGTCGACCACCACATTGCCGAGGAACAGCCCGGTCAGCCCGCCATTGACGAAGGTGACGATGAAAGAGAGCGCAAACAGCATCGGGATGGTCAGGTGGATGTCGCCGCGCCACAATGTCAGCACCCAATTGTAGACCTTAATGGCGGTGGGGATGGCGATGATCAGCGTGGTGGTGGCGAAGAAGAAGCCGAAATAGGGATGCATGCCCGAGACATACATGTGGTGTGCCCAGACGACGAAGGAGAGCGCGCCGATGCTGACGATCGCCCACACCATCATGCGATAGCCGAAGATGTTCTTGCGCGCATGCGTGCTGATGAGGTCGGAGACGATGCCGAAGGCAGGCAACGCCACGATGTAGACTTCAGGATGGCCGAAGAACCAGAACAGGTGCTGGAACATGATCGGGCTGCCGCCATCGTGCGGTAGTGGGGTGGTGCCCATTTCCACGATCGCCGGCATGAAGAAACTCGAGCCGATCGCGCGGTCGAACAGCATCATGACACAGGCGACGAAGAGCGCCGGGAAGGCCAGCAGCGCCATGACCGTGGCGGTGAAGATACCCCAGACGGTCAACGGCAGGCGCATCAGCGTCATGCCGCGCGTGCGACCCTGGAGCACGGTCACCACATAGTTGAGGCCGCCCATGGTGAACCCGATGATGAACAGGATCAGCGACACGAGCATCAGGATGATGCCCCAATCCTGTCCGCCGGGCGTGCCCGAGGTGATGGCCTGCGGCGGATAGAGCGTCCAACCGGCGCCTGTCGGTCCCCCCGGCGCAAAGAAGCTGCCGACGAGCACCAAAACGGCAAGCAGATAGATCCAGTAGCTCAGCATGTTGACATAGGGAAACACCATGTCGCGTGCGCCGACCATCAACGGAATGAGGTAGTTGCCGAAGCCGCCAAGGAACAGCGCGGTCAAGAGGTAGATCACCATGATCATGCCGTGCATGGTCATGAATTGATAATACATGTCCGGCGAGATGGACGCGAAAGTGTCGGGAAAACCAAGCTTCAGGCGCATCAGCCAGGACAGCACCAGCGCGACGAGCCCGATGGACAGCGCCGTGCCGGCATATTGGATGGCGATGACCTTGGCATCTTGTGAAAAGACGTATCTCGTCCACCAGCTGTGCGGGTGATAGAGTTCCACCTCCGCCACTTCCGCGGCCGGAATGAAATCTGCTCCATGAGGCGTGACGTCGACCATCCCTGAACCTCTCCGCTCTTTCCGGTCCTCCGCGGGGCCGGTTTCATCGATGCCTTACTCTGCCTTCGCCCGTGCCGTCGCTGGCGCAGCAAGCACGCCCACCTTGGCGGGTGCCGACATCTGGGCAAAGGTCGACTGCTGCTGCAGCCAGGCCAGATAATCCTCTTGGGTGTCGACCTTCACGACGCCACGCATGAAGGCGTGACCGACGCCGCAAAGCTCGGCGCAAAGAACTTCGAAACTCCCTGTCTTGGTGGGGGTGAACCAGAAATAGGTGACCGTACCGGGAACCATGTCCATCTTGGCGCGGAACTCCGGCACGTAAAAATCGTGCAGCACGTCGATCGAGCGCAGCAACACCTTGACCGGCTTGCCTATCGGCAGATGCAGATCGGTCGCCACGACGACGACATCGTCCTGACCGTTCGGGTCCTGCGGGTTGATGCCAAGCGGGTTCTCGGAACCGATGAGCCGGGCGTTCGAGGTGCCAAGCTTGCCGTCCGCGCCAGGCAAGCGGAAGCTCCATTGCCATTGCTGCGCAACGACCTCGATCTCGGTCGCGTCCTTGGGAACGGTGACGAACTGGCTCCACACGAACAGCCCGGGCGCCAGCAATGCCGCGACGCCGACAGCGGTGACCACGGTCAGCCAGGATTCGAGCTTCCTGCTTTCGGGCTCGTAGTGCGCCTTCTGCCCTTCCTTGTGCCGGAAGCGGTACACGCAATATGCCATGAACAGCACGACAGCGGAGAAGACCGTCCCGGTGATCCAGAACGTGATGACGAGAGTGCTGTCGATATAGCCCCAGTTGGAGGCTATCGGCGTCCACCACCAAGGGCTCAGCACATGGAACAGCACCGAGCCGACGACAATCAGAACGAGTACGAGCACAACGGCCATCCTCGGTTCCTCCCGGCGTTCCGAGGGACTCTGTCCCGCAGGAAGGCCGCGCCCATTATGCGCGACTTACTTCGGAAATACTAGGGCACGTGGCTGGCGGGGGGAACGTCATACTTTGCAGGGGCGACGCGCGCGCGACGGACGGTGGAGAGCGAGGCGGGGCAGTGAGGGACAGCGCGGATTGACCGGAAGAAGCGGGCTGCCGGCGCCCTCGGAAAGGCTCGGGTCCTCGCCTCGCAGAGTGGGGTCCGAAGGACGGGCGAGACCCGTGGCTCGCCCCGGCAGGTGGCTCGGCGAAGCGGACATGGAGACGGGAGCGTCATGCTCGACAGAGTCCTCGCCTCACGAAGGGAAATCTCCAATCCTCAATTGCCCGTTGAAGCCCGCCCCCGCTTCCGCTAAGAAGCCGTGACTTGCCGGTTCACCGGCTGGTTCGTTTTCCGGACCCTTCGTCCTGAAAGCACCCGTAGCTCAGCTGGATAGAGCGCTGCCCTCCGAAGGCAGAGGTCACAGGTTCGAATCCTGTCGGGTGCGCCACGTTCCGCCGACAGCCGCACAAAATATCTTATATTCTGATTTAAGATCAACCGGATGGCGGTATGGGCGCTATTGGGCATGGTGCTGACGTATGCCCACCATTCCGGAGCGAACCGTCGCAAATCGGCTCGTTATCGTCGAGGCCCTGACCGAGAGCGGGATCGAGGCATTCTTCGTCACGCATCTCTTCGAGTTCGCCCACAACCTCCGTGAACGGAACCTGCCGAACGCAATGTTCCTGCGTGCCGAAAGGCAGGGAGACGGAACGCGGACTTTCAAACCACACGAAGGCGTTCCGCTTCAAACAAGCTTCGGCGAAGATCTCTACCATAGAATATTCGAAGAAGCGGAATATAACAGCGCTAACCGACATCCAGGAGCTGAAGCGAGGACGGCATGAACGGGGACACGGAGAAAATCGGCATTATCAGGCTGCACGAGAAGTGGGCCGACTTTTATACGATCGTCGCTCAGGTGCTGATCCTTTCGCTGTTCGCAGGCGTCTGCTTTTTGGCCGAACAGACGGGTGTCGATGCGGCGGAGCGCAGTGGTGCTTTCGTGTTGCTGGGCCCCATCATTCTCGGCACGGTCATTTGGCAAGCTGCCGGCTTCGGACTTGCCCGCATCCACATGATCATCAATGGCATCGATCTGGAGCGAGGGTCCACCCACGACGAGCGGACTCGCGGATAGGTCGACAGGAAGATGCAGGACGTTCTTCATGCAGTGATGTGGGTGGCGCTCGGCAGTGCCTTTGGCGGCCCGGCGCGCTATTTCGTGTCGGGGCTGGTCGGCCGGCACGTCGGCGAAACTTTTCCCTGGGGCACGATGGTCGTCAACGTCAGCGGCGCTTTCATGATCGGCCTGATTGCAGCCGCCGCGACCATCGAGGGTTTTCTACCGATGCCGTCCGCCTGGCAGCTTGCCGTCACCGGCTTCCTCGGCGCCTACACAACCGTGTCCTCCTTCAGTCTCCAGACCATGGCGCTGGCCCGCGACGGCCAGTTTCGCAAGGCGGGTAGCAATGTGGCGCTTTCCCTCGCTCTCTGCCTGTCAGCCGTGGCGCTTGGCTATGGCGTTGGCGCTTTCAGCCTTGGGATTGGCCCCGCATGAGCGAGTTCAAGGAGGCGCTTTCCGACGAAGAAGAACCGCGGCCGACGCCCAAGGCCGGTCTACGAGGGCGGGCCGGATGGAATTCATTGCGCGAAAGGCTGCTTCTTTATGCCGTGGTTTCGCTCGGTTCGATCATCGGCAGCGTCTTGCGCGCCCTTGCCTCGCTCGCCGCGCTCGGCTGGTTCGGCCAGGGATTTCCATGGGGTACCCTGTTCGTCAACATCGTGGGTTCCTTCGTCATTGGCTTCTACGCCGCGATCACAGGGCCGGACGGACGAATCTTCGCGGGCATGTACCAGCGTCAATTCGTGATGACCGGCATTTGTGGCGGCTTCACCACCTTCTCGGTCTTCAGTCTGGAAGCCTTCCAGTCGCTTCATGCCGGTAGATTCACGCTCGCAGGACTTTATGTCGGCATCTCCGTCATCACTTGGCTCGCATCCGTCTGGCTCGGCCACGCTCTTGCTTCACGCCTCAACCGCCTGGGAGGAACATGATCATGCAGATACCACGCCAAGCCATGCTTCTGCGGATATTCATCGGTGAGGATGATCGTGACGATGGCCACCCGCTCTACGAATCCATCGTGCTGAAGGCTCGCGAGATGCAGCTTGCCGGCGCAACCGTGCTGCGCGGCGGAATGGGCTTCGGTCAGTCCAGCCGGCTACACACTACAAAAATCCTCAGGTTGTCGGAGGACTTGCCCCTGGTCGTCGAGATCGTGGACAGCGAAGAGAAGATCAATGCTTTCCTGCCGGTGCTCGAAGGCATCATGTCGAGCGGACTGGTGACGCTCGAAAAGGTGCAGGTGTTGCAGTACGGATCAAGCGGCGCCTAGATGTGAGCTTTCGGGAGGTTGTCCATTCGGGCCGACCGAGGAGACTGGAGTTACCACGCTTCAGATTCGCCGGAGGGTCCGAATGAACATCCATAAGGATGCCCGCCTGACGCCGCTGCGTCGAGAGGAAATGGCGCTGTCGGTGATAGAAGGCGGCGCTCCCCATTCCCAAGCGGCGTTGAAGTATGTGGTGACGGTGAAGGTCGTGACGCGTTGGATCGAGCGCTATAAAGCGGAGGGCCGAGCCGGCATGGCCGATCGGTCGATCGAGCAGAAAGGGGAAGATTTTCGGCCTGATCGGTGCGAAGTGGCCATGATCCTTTACTTTCGCTAGCTGCCATCGAGAGCCAGATCAGCCGGAAGTGACCAGAAATACGTCAGAATCAGCATCAATCCCGCCAGTCCAATGCCAACCAGATCGTGACAATTACGATCATGGCCGCGCGGCCCTTCGGCCGTTCCAAGATTTTCGCGGCCGCTGCACGATGCCCAAGGTCGGCTCCTGCGGCACTGCCGCCTACCCCGCGAGCCTATCGTCGTCACCGACATCGCAAGGGATCCGCAGGGGGATTTTCGCGACCTGGTATTTACCATACCGGCTTCATGCTCGGCGTCTTTGACTTGTATTCGATGGCAGTGTGCGGGCACGGAGGCCGACAGCACTCTCGCTTTAGTTCAAAGTTGCCATTTGGATCGTTACAGATAGGTAAGAATTATAAGGATATTACTCTTACCCGGATTCTTTGCAAAACGCGGAGATACGAAATGTCGCGTTCAAGATTCCCGGTTGACCAGCTGGCCCAGTCATTTTCCAAGGACGATGCCAACGCCGTGCGCCTGGTGCTCGATGCGGTCCCTCATCCGATATTCGTCAAGGATCACCAATCCCGTTTCGTTGTTCTGAATCGTGGCATGTGCGAGTTCATGGGGCGTTCCCACGAGGAGCTAATCGGCAAGACGGATTACGACTTCGTACCGAAGGAACATGCGGATGTGTTCCGGCGCATTGATCAACTGGTGCTGGAAAATGGCGAAATCAGCGAGAACGAGGAGATCATCCGCGGGCCGCAAGGTGTGATCCGCACAGTTGTGACGCGCAAGGCGCGGGCGTTGCTGCCGACCGGTGCCCGTTTTGTGGTCGGTAGTATTACGGACATTACCAAGCTGAAGCAGCACCAAGCCTCGCTGCAGCTCCTGTTCGAGGAGAATCCGCTGCCGATGTGGGTATTCGACCTGGAAAGCCTGCGCTTTCTGGACGTCAACCAGGCCGCCATCGAGCATTATGGCTACACACGCGAGCAATTCCTCTCCAAGTCGATCCTCGACATCAGACCTCGCGAAGATATCGAGGCGTTCCATCGGATCGTCGGCACCGGCCAAGGCTCCTACCAAACCGGGCGCAGCTGGCGTCACATCAAGGCGGACGGCAGCCTGATCGACATCCTCGCCTATTCCAAGCCGATCGACTATGACGGCCGCGCGGCTTTCATGGTCGCTGTCATGGACGTGACGGAGCGGAAGCGGGCGGAAGACGACCTTCGGCGCACCAGGGAGTTCCTGGACACAGTCATCGAGAACATTCCGGTCATGCTCTTCGCCAAAGAGGCGGGACAGCACCGCTACGTCCTGATGAACCGGGCGGGCGAGGAACTGCTCGGTATCCCTCGGGCGGAGCTGATCGGCAGGACCGACGCCGAGCTGTTTTCGCCAGAGGAGGCCGAGTCCTTCTTCATTCGCGACCAGGAGGCTTTGCGCTCCGGTTCCGTGCAAATCGCCGCGGAAGAGAAGATCCCCACGCGACACAAAGGCGTGCGCGACCTCGCAACCCGACGGCTGGCTGTCGAGAGCCAGGATGGCACGTCGAAATACCTGCTTACGGTCGCGGAAGACATCACCGAGCGCAGGCGAGATGCCGCGCGGATCGCCTACATGGCCACACATGACGTGCTGACCGACCTTCCCAATCGAGCGGCACTCGTCGAGCAGCTCGAGTTCACGCTCGAACGGGCGAGCTCCGGGCGCGAGTCGTTTGCCGTCATGCGTCTCGACCTCGACGGCTTCAAGGAAGTCAACGACGTCTACGGACCGGGGGTGGCGGACGCTCTGCTTGGCCAGGTGGCGAAGCGCCTTGCCGTAACCGCGGGCAAGCACTTCGCTGCGCGGACAGGCGGCAACGGGTTCACCGTGATCGTCAGCGAAGGTCCGCATCCCGCGGTCGCTGTAGAGCTGGCCGACCGCCTGCTGGCGACGATCGCCGATGTTTTCGAGGTCGAAGGCCACGCATTGCGGGTTGGGCTCAGCATCGGTATCGCCTTCTTTCCTGACGATGCGACCGACGTCACAGCTCTTTTGAGCAATGCTCAGGCAGCGCTCGATCGCGCAAGAGCCGATGGCCGTAGTGTCTTCCGGATATTCGAGGCCGACATGGATCGCAAGCTGCGCGAACGCCGTGCTCTCGAACAAGACTTGCGATCCGCACTGGCAGGTGGCGAATTATTCCTGCACTATCAGCCGCAGGCGGGCTTGGCCGGCGAAATCGTCGGGTTCGAAGCTTTGATCCGGTGGTCCCACAAGGACCGAGGGATGATCCCACCCGCCGAATTCATTCCGGTGGCCGAAGAGAGTGGACTGATCGTTCCCATTGGAGAATGGGTGCTGCGGGAGGCATGCCGAGAGGCGGCTGCGTGGACCAAGCCTGTCCAGGTTGGCGTCAATTTGTCTCCCGTGCAGTTTCGCCAGGGCGATCTGCCTGGCCTGGTGCATTCGGTCCTGCTGGAGACGGGGCTCGATCCAAAGCGGCTGGAGCTGGAAATAACCGAGAATGTGCTGTTCGACGACTTCTCGCGGGCAAGTTCGATCCTCAGGCGCCTGAAATCGCTCGGCGTGAAGATCGCCCTGGACGACTTCGGAACCGGCTATTCGTCGCTTTCCTATCTTCAGTCTTTCCCCTTCGACAAGATCAAGATCGACAAGTCCTTCGTCTGGATGATCGAGAAGAACCCGCAATCGGCCGCCATAATTCGTGCGATCGTGGGACTGGGACGAGGCCTGTCGATGCATATCATCGCGGAGGGCGTCGAGACATTGGAGCAGTTGACCTTTCTTAGCGAAGAGGGCTGCAATGCTCTGCAAGGCTACCTGATCGGCCGCCCTTATCCAATTGAGGCATACGCGAATGAGGTCGGCAGACCCGCAGCGCTGGCGGGCAGCGCGCGCCCTCGCCGCAGACGGTAATCGAGGCGAGAGGGACTTCTCTCGCCGAATCCTCACGGGCGGACGCGGATGATCGTTTTCCCCGCGCGCCGCTCAGTCGAATTGAACGTGGCGACAGCATCATCGAGGCTCGAGACCTTGCCGATGTTCGTCCGCAGTCTTCCGTCCCGGACCCGCTGAACTATCTCGGATAGTTGCGCGTGATCAGCCTCGACGACGAAGTCGATCGCCAGGCCATCCGCGGGTCGAACATCCGTTGGTCCGACGACTGTCACGAGCGTTCCTCCGGCCCGGATCAGAGTTGCGGACCGCTTCTGGATGTCCCCGCCGATGACATCGAACACCAGATCGATGCTGCCGACGTCCTCCAGGGAGTCGTTCCCGAGGTCGACGAATTCATTTGCACCGAAGTCGAGCGCCTTCTGACGGTCGGCGGCGCGGCCGGTGCCGATGACATAGGCGCCGGCTTCCCGCGCAAGCTGCGTCACGACCGAACCGACGGCACCGGCCGCGCCGTGCGCAAGCACGCTCTGTCCTGCCCGAAGGCGGCCATGCTGAAACAGACCCTGCCATGCGGTCAGGCCCGAGATCGGCAGACTCGCGCCCACCGCGAAGTCGACATCGCCGGGCAGTGGCGCGAGATTGCGTGCTTCCATGGCGACGTACTCAGCAAGTGTACCGTCGCGATGCCAGTCCGACAGGCCGAACACCCGTTGACCGATCGACAGCCCCGTGGTGCCGTAGCCAAGCGCGGAGACCACACCGGCCAATTCATGGCCGAGGATCGATGGCGTCCGGTCACGGAAGGCCCGATCCGCCCAGGTCGAAGGCCACTCCAGTTCGGTGTTGACGAAGCCCGCCGCATGAACCTGTACGACGACGTCGTTTATCGCTGCCTGTGGCTTGGGCCGCTCCACCAGCTTCATTCCGGCCGTTCCCGCGGCCTGGTCCGTCACGACGATCGCTTTCATGGGAATTGTCTCCTCAGTGATTTGTTGGTTCGAGATAAATTGCAGGGGTGCAAGGTCTTTTCGATCTCTCACGCGGTTGGCGATAGGCTCGGCGCCTTCCGCGACGACCTTGATTTGATGCCGACGCGACATCTGGCGGGCGCCTCATAGTCATAAGCTCCATCACATCATGCAGATCATCTGCCGACGAGATGGCAATCGTCAGCCATTTTCCGTCGATGTATGTTTTTGTTTCATCGTAGAGTTTGACCAATTGCCAAGTTCCATAGGTCCGTTCCGGACATATGGGTTACGGTTTGTACCGGGTAACACTTTTGACCCTAACTGTTTTGGAGCCTGACTTGACCACAACCACCCCCAAAACCGGGCTCGCGCTGATCACCGGCGCCGGCGCGGCCGACGGCATCGGCTTTGCCATTGCGCGCCGGTTTGGCCAGGCTGGGCATGCGGTTTTCCTGACCGGCGCCAGCGCGCGGGTGCTGGAGCGCGCCCTCGAGCTTCGCGGCGAGGGCATCGATGCCACGGCCGCGGTCGCCGATCTCACCATTGCCGCGGAGGTGGAGCGGCTGCGGGCCGAGGTCGGCGCTGTCGATATCCTGGTCAACAATGCCGGCATGGGATCGCTGGCCTCGCCGTCCGTCGACAAGACGTTCCTGGCGATGAGCGAGGCCGAGTGGGACCAGGGCATCGAGACCAGCCTCAAGACCGCGTTTCTCGTCACCAGGTCGTTTCTGCCGGCGATGGTCGAAACGGGGTATGGGCGCATCGTCAATGTCGCATCGGTGACCGGGCCGCTGGTCTCCTACCAGGGCACCGCCGCCTATTCCGCGGCGAAGGCCGGGATGGTCGGCCTGACCAGGACATTGGCGCTGGAAGTGGCGCGGCACGGCGTCACCGCCAATGCCGTGGCGCCTGGCTGGATCGAGACAGGCGCGTCGAGCGAGGCGGAGCGGATAGCGGCCCGGCATGCGCCGCCGGGCCGCGCCGGCCGGCCGGATGAGGTCGCGGCGGCGGTCGTGTTCCTGGCCTCCGAGAGCGCCAGCTACATCAACGGCGCCTTGCTGGTGGTCGACGGCGGCAACAGCCTCGAGGAACGCAAGGGATAGACCTCGCGGTCGGCCTTGTGCCCAGGTGGAGTTCGACCTTCTGACGTAATTCCTCCACCCGGACTGAACCGTGATCTCTCTCGGGAGCGTTTCCGAGCTGCCAAAAAGGTCTGCCACTCGCCCGCTTGACTCAATCATCAGTCTGAACTAATCATAAGTCATGACTGTTGATAGTGCACAGCTTGCCGCCCTGGGCGACCCGACCCGAAGGCAGATTTTCGAGCTGATCGCGGAGCGGCCGCGCTCGGTGGCGGAGGTCACGCGGCAGGTCAGCGTGTCGCAGTCCGCGGTGTCGCAGCATCTGAAGGTGCTTCGGGATTCGCGGCTGGTGCGCGCGGAGCCGAAGGGCGCCAGCAACGTCTACCACATCGATCCGCACGGGCTTGGCCAGATGCGCGCCTGGCTCGACCGGTTCTGGAGCAAGACGCTCGCGGCCTACAAGCTGGCCGTCGAAACCCCACCAGAGGAGTGACCATGAACACCCAGATCCCCATCGCGTCGGTAAGACAATCCGTCGTGGTCGAGGCGCCGATCGAGCGCGCCTTCAAGGTTTTCACCGAGGATTTCGGCAGTTTCAAACCGCCAGAGCACAATTTGCTTGTAGCCGAGATCGCCGAGACGGTGTTCGAGCCTCGGGTCGGCGGCCACGTCTATGACCGCGGCGTCGACGGCAGCGAGTGCCGCTGGGCGCGCGTGCTGGCCTACGAGCCGCCCAACCGCGTGCTCTTGAGTTGGGACATCAGCCCGCAATGGCGCATCGAGACCGACCTGGCCAGGACCAGCGAGTGGGAGGTGCGGTTCACCGCCGAAACGGCTGAGCGCACCCGCGTCGAGATCGAGCATCGGAACCTGGAGCGCCATGGCCAGGGCTGGGAAGGCGTCCGCGATGCCGTCGCCGGCGATCAGGGCTGGCCGCTCTACCTGCAGCGCTATGTCGAGCTGGTTGCACGGCAGGCCTGACCGCGACTTTTAGAGGCGCTTCGCCGGATAGGCGGTCAGGGCACCACGCCCCTGCACGCCCAGGCGACATTGGCGAACGATCTCGGCCCGTCCGGTCGCCCGGCCTGATAGGCATCGCGGACGGCAGCCTCGGTGCGCTCGCGCTCGGTTGCCTCCAGCGTGATCATGTATTTGCCGAGCGGACCCTCGCCGGCTGCTATCGGCGCCCAATAGTCGGCGAAGTCCTGGTAGTCCATGCGGATCATCAGCTCGGTCTCGGTCACGTCGGCCAGCCCCTGCTCGATGAAGGTCCGCTTCATTTCACCGGGCTGCATCATCGGCTGGAAGCAATAGCGGCTGCGCAGTTGGCGCCCGCCTTCGCCGAGCGCGGCAACCGTGTCGATCATCATGCGCATGCCCGCCATGCCGCCGAGATGGTCCCACACCACGGCCGCGACCACGCCGCCCGCCCGCGTAACGCGACGCATTTCGGCAACCGCCTTGCCGGATTCCGGCACGAAGTGAAGCACCAGCAGCGCCAGCGCGCGGTCGAACGCATTGTCCGCGAACGGCAAGGCGGTGGCGTCCGCCTGCTTGATTTCGATGCGCGGATCGGTGTTGCGCCGCCTTGCCGCCTCGACGAAAACAGGTGAAAAGTCGATTGCCGCGATCGCCGCGAGTTCGGCGGATTTCGCCAGCTCGAACGTCAGGCTGCCGGTACCGCAGCCGACGTCGAGGATCTTTTCGCCAGGGGCAAGACCGGCGAAGCCGATGAAGCTGGGCGCGAGCTTTCGACTCCAGCGGCCCATGAGTTGCTCATAGCCGGACGCGTCATGAACGGTGAAACTCGATGTCATATGCCCCTCCCCTTGGCTGGCGGCGCAGGCTAGACCTCAATCAGGATGAAGCCAAGACGCGGGGAGCACGGTGAGTGCCAGCATCCGGGCGAGCCAAAAAGGCCGACCGGCAGTTTTGCCGGTCTTTATGCGACGCCTTTGAGCGTCGCCACGCTTTCCTTCCCACCAGCCGCCATTCCAGCTTGGCGATCGGATAGCGCCCTCAAGACGAAGGAATATGTGGCTCCTCCACGAGGTAAAACCGGTCCTTCGGTGAGAAATCCGTCACCAGGAACGAAAATGAGGCGGTTTCGAGCGGGTCTACCTTGCCTTTGCGGAACAGCAGCCTGTCATAGGGCTCGAAATCGCGTTTGAATTCGGCGAAGCTGTCGGACTTGATCATGCCGTGCTCGCGCTCAGCCTGGTCGAATGACAGCCCGTCGCCATAATCGCTCGGCCTGTTCATGATCGACTGCAGCTCGAATTCGAATTCGATCCAGGCGTCACCGCTGTTGTTGAGGGCGACGATCTTCAGCGGAAGGAAACCGGTCGTGTAGTCGCCGGAGGTTCCGAACGGCTGGATCGGCCTGGCGGCCCGTATGGTCAGCGTAACCGGGTCCGCCGTCTCCAGTTCCTCGGTGACCACGATCGGATCAGCGCGCGTTCCGGCGCCCCTGGCCGAGAGGATCCTGAAACCGCCGAGTTCGTCGGAGAACGAGTAGGCGCCGGCTTGGACCATCCTGGTCCCGTCCGCCTCGGCGCGAGGGCAGCTTGCGGCCAGCAAAGCCGCACACACCTGCACACAGCGCAAGCCTGGACCCGTCATGGTTCGAGTATGAACGACAATTGCCCTGCCGCATACTGGAATGACATGGCGTGAGGGGATGGCGGCCTATTGGCCGGCTGAAACAACGATGCTGCCTCAGCCCCCCACCCGCCCCACGCTCTCCCGCTCCACCAGCGGGCATTCCAGCTTCGTAATGGGATAGCGCCCCCGTCCCGCCGCCGCGGGCGCTTCCAGCTGCTCGATCGCCCATTGGCCCATGGCCATATGCGGCAGGATCGAGGTGGTCAGCGGCGGGAACAGATGCCTGGCGATTTCCTCGTCGTCGTAGCCGACGACGGAAATGTCGGCGGGAATGTGCAGGCCGGCTTCCTTCAGCGCTTCGTAGCAGCCGATCGCGGTGCGGTCGTTCTGGCAGAAGATGGCGGTGGGGCGATCCTTCAGGGCCAGCAGCTTGACGGTCGCGGCGTAGCCGGCGCTGGCCGACCAGTCGCCCTCGACCACCAGTTCGGGGTCGAACGGGATGTCGGCGGTGGCGAGCGCGCGGCGGTAGCCTTTCAGGCGGTCCTGCGCGGCCTGCATCCAGGGTTCGCCCGTGATGGTGGCGATGCGGCGGTGGCCGTGGCTGATCAGGTGGCGCGTCGAGCTCTGGCCGCCGGCGATCTCGGACGGCACCACGGCGGGGAAGGCGTAATCCGATGTGTAGCAGTTGAGCAGGATCACGGGGATGTCGAGGCCGTAGAGGAAGTCGGGCGCCGTGATCTCGCGGGTGAAGATGGTCATGTAGATCAGCGCCGAGATGCCGCGCTTGGTGAGGGCTGCGATGGCCCGCGGCTCCATCACGGCGTCGCCCATGGTCTGCGCCACCAAAAGCACGTTGCCGGCATTCCACGAGGCCTGGCGCGCGCCCTCGATGGCGACGACGGCTTCCGGGCTGGTGCCCAGCTGGTCGACGGCGAAGCCGATCACGCCGTCGAGTCCATCGAAGGTCCCCTCGAAAGCGGTAGCGGGCTTGTTCAGCGCCGAGAAGGCAGGGGCGCTGTAGCCGAGCGCCCGCGCCGCCTCGATCACCCGCTCGCGGGTCTGCTGCGACAGGCGAATCCCCGGCGAATTGTTGAGCACGAAGGAAACCGTCGCCTGCGAGCAGCCGGCGGCACGCGCAATGTCGGTCATGGTGACGCGGCCCTTGGGCTTTGCCGCCGCCTTGCGGCGCTTCGCGGTTGCGGTGGCCGGATCCGTCGTCTCGCTCATGCAGCAGATGTCCCCCGATCCCCAGCCTGTCTAGCGACGGCCTGCCGGGCCGGCAAGATGGCATGACGCCGCCGGTTCACGGTCGCATCGACTTCGTTTATAACTATTATCATACTTGCGGTCCATCGCTCGTGCAGGCTGGGGCCTCGAAAAATACCGAGATCGTAGCGCTCCGGCTTGATGTGCGGGGATCACAGCATCCGGCAAATCTGTCTGGAGATGGCCTCCTCGCACTGCCACGCCAATCCCGTGCTAATAGTGTTTACTAATACAAAAATGCGCTGTACCGTCAATCCACCGCATCCGGCCCGGTCGGGTCCGGCTGCGGTGGGGAGTGTCTATGAATGGTCCGATGGCGAGCGGATATCTGCCTCCGCCAACCCTGTCTCGTACATGTGATATGTCAGACAAATCGGACTATTTACGAATGAAGAATGGTTGTCTAAAGTCCATGGCCGTGGCTGGGAACGACGCCAGTCCTTTCAGTGCCGGAACCCCTGAGGAGGAGGGGCGTCCAAGCCGCAAACGGCAATTCCAGTGTGCAAGACAATCCAGTGATCTAGTCCGGTCAGTCCTCCGACTGACCAAAACGGGAGGTTGAACATGAAATCCTTGATACGCAATGCATCCGTGGCCGCCGCGGCCCTGGTTGTCGGCCTTACGGCGACGGCCATCGCGCGCGCCGACGACAAGCCGACGCTGGCCTTCGTCGTCAACGGCGCTTCCGATTTCTGGAAAGCGGCCGAAGCCGGCGTCAAGAAGGCGCAGGGCGAACTGCCCGGCTACACGCTCGAACTCAAATATCCCGAACAATCCTCGGTCGCCATCCAGCAGCGGCTGATGGACGATCTGGTGACCGCCGGCGTAAAGGGCATCATGGTCTCGGCCGTCGATCCCAAGACCTCGACCGATGGTCTGAACAAGATCGCCTCGCAAACGGCATTGTTCACCACCGACAGTGACGCTCCCCAGACCAAGCGCGTCGCCTATATCGGCTCGTCCAATGTCGATGCGGGCAAGCAGGCGGCCGAAATCGCCAAGAAGGCGATGCCGAACGGCGGCAAGTGCCTGGGCTTCGTCGGCCTGCTCGGCGCCGACAATGCCAAGGAGCGCATCCAGGGCATGAAGGATGGCCTCGCCGGCACCAAGATCGAGCTCGTCGACGTGCGCGGCGACGACATCGACCAGGCGCGCGCCAAGAAGAATGTCGAGGACGCGCTGGTCGCCAGCCCCGACGTCACCTGCATGGTCGGCTTCTACTCCTACAACACGCCGCGCATCTATGAAGCGCTGCGCGATGCCGGCAAGCTCGGCTCGATCACCGTCGTCGGCTTCGATGACGATCCGATCACGCTGGGCGGCGTCAAGGAAGGCACCATTGCCGCCACCGTCGTGCAGCAGCCCTTCGAATGGGCCTATCAGGGCATGAAGCTGATGGCCGCCTATCTCAAGGGCGACAAGTCGGGCATCCCGGCCGGCAATCTGATCATCATCCCGACCAAGATCATCGGCAAGGATGATGTCGACGCCTATGCCAAAAATCTGAAGGCGATGGCTGGAAACTAAGACCACAGACAGTTCAGCCGGCTCAACTCGCTTGAGCCGGCTGTTCGCATTGACGAACCCTGCCGGGATCGTCAGTCTGCAGAACGGGCCGCTTTGGCTCACCGGCTGCTGTCAGGCATGATGAATTATTCCGACACATCCATCGCGGCGACCACTCCGTTCCTCAGCCTCGAGAACGTGCGCAAGACCTATCCGGGCGTCGTGGCGCTCGACGGGTTTTCCATGGAGGTCAGGCCGGGCGAGGTCATCGGCCTTGTCGGCGAGAATGGCGCGGGCAAGTCGACGCTGATGAAGATCCTCGGCGGCGTCACCACGCCTGATACCGGCACCATCACCGTCGACGGCACCGCCCACAAGGACCTGACGGTCGAAGGCAGCCTGGGTTCCGGCATCGCCTTCGTCCACCAGGAACTCAACCTGTTCGAAAATCTCGACGTCGCCGCCAACATCTTCTTCGGCCGCGAACCGCTGCGCGCCGGGCCGCTGAGGCTGGTCGACCGCGCGAAATTGCGCGAAATGGTGGCGCCGCTGCTGAAGCGCGTGGGCGCCAATTTTTCCGCCGACACGCAGGTCGCGGATCTCTCGCTGGCGCAGCAGCAGATGGTCGAGATCGCCAAGGCGCTGTCGATCAAGGCCCGGCTGGTCATCCTCGACGAGCCGACATCGAGCCTGCCGCTCGCCGAAACCGACAAGCTGCTCGACGTCATCAAGGCGCTGAAGGCCGACGGCATCAGCGTCATCTTCATTTCGCACCGCCTGCACGAGATCGAGCGCGTCGCCGACCGGGTCGTCGTGCTGCGCGACGGCATGCTGGCCGGCACGCTGGGCAAGCGCGACATCAACCACGACCAGATGGTCAAGCTGATGATCGGCCGCATGCTGAAGGAACGCGAGAAGGCCTCCGAGGCCGCGCGAGCCCCTGGTGCCGTCGCGCTGTCGGCCAAGGCGGTCCGCACCCCCACCTACCCCAGCCGGCCGGTCGATCTCGACGTCAGGCGTGGCGAAATTCTTGGCCTTGCCGGCCTTGTCGGCTCCGGCCGCACCGAACTGGCGCGGGTGTTCTTCGGCATCGAAGCCAGCCTTGGCGGCACGCTGGAGCTCAACGGCAAGCCACTTGCGCTGGCCAGCGCGGCGGACGCCGTCGCGCAAGGCATTTTCCTCGTGCCGGAAGACCGCAAGCTGACCGGCATCCTGCTCGACCTGTCGATCGCGCAGAATATTTCACTGCCCAATTTGCCCGCGCATGCGAAGCGCACGCTGGTCTCCAACAGCGCGGAAGTCGCTACCGCCGAGAAGCAGAAGAAGAATCTCGGCATCAAGGCGCCTTCGGTGCAGACGCGCACCGGCACGCTGTCGGGCGGCAACCAGCAGAAGGTCGTGCTCGGCAAATGGCTGGCCATGAACCCGAAGGTGATGATCCTCGACGAGCCGACGCGCGGCATCGACATCGGCGCCAAGGCCGAGATTTACGGGCTGATGCGGGCGCTGGCGGATGCCGGCGTCGCCGTGCTGATGATCTCCAGCGACATGGAAGAAGTGATCGGCGTGTCCGACCGCATCGCCGTCATGCATGAGGGCCAGATCTCGGGCATTCTCGACAAGGATCAGTTCAGCCAGGAAAACGTGCTTTTGCTCGCGGTGGGCAAGCCGGCAAACTAATGCATGTCGCGCAAAAGTGACCCTCGGTTTTGCGGCAACGGCATGCATAAACAAAAGCTGAAGCGCGCGACGCGCTTTAGCTAAGCGGAGACGACGATGACAAAGAAAGATCTCGGCCTGCTGATCCTGATCCTGGTGGTCGGAGCGGTCGTTGCCATCATCAATCCGCGCTTCCTCTTGCCGATCAATCTCGCCAACACCTCGAATCTCATCGGTCTGTTCGGCATCCTGTCGATCGGCCAGGCCTTCGTCATCATCACCGGCGGCATCGAATTGTCCGTCGGCTCCGTCGTCGCGCTGCTCGGCACATTGTTCATCGACTTCATCGCCGTGCGCGGCATGGGATGGCCGATCGCCTTCGTGCTGATCCTGGTGCTCGGCGCCATCATCGGCCTGGCGCATGGCTGGCTGATCACGCGGCTCAAGCTGCAGCCCTTCGTCGTCACCTTGTGCGGCCTTTTGATCTATCGCGGCGTCGCGCGCTTCTACACCGCCGACGGCACCGCTGGTTTCGCCTTCGGGCAGAATTTTCCTGATCTCGAATTCCTGACCGCCGGCCGCTCCTGGGGCGTGCCGAACTCATTCTTCGCGCTGATCGTCATCGCCATCGTCATGTGGGTGGTGCTGCACCGCTCGGTGTTCGGGCGCTATCTCTACGCCATCGGCAAGAACGAGGAGGCGGCGAAATATTCGGGCATCCGCACCGGCCGCGTCGTCATGGCGGCTTACGTCATCTGCGGCGTGCTGACGGCGCTGTCGGCGATCTATTTCGCCATGTACACGCGCTCGATCTCGCCGGCCAGCCATGGCCAGTTCTACGAGCTCTACGCCATTGCCGCCGCCGTGCTCGGCGGCTTCTCGCTGCGCGGCGGCGAAGGTTCGCTGATCGGCGTCATCCTCGGCACGGTGCTGCTGCAGGAATTGCAGAACCTGGTCAACCTGCTCGGCATTCCCTCCTCGCTCAACTTCGCGGTGATGGGTGGCGTCATCCTCATCGGGGTGCTGGTCGACCAGCAATGGGGCGTGTTCCGGGCGCGCCGGCGGATGGTCGATGCCGCCCGCAAGGGCGCGGTCGGCGCGGCCGCGGAATAAGTCCTCAACTACCTGCTGCTCGCGCGTGCCGCGCGGCGCACGCTCTGCAAAAGGATGGCGAGGCAGCCGACCAGCAGCAGCGCGCCGCCAACCAGCGGTGGCAGCGCCAGCAGCTTCACCGCCGCGGTGACGGCGGCCACCAGGACCAGTGCCAGCAGCGCCAGATTGCCGTCATCGACGAACATGCCGAAGAATTCGCGGGCAACGAGACGAATGACGTTCATCGGGCGAGCCCTCCAGCGGCTGTGGGATTGGTGCCGCGCAGCCAGCGCACCATGGCGAAGGACGCCAGCGCGACGATGGCGAAGATGGCGAGCAGAGCAAGATCAGCGCCCGGCCAGTCGGCGCCGATCCCCTCGCCGGTCCAGAAGATGCCGAAGCTGGTCAGCATCAGCCCGACCACGAATTTAAGCGCATTTTCCGGCACGCGCGCCAGCGGACGGTGAACCGCCAGGCCGACAAGCATCACCAGAATGAAGGCCGCCAGCGCGCCCATGCTGGCGTATAGCGTCTGCCCGTGCGCGGCGCCGACGGCAATGACGATGAACACCACCTCGACACCCTCGAGCAGCACCGCCTTGAAGGACGCCAGTCCGGCGAGGTAGTCGGCGCGCCGATCTCCGGCCTGCCGGTGCAGCGCGGCGGTTTCCTTGGCGAAAGCCGCCTCCTCGTCATGCAGGGCGATGACGCCGACGCTGCGCAGGATGGCCTTTCGCAACCAGCGCATGCCGAACAGGATCAGCAACACCCCGACGGCGAACTGCAGTGTCGTGATCGGCACCAGCGCCAGCAGCGGCCCGAACGCCAGCACCAGGGCCGCCAGCACCGCCAGCGCCAGCGCGGCACCCGTCAACGCCGGACGCCAGCTGCGTGTCACCCCGACCGCGAGCACGATGGTGAAGGCTTCGACGACCTCGACCAGGGAGGCTAGAAATGCCGCCGTGATTGTCGAGAGAATGGGTGTCAGTGTCTGCATCAAGGCTTCCTGTCTTGTCTCGTTCGACCATGATCTTTTTGGCCGGTCATTTCCAGCTTCGGGAGTGCGATCCGGAATCACTATGCGGTCAGCACCACACAGCGCTCCGGTGGCAACGAAAAGGCAAGCGCGGCGCCAATAGGCGGCGCTTCGGGCCAGTCGAGCCGTATGCGTTGTTGTCCGAGATCGACCGCCAGCCGCCAGCATCGGCCCTGGAAAGCGCTCGACAGCACCTTGCCCTGCAATCGATTGCCGGGATAGGCGTCCGCCGGCCGGGCGTCCTCGGGACGGATGACCAGCATGCCTGCGCCGGATCGGGCGCCCGGCGTGCGCACGGTTTCGGCATCACTGTCGGCGATCCTGAAATGCTCGTCCCTTACCTGCCCGCGAACGATCGAAAAGCCGCCGATGAAGCCCGCCACGAAAGAATCGGCCGGCGCTTCATAGATGGCGCGTGGCGTGTCGAACTGGACGATCTCGCCTGCCCGCATGATGGCGATCCGGTCGGAGACCGCCATGGCCTCCGCCTGGTCATGCGTCACATAGACAACCGTGATGGCTTCGCGGCGCACCATCTCCATCATCTCGATGCGCATGTCCTCGCGCAGCGCGGCATCGAGGTTGCTCAGCGGTTCGTCGAACAGCATCAGCGCCGGACGCGCCGCGAGGCAGCGCGCGATGGCGACGCGCTGCTGCTGGCCGCCGGACAATTCCGTGGGATAACGATCCTTGTACGGAGCAAGGCGGGTGACGTCGAACGCATGGTTCACCCGCTGGGCGATTTCCTGCTCCGAAAGCCGCTGCGCGCGCAGGCCGAAGGCGAGATTGTTGGCCACCGTCATATGCGGCCACAGCGCATAGTCCTGGAAGACCATGCCGATCCGCCGCTTTTCAGGAGGTACGACCGACGTCTCGCTCCATACGACCCGTCCGTCCAGCGTGATCGATCCCTTTTCGGGTGCGACCAGCCCGGCGATGATGCGCAGAAGCGTGGTCTTGCCGGAGCCGCTGGCACCGAGAAGCGACACCACTTCGCCGGCATCGATCTTGAGGTCCAGGTCGGTCAGGATGGGGCGCCCGCCGAGCGACTTGCAAATGCCGGCACAATGCAGGGATGCGGTCATGACAAGGGTTCCGCTCCGACGATCTGGTGGTGGCCCGCATCGACAAGCGCCGCACTCCGGCGCGGTCTGACGAACCGCCGAAGCGGATACCAGACCAGCGCGGCACCCATGCCCGCGGCCGCCATGGCGACCAGCGCGATCGCCGACGCCAATCCGTCCCGATCGTGGCTGAACAGCTTCAGGATGAGCGTCGGCGCCGGCGGGCCGCTCCGGGGAATAAGCATTTGCGAGATCGGCAGTTCGAACACGGTGCGGATGAACGTCAACAGGAAGGCCGTCAGCACGCTCAGCAGGATCAGCGGCAAGGTGATTGCCAGCAACCGGCGGGTCGCCCCGACACCATGCAGGCGCGCCGCATCCGTCAGGCCCGGCGCCAGCTGGCCGATGGCCGAAAGGATCACCACCAGACAGTAGGGGAGCGCTGCCGCGACATAGCCCATGACCAGCAGCGAGCCATCGCCATAATGGGGAAAGGGCCAATCGCGAAAACCCGGCAAGCGATTCCAGACAAGGATATAGCCGAAGCCGAGCACGATGCCCGGTATCGCCACCGACCCCAGCGACAGGCCGACGACGGCGCTGCCCAGAACTGGGCCCGCGCGGTCGAGTTGCGCCGACAGGAGCAAGGCGAGGGAACTGGCGATAGCGGCCGTCAACCCGGCATAGAAGAGACTGCGCAGCAAGCCGTCATTGGCCGCGGTGTTCAGGCTGAGCGCCGCCACCACATTGGCCGCGGTGAAATTGCTCCAGATGAGCCCGTGGCCCAGCGTCTGCGTCAAGGCGCGCGCCGCGATCGCGGCCAGCGGCAATGCCAGCGCCAGGAAGGCAATGGCAAGGGCCGCTGCCGTGGCGAGCCAGCGCCATCTGCCGAGATTGTACAGCCTGACCGGCCTGGCGCGGCCCGAAATCAGGCGCGGGTCGGCGCGGCGGCGCAACAGCCGGTCCGCCACCACGACGAGCAGGACGAGGCTGAGCAGGACGAGCGCCTGGGCGCCGGCGGCGGGAAAATCGACCGGATAATCACTTGCGGCGGCGTAGATGCCATAGGTCAGGACACCAAAATTCGACATTCTGGCGATGGTCGAGGCCAAGCCGAAGTCTGACAGCACCTCGGCGAAGGTGGCGATGAAGCTCAAGGCGATGGCCGGCGCCAGCAAGGGGCCGTTGATGCGCAGCCAGATCCTGAGCGGAGCGGCGCCGGAGAGCCGCGCGGCATCCTCCAGTTCGCTGCCCAGTCCGGCCAGCGCGCTGCCGATGATGAAGGCGGCCAGCGGAAACAGGCTGAGCGTGTGGACGAACACCAGGCCGGTCAGGCCAAAAAACGCGGAGCCCAGCGAAGCAGGCAGCAACCCGAATTGAGCCAGGTAACCACCGGAAGACATCAGCAGCACCCAGGCGAGCGCCTTCAGATAGGACGGTGTCAGGAAAACCAGCCACGGCACCATTGAAATTGCTGTCCGGCCCGGAATGTCGCAGCGCTGGACGAGCACCGCGAAAGCGCCGCCTAGCGCCGTCGTAGTGCAGGCGACGAGCATGCCGAGCTCAAGCGAATGCAGGACCGAGCCCGCGACATAGGGAGAATTGAAGACACGGGCCAAGGGCTCGAGGCTCAGACTGTTGCTGGCGTCTTGCGCGGCAAACAGGCCGGGCACGACCGCCTGGACCAGCACCAGGGCAAGCGGCAATCCGATCAGCAAGGCAAACACGGCGTAGACGGCAAATTGCCCGCCGTGGCGAGCGAGCGCCGACAGGCGGCCTAGCGGCGGCTTTCCGGCGCCAACGCCGCGGGCAAAGGCCGCGGCGTTGGAATGCTGGAGGATCGTCATTTCCCAAACAGCCGGATCACTGGACGAAACTGGCCTTGTACCACTGCTTCCACTCGGTCTCGTGAGCCGAGGCCACGGCATCGTCGAGATGCGTGTAGGTGATGTTGGTCTCGCGGCCTGGCTTGGCGTTGATGCCCTTGATGATCGGGATGTAGAAGAAGTCGGTGTCGTCGCCATTCTGCATGGCGGCCTGGCCTTCGGCACTGGTGACGAAGTCGATGAATTTCCGGGCCGCGTCCATGTGCTGGGTCTTGGCGCTGATGCCGAGGCCTTGCGGCAGGGATACCGAGCCCTCGCTGGGGTAGACCGCGACGACAGGTTCGCCGGCGGCGATCTTCGAGAAGATGGCACTGTCCTGGTTGATGCCGACGGAGGCATCGCCGGTCAGCACGGCCTTGTTCACCTTGCCGCCGCTCGACAGGCCGGACAGGGACTTGTTGGTCAGCGTCTTGGCCAGGAGAGCCTTGCCGGCATCGAGGCCGTTGGTCTGGAAGAAGCCGGCCAGCCATTGATAGGCCGGTCCCGACAGGTTGGGATCCTTGGCCGCGACGCCGCCGGCGAAGGACTGAAGATCGGCCCAGGATTTGGGCATCTTGCCGGCTGGCACTTTCTTGGTGTTGACCTCGATGGCCGTGGTGCTGGTGCCGGTCGGCAGGAAGGCGTGGCTTTGCGGGATCAGCGACTTGCCGAGATCGGTGAAGGCCACCTTGTCGTAAGCCGCCGCGGGAACAGGCTGCAGCACATGGTCGGCCGCCATGCGCTCCATCACGGCGGAGCCGTCGAGCCAGACGATGTCGAATTGCGGATTGCTGCCTTCGGCGGCGATCTTGCCCAGCGTCTCGCCTGTGCTGCCGGGTTCGACGACATCGACGGTGAGGCCGGTCTTGGCCTGGAAGGCCTTGGCCACCGGGCCGGCGAAGTCGAGCGCGTCATAAAGCACCAGGTCGGATGCCGAGGCAGGTGCTGCCACGGCAAGCGCACTCAGGCCAAACGCCAAATAGAAACTTGTACGTACGTTCATCTTGCTCTCCAGTAGATTTTCCATGGGCACAGTAAGTTCCGTCGTATCATGTATGAACAGATTGAATGTTTTGTGTCGTCTGCAGAGTTTCTTAATTTTTATTATATTTATTCTTACGTATGCCCCGCTTTATCCAGGCCTTGTCGATCGATCCCCGAACCGTGCTCAGCCGTTCAAGGGCATCAAAGGCGGCTTCGCTGTTTCGTTTCGCCAACCCGATGATCATCGCCTCGATGAGGACGATCGTGCCGCCATGCATGGCCAGGTGATCGGCCTTGCCGCGCGGAACCGGGAGGCTCTCCGCCACCTTGCCGGGAACCAGCGGAGCCAGATTGTCACTGATAAGCACCACCGGAATGTCGAAACGCTCGGCATGATCGAGCACGACTTCCACCTCGCGATAGAGCGGCGCGTAGGCCATCATCAGCACGGCGTCGCCCTTGCCGAGCCACAGCAGGCGATCGGCGAGCGCAATTCCCGATACCGACAGCGCGCTGGTCGGCAGGCCGATCCGGTTGAACTGCAAACTGGCATAGTCGGCCATGGCGCCCGATGGACCTATGCCGAAGACATGGCGGCGGCCCGCCCGCGCCAGGATGTCGACGCTGCGCTCGAAAGCCGCCGCCATCTCCGGACGCTTGAGCACTTCGAGCACGCTGTCATGGATGTCGATCACATGCCGCAGTGCCCCGGCACTGTCGTCGCCGGTCTCCTGCAAGGTGCGCGCCAGGCGCTTGCCTGGGGATGGCGTGCCGGTCAGGTCAGACAACAGCATCTGGCGAAGCGCCGAGAGGCTGTCGAAACCAAGCGAGCGTGCCGTCCGCACGACGGTCGCATCGCTGGTGCCGGCGAGTTCTGCGATCTCGGCCGCCGACCCCAGCAGGACCGACTGCTTCTGGTCGACGAAGAACCGCGCCATGCGCTGCTCGGCCGGCGGCAAGCTTTCGAGTGCCGCCTGAACACGGGCATCGACCGTCATCCTTCGGTCTTCCGAGGCATCATAGGTCATGGTGGCCGGCCCGCTCACTCGTCTGTAGTGATTACAACGAGAGCTACAATCCGAAATGTCTGTTACAGGGATGTGACGACGCCCGTCAGGCGCACGCGACCATGTCGCCCGCTCGAAGATAAGCGGCCACGGACCGCTGCAAGCAGCGGTCGCGGCATCGTGATGTGCCGAAATCGGAGCTGGAGGATCTTGGCTTAGATCAGACCCGACATGTCGGAGAAGGCCATCGCCTTACGCAGCAGCTCGGCGAAGCGCTCGCCGGCCACCTCGCGCGGACCGCTGTTGTCGATCGAGGTGACGCCGGGGCCGGACAAGGTCACATTGGCGCTGCGCGCAAGCCGCGCCAGCACTTCGCCGCGCGACTCGCGGCCGCGCATCGCCAGCCGCTCGGCCAGCACCTCGGGCGAAGCGGTGATCTCCACGATCGCCAGATTGGCATAGCGTTCGCGCAGAGTGGGGATGATCGCGCGCGACACGTTGGCCACGACAACGTGTCCGTTGGAAACGGACCAGTCGACATCGGCAGGCAGGCCATAGCGCAGGCCATGCGCTTCCCAGGAGATGGCGAAGGCGCCGTCGGCATCGGCCTCGGCGAAGGCGGCATCGGCCAGCGTGTCGTGATCCTCGCTCGCCGCATCGCTCGGCCTGGTGATGACGCGGCGCACGAACTCCAGCTGCGTCTCGTCGGCGAAGAGCGCCTTGGCATAGCCGATCACCGTGTCCTTGCCGGCACCGCTCGGGCCCACGACAGCGACAAAGACGCCGTGACGGATCGGAAAGGTTTCGGCGGACAGTTCGCGCTCGATCAAGGCCGACACCATCATGCCACCCGGCGTCCCTGCCGCCAGACGGTGCGCACGACCGGAACATGATCGTCGACGCGCACGCGCACCAGATCGGCGCGGCGTCCCTGCTCGATGACGCCGCGGTCGTCAAGGCCGACGGCTTGCGCCGGGTTCTTCGAAACCATGGCGACGGCCTGCGGCAGCGAAATGCCTTCGACCATGTCGCCGAGGAAGAAGGCCGACTGGATCAGGCTGAAGGGGATGTAATCGGACGACAGGATGTCGAGCAGGCCGTCACTGGCCAAGGTGCGAGCCGAAACATTGCCCGAATGCGAGGCGCCGCGCATGACATTGGGCGCACCCATCAGCACCCCGAGCCCGGCGGCCTTCGAGGCCCGTGCCGCTTCCTCGGTGGTCGGGAACTCGGCAACCCGCACGCCCTGCTCGATGGCCTCGTCGACATGGGCCGACGTGGCGTCGTCGTGGCTGGCGAGCACGATGCCGCGCTCCTGGCAGGCGGCGGCGATGAAAACGCGGTTCGGCCCCGAATTCTGCGCCGATTCGGTCATCCGCTTCTCGCAGAATTTCTGGAAGTCGCGATCCGAGAGTTTCAGCTTGCGCTGATAGTAGTAGGCATAGGTTTCAAGGTTGACGAACTGGCGCTGGCCCGGCGCATGGTCCATCAGCGATGCCAGCCTGACCCGCTCGTCGCCGTCGAAATTGGCGAATGCCTTGAGGCAGTCAGGCGCCGAGACCTCACAGCGAAGATGCAGGAAGTGATCGGCCCGCAGACGATCCTGCGCGACGCTGTCCTCGATCGCGTCGGCCAGCTTGCGGATATCGTCCAATGTCAGGTCGGCGTCCTCGTCCATGCCGACGCGCAAGGCATCGAGCACGGTGGTGATGCCGGCGGTCGCGACCTGCGCGTCATGCGCAAGCACCGCGGCGATCGGGTTCCAGCGCACTTTCGGCCGCGGCGCATAGTGGCCCTCGAGATGATCGGTGTGGAGTTCGACCAGCCCCGGAATGATGAAGTCGCCGCCCATGTCCTCGCCGGTTCGGGCAGCACCGGCATCGATGCCGGCGATAAAGCCGTCGCGCAGCACCAGCGACCCTTCGACGATCTCGTCGGCAAGAACGATGCGGGCGTTGGAAAGAACAGTTTCGACGGTCATTCTAGGCTAGTCCTTGGTTCTTGCGGTCGGGTTGGTTCAGGCGATCTTCCGGGCCGGGCGGCGTCCGAGCGCGTGCTGGGAAAGCACCATGAACGGTGCACCGGGTTCGGGTTCGACAAACAATGTCAGCGCATCCACCAGCACGGGCTGGCGCAACACATCGGCGAAAAGGCTGTCGATCGCGGCGCGCAGGCGAGGGCTTTCCTGTGGTCCGGCTCGGCCGGACAGGGTCATGTGGAAGCGGAAGGTCTCGAAGACATAGGGATATCCCCACTGGCAGAGATTGCGAAACTCGGCCGGCTTCAGCGAATCCGGGCTGCGCCGCTCGATCTCGGCATCGCTCAACGGCGCGCGAAACCGGTCGAAATCGCGCACGACGTCGTCGGCGAAGCGGTTGAGCGGAGGCAGCGGACCGTCCGGCACCAGCGCGAAGAAGCTGTCGATCTGGCTGACGACCAGGCGCGGGATCGTCACGACAGGCGTCACCTCGGCAAAATGATCGAGCGCCGCGCGCAGCGAAGCCTCGGTCTCGTCGGCAGCCAGGCGGAAAGGCGCTTTCACCGTGGCGTGAAAGCCATAGCGGCGTGCCGAAGCGGTGTGGAAGGCCACTTCCGCCGCCGCCAGGTCGGCAACGGCCTCAACCGGCCTGGTCGCGGCACCGAACGGGTCGCGGCCCAGCCAGTTGGCGGCAATTCGCGCCAGCGGCTCGTCCTGCCTGGGAGTGAAATAGATGGCATAACGCATCGGAAGTCCTCGTCAGAAGGTTGCCATAGGTGATTTCCATGACGGATTGACGAAGCTTTGAAGGGTTTTCGAAGGCAAATCGACCCTCAGGGTCGTTAGCCGACGATTTTTCCGAGCTGGACCAACAAGTTCAGCCGGAAACGCAGAACGCTCAGGCCTTCATCAACCATTCGTGCTCGGGCGCATTGTGGAATTTCCACGTCCGCTTCGGCCCGGCCATCACATTGAGATAATAGAGGTCATAACCATGGCAGGCGGCGCAGGGGTGATATCCCCTGGGCACCAGCACCACGTCGCCGTCCTCGATCGCCATGGCTTCGTCGAGCGCGCGATGGCCATCCTGATCGGCATCGGTATAGACACGCTGGAAGGCAAAGCCCTGCGGCGGGTTGAGGCGGTGGTAGTAGGTTTCCTCGAGATAGGATTCGGCGGGCAGGTTGTCCTGGTCGTGCTTGTGCGGCGGATAGCTCGACGTGTGGCCACCGGGCGTGATGACCTCGACCACCAGCAATGAGTCGGCCGGCTGGCCCTCCGGCAGGATGTTGGTGACGTAGCGTGTGTTGGTGCCCTTGCCGCGCACCTCCTGGCCGAGATCGTCCGGTCCGATCACCCGGACCGGCAGGCCGCCGCCAAGACCGGGTGCCGAGCAGACGCCAAGTTCCAGCTCGGTATCGGCCGTCACCGACCAGTCCGATCCCTGCGGCACGTAGACGGACCACGGCTTGCCCTCGAAGGGCGACATGCGCTCGCCGAGCAGGCCGAGATCCTTGCCGCCGGCTTTGGCGGTACCCTTGCCAGTCACGAACACCAGGCAGACCTCGCGGTCGTCCGTCTTTCCAGAGGCGCTTTCGCCCGGCTTCAGCCTATGCAGGTCGAAACCGACATAAGTCCAGCCGGCGCTTTTCGGCGTCACATGGGCGACGCGGCCATGGCGCTTGTCGGCTTTGACGAGCAGTTTCGACATTTTGTCTCTCCTGTTACAGTGGCTTTTGACGGCTACCGGCGTGAAGCCAGGCCGCTCGTTTGAAAGGGCCATCACGAATCTTCGGATTGGCCGGCGCCTTCCAACTTCGTCATCCTAGGTCTGCGCCGCGTCGCTGCGCTCCTTGCTCCGCCCTAGGATGACGAGGCAAGGAGCGTTTCGGCCAGTCACCAAGGTATGCGATCCGTTACGCACGTATCCAGTCCACTGGAACTTCTTCCATCATTCCTTGGGTTCGACGGCGCCCTTGGGTTCCTCAGGCGTCGCCTTCGCCTCCTCCACCGGCTTGTAGAGATAGAAAAACTGCCAGGCGCCGTAGCCGGCGAAACCGAGGGCAATGACGCCCCAGAACGGCGTGCCGGTGGCGAATTCGATCACCGACCAGATCAGGCAGACCGCGACGACGGCGATGCGCCGCCAAAGCGGGCGGAAGAACGGGTGTTCATAATCTTTCATCGCGCCATCCGAAATTCAGCAATCTGTCCTCAGATAGACCGGGCGTCACGGCGAATCCAGCCTTCAGGCATTCGGAAAACCTTGTGTCTCGACCGTGTAGCCGGCTGATGTCATCACCCGCATCAGCTCCTTGTAGCCGACCTGCGCCATCTTGAGCGGCGGGTTCTTCCTGGGATCCTGCTCGGCCTCGACCACGAACCAGCCCTCGTAGCCGTGATCGGCGAAGCGCTGCACGATGGCGCCGAAGTCGAGCGAACCGTCGCCCGGCACGGTGAAGGCGCCGAGGGCCACCGCGTCGAGGAAGGACTGCTTCGTACGGTCGAGTTTGTCGATCACTTCCATGCGCACGTCCTTCACATGGACATGGCTGATGCGCTTGTGATGGTTGTCGATGGCGCGCAGCACATCGCCGCCGGCAAACGCCAGATGGCCCGCATCGAGCAGCAGAGGGATGCCTTCGCCGGAATGGCGCATGAAGGCATCGAGCTCCGGCTCGGTCTCGACCACGGCCGCCATATGATGGTGATAGGACAGCGGCATGCCTTGTTCCGCACACCATTCGCCGAATTCGGTCAGGCGCCTTCCATAGGCTTTCATCTCGTCACCGGTGAGCTTCGGCTTGGTCGCGAGCGGCTTGGAGCGGTCTCCCTGGATCGAGCGGCCGACCTCGCCATAGACGATGCAGGGCGCATCGACCGCCTTGAACAGGTCGATCATCGGCTGGATGCGGTCCTTGTTGGCAGCCATCTCCTCGTCGACCAGCGTGCCCGA
This sequence comes from Mesorhizobium sp. ES1-3, assembly GCF_020164795.1. Lineage (NCBI taxonomy): Bacteria > Pseudomonadati > Pseudomonadota > Alphaproteobacteria > Hyphomicrobiales > Phyllobacteriaceae > Mesorhizobium > Mesorhizobium sp. ES1-3. Next base: position 374,827 of record NZ_JAIUGW010000004.1, read on the forward strand.
GAACCAGCCGCCGCATAGCGTCACGTCGGCGGCTTTCAGGATCGGCAGCATCACCTTGGGGTCGTTGGGGAAGCGGCGGCCCATTTCCATGCCGGTGAAACCGGCCGAGCGCGACTGGCGCAGACATTCCTCCAGCGACACGTCATCGCTGAGTTCGGCAAGATCGTCGTTCCACCATGCAATGGGGGACATGCCCAGTTTGGCTTTCAAGTCGTCACTCCGGTGCTAAAAACAGTTCATTTCTTGATCGTTGGCGCCGCCCCTCATCCGCCTGCCCGTCCTCCGCAGCAGCTGCGCTGCAGCTGCAGCGGGTGGACCGGCACCTTCTCCCCGTAAACGGGGAGAAGGAGGGGCCTTAGCGCCGGCGTCAATCGCCGATGGTCTGCATCTGCCGCTTCTCGTCATAGGCCTTGCGCGCCGCGTTCACCTGGCTGCGTGCCGACACTTCCGGCACCGCCACGTCCCACCAGTGGCCGCCGGCATCGGTCGAAACCAGCGGATCGGTGTCGATGACCAGCACGGTGGTGCGGTCGTTCTTCTTGGCCTTCTGCAACCCGTTCTCCAGCTCGGCGATCGACGGCACTTTCTCGGCGATCGCGCCCATGCTCGCCGCATGCGCGGCAAAGTCTACGTCGGGCAGGACCTCGTGACGCGAGTCCTTCAGAAGATTGTTGAAGTTGGCGCCGCCGGTCGCCATCTGCAGCCGGTTGATGCAGCCAAAACCCCTGTTGTCGAGCAGCACGATGGTCAGCTTCAGGCCGAGCATCACCGAGGTGGCGATCTCGGAGTTCAGCATCAGATAGGAACCATCGCCGATCATGACGACGACCTCCTCGTCGGGCTTGGCCATCTTGGTGCCGAGCCCGCCGGCGATCTCGTAGCCCATGGTCGAGAAGCCGTATTCGGCATGGTAGGAGCCGGGCGCGCCGGCCTGCCAGAGCTTGTGCAATTCGCCCGGAAGGCCGCCTGCCGCGTGCAGCAGCGTCACGCCGGAGCCCATGGCGCGCTGCACGGCGCCGATCACCTGCGCGTCGGAGGGGAAAGCGGCATTGGTCGAGGCCGTCACCTTGGCCGCATCGGCCTGCCAAGTCTTCTTGCCGGTGGCCGCATTGTCGGTCCAGGTGGCAGGCGCCTTCCAGCCTTGCAGCGCGGCGGCGAGTTCCGCGAGGCCTTCGGCCGCGTCGGCGACCAGCGGCAGCGCCCGGTGCTTGCCGGCATCCAAGGGCTGCACGTTGAGCCCGATGATGGTCTTGCCGGAATTCTTGAACAGCGCCCACGAGCCGGTGGTGAAATCCTGCAGCCTGGTGCCCACGGCGAGCACGACATCGGCCTCTTCCGCCAGCCGGTTGGCGGCCGAGGTGCCGGTGACGCCGACCGCCGCCATGTTGAGCTTGTGATCGTCCGGCAGCGAGGACTTGCCGCCTTGCGTCTCGCAGACCGGAATGCCGGCGCCTTCGGCGAATTTGGCCAGTTCGTCGGAAGCCTGCGAATAGAGAACGCCGCCACCGGCAATGATCAGCGGCTTCTTCGCGCCCTTGAGCGCGGCGACGGCCACCGCCAGTTCGCCACGGTCCGGACGCGGCCGCCGCTGGCGCCAGACCCGCTCGGCAAAGAAGCTCTCGGGATAGTCATAAGCCTCGGCCTGTACGTCCTGGCAGAGCGACAGCGTCACCGGTCCGCAATCGGCCGGGTCGGTCAGCACCTGCATGGCACGATTGAGCGCCGGGATGATCTGTTCCGGCCGCGTGATGCGGTCGAAATAGCGCGATACCGGCCGGAAGCAGTCGTTTACCGTCGCCGTTCCGTCGGAAAAATCCTCGGCCTGCTGCAGCACCGGATCGGGAATGCGGTTGGCGAAGACATCGCCCGGCAGAAACAGGACGGGCAACCTGTTTACGTGGGCAAGGGCTGCGGCCGTCACCATGTTCAGCGCGCCGGGGCCGATCGAAGAGGTCGCGGCCATGAAGCGGCGACGGAAGTTGGCCTTGCCATAGGCGATCGCCGCATGCGCCATCGCCTGCTCGTTGTGGGCGCGGAAGGTCGGCAGCTCGTCGCGCACCTGGTAGAGCGCCTCGCCGATGCCAGCGACGTTGCCATGGCCGAATATCGCCCAGACACCGCCGAAAATCGGCATCGTCTTGCCGTCGATCTCGGTCATCTGCCGGGACAGGAAGCGGGTCAGCGCCTGCGCCATCGTCAGGCGGATTGTCTTGCTCATGGTGTTTTCCTCCGCAGTCCTTATGCAGCGCCTTGTTATGCCGCCTTGCGGCCGCGCGCGGCAAGCCACGCTTCGGTCAGTTGTTCGAAGCGCGAGGCCATGTCGGCGACAGCCTCGTCATCCGACATCTTGCCGGCCAGCCATTGCTCGGCGGCGTGGACGAAGATGGTGCGGCCAACGGCAAAGCCTTTTACGATGGGCGCCTTGGCGGTGGCGGCGAACGCCGCTTCCAGCTCGTCTTGCGGCGCTTCCAGGCCAAGCAGGACGATGCCACGGCACCAGGGATCGTGCTTCAGGATCACCGCCTCGATTTTGGCCCAGGCGCCGCTCGACGCCTGCGGCTCGAGCTTCCACCAGTCCGGCTTGATGCCGAGCGCATAGAGTTCCTCCAGCGCGCGCGGGATCGTCGTGTCGTCGAGCCTGCCATGCTTGCCGGCTATGATCTCGATGAGAAGTTCCCGGCCGACTTTGCGCGCGGCCTCGAACAGCGCGCGCAGCTTCTGCTGCTGTTCTTCCTTCAGGGCCGCCGGATCGTCGGGATGGTAGAAGCACAGGCATTTGATGCAGTGATCGACCGGCCATTCGGTGAGCTGCGAGCCGATATCCTGCGAGAATTCGAAACGCAGCGGCCGCGAGCCCGGCAGTTCCACCGGGCGGCCGAGCCACGCGAAGGGATGGCGGGCGAACTCGAACATCGCCTCGCGGCCGTGTTTCTCGTCGATCAGCATGCCGTAGCCGTCGCGGCCCGCGGCGACCTTGGCCGCCGCCTTGACCGCAAGCACCTTGAAATCGCGGATGCGTGCGGGATCGGCGCCTGTCTTGGTCGCGACATCCTCGAGCTGCACACGGTGGTCGCAGGCAAGCGCCATCAGCGAAGGGATATCGCGCCGGCGTGTCGTCGCCCAATGGATGTGGTTGATCGCCTCGTCCTTGCGTAGCGCCCGATGCTTGCTGCCGTTCCTGAGGAAGAACTGCAGCTCCTCGAAGGTCGGATATTCCGGCGCGCAGAGCAGCCGTGACACGGCGAAGGCGCCGCAGGCATTCGCCCAGGTTGCCGCCGTGGCAAGGCTTTCGCCGCCGAGCCAGCCGCGCAGCAAGCCGGACATGAAGGCGTCACCGGCGCCCAGTACATTGTAGATCTCGATCGGGAAGCCCTGCCCGACGATACCGTCCTCGAGATCGTCGCTGATCGGCCCGTCATAGACGATGCAGCCCATGGCGCCGCGCTTCAAGACGATGGTGGCCGAGGACAGGGCGCGGATCGTCTTCAGCGCGCTCAGGCAGTCGTCGGCGCCTGACGCGATCATGATCTCTTCCTCGGTGCCGACGATGAGGTCGCAATCGGGCAGCACCGTCTTCAACTGGGCCGAGACCCGGTCGGACTTGACATAGCGCTCGAACCCTTCGGCGTGGCCAGCGAGACCCCACAGGTTCGGCCGGTAGTCGATGTCGAAGACGACCTTGCCGCCCCTGGCCTTCATGATGCGGATCGCCTTGCGCTGGGCGGCGTCGCTGTTGGGACGGGAAAAATGCGTGCCGGTGACGACGATCGCGCGGGCCGAGGCAATGAACGCCTCGTCGACATCCTCTTCGGCCAACGCCATGTCGGCACAGTCGGAGCGATAGAAGATCATCGGCGAGACGCCTTCGCTCTCGACCGAAAGCAGGACCAGCGCGGTCAGCCGCTCCTTGTCGGTCTTCAGCCCGTCGACATTGACGCCCTCGCGTTTCAGCTGCTCGCGGATGAAGCGGCCCATCTGCTCGTCGCCGACGCGCGTCAGCAGCGCCGAGCGCAGGCCGAGCCGCGCCGTGCCGACGGAAATGTTGGCCGGGCAGCCGCCGACCGACTTGGCGAAGGAGGTGATGTCCTCGAGCCGCGAGCCGATCTGCTGGCCGTAGAGGTCGACGGACGCGCGGCCGATGGTGATGACGTCGAGCAGCGCCTGTCTTGCGTCCACGGCTTCGCTCATTGGAACCTCCCGTCGGTCTTGTCGTCATGGACAACATTGTTTGGGTAACACGCGCGAGCGGCAGCGTGGCGCCGACAATATGAAATAATAATTCCAATCCATAGTCAATATGGAATGAGCATTCCCTGCGCTAAAATTGCCTTGGTGGGATGCTCGATCACGCCTTGCGCTTGCGCGTCGCGTCGCGCCGCTTCTCGCCGACGCCGACGGTTAGCGCCATGGCCAGCGCCATTGTCGCCGACAGCGAGCGGAAGCCGGCGAAATCCGCTTCGGCAACCTCGAACCAGACCCTGGCGAACTGGGCGAGCGGCGAGAATGAGCTGTCGGTGATGGCAACGATCGGCACCCCTTGCTCGGCAATGACGCGCGCCTCCTCGATCGTGGCCGGGGCGTAGGGCGAGAAGCTGATGGCGATGACGGCGTCCGCAGGTGTGGCGAAGCCGACCATCTCGGCATTCAGCCCGGCAGCCGATTCGATCAGCTGGTTGCGGATCTTCAGCTTGCCGAGCGCGTAGGCGATGTAGGAAGCCACCGGATAGGAGCGTCGCTTGGCCAAGACATAGATGGTCTGCGCCTTCGCCAGCAGCGAAATCGCGTCTTCCAGATGCGCGTCATCCAGCGTGCGGGAAATGTCGTTGAGCGAGGTGCTGGCGGCGGCGATGAAGCCGTCGAAGATCGCCCGGTGGCCGGCGGCGCCCTCGGCCTTGGCGCGCAGCGCCTGGAGCCGCTCGTCATAGGAGGAGTTGCGCTCGCGCAGCCGCTCGCGGAACACCTGCTGCAGGCTGGTGAAGCCGTCGAAACCGAGCTGCTGGGCAAAGCGGATCAGGGTCGAGGGCTGCACGCCGGCCGAAGCGGCGATGCTGGCGGCGGTGCCGAAGGCGATATCGTCGGGATTGTCGAGCGCGTAGGCGGCGATCTGGGCGATGCGCTTGGGCAAGCTCTCGCGCCGATCCAGAATGGTGGCGCGCAGCGTCTCGAAGTCGCGAGGTACCTGTTCGTCCATCGTCGCTCTGTTCAGGCTGTCTGGAAGCTCTCTCTGCCCCATCATAGCGGGCCTGCGCAAGAACGCCATAAAAAATGAGGCAGACATTCCATTCCGAGAGAAAATGGACTAATTCATCCACGCAGCATTCATGGCCGTGGAGGAACGAAAAATGGTCGGCGTAGGTCTTATCGGCACGGGCTTCATGGGCAAATGCCACGCCATCGCGTGGAGCGCGGTCGGTGCGGTCTTCCCCGACGCGACCAAGCCACGGCTCGTCCATCTCGGCGAGGTCAACGAGGACCTCGCCAGGCGCAAGGCCGGCGAGTTCGGCTTCGCCAAGGCCTCCGGCGACTGGCGCGCCGTGGTCAACGATCCCGAAGTCGATGTCGTCTCGCTGACGACGCCCAACCAGTTTCATCCAGAAATGGCCATCGCCGTGCTCGAAGCCGGCAAGCATCTGTGGTGCGAAAAGCCGATGGCGCCGAGCTTTGCCGAAGCCGAGGCGATGGCGGCTGCGGCGAAGACATCGGGCAAGGTCGCGGCGCTTGGCTACAACTACATCCAGAGCCCGGCCATCCGTCACATCGGCGCGTTGCTCGACGAGAAGATCATCGGCGAGGTCAACCATCTGCGCATCGAGATGGATGAGGATTTCATGGCCGATCCCGAGGCACTGTTCTTCTGGAAGCACGAGGCGGCTTCCGGCTACGGCGCGCTCGACGATTTCGCCGTGCATCCACTGTCGCTGGTCACGGCGCTGTTCGGCCGGGTCGCCAGCGTCATCTGCGACATGGCCAAGCCCTATGCCGACCGCGAGCTGGCATCAGGCGGGCGCCGCGCGGTCGAGACCTACGACATCGCCAGCGTGCTGATGCATCTGGAAAACGGCGTTGCCGGAACGCTGCAGGTCAACCGCTCGGCCTGGGGCCGCAAGGGCCGCATCGCGGTCCAGATCTTCGGTTCCAAGGGATCGATCCTGTTCGACCAGGAGCGGATGAACGAATTCCAGCTCTACCTGACGTCGGACCGACCGACCGAACAAGGCTATCGCACCATCCTGGTGGCGCCGCAGCACAAGCCCTACGACCTTTTCGTGCCGGCGCCCGGCCACGGCCTCGGCTTCAACGATCTCAAGATCATCGAATGCCATGAATTCCTGACGCGGCTTGCCGGCAAGCCGGCCCGGCTCATCGAGTTCGCCGAAGGACTGGAGATAGAGCGCACCGTGCACGCCATGGCGCGCTCCTTCGCGGAGAAGCGCTGGGTGGATGTTAGGTAACGATCGCGCTGGCGCCGGTCCAGGCTTCCACGTGATCCAAATGTCGGCGGGCAGGTTTCAACGTCGGCGCTGCCCCTCATCTGCCTGCCGGCATCTTCTCCCCGTATAGGGACGGGGAGAAGGGGCGGTGTCGGTCTTGGCGCCTGTTCTGCAACGCAGCCGATTGGCGAAATCCGGCGAAGGCGACCTTTCTCCCCGTCACTATGCGGGGAGAAATGCCCGGCAGGGCAATGAGGGGCGGCGCCAGCCTATCAAACCAATCGCGCTGCGGCAGCCATCCGCGATCTCAACCACCGACAGCCGTGTTCGTCTCCCAGCCGTCCACCCACACCTGCCGCAACCTATCGCCTTCGCCCTTGAAACGTAGCCCGGTCGGCTGGCAATCCTCGATACGGTCGCTGCGGAAGTTGCGGATCGCCTGGCGCAGTTCGCACCAGGCGACGATGTTGGCCGTCTCGGCGTAGTAGATCAGCGCGATCGGGCGGATGAGGCGCTCGGAGGCCCGGCCGAGTTCGTCGCGGTAGGAAAGATCGAGCTTTTCCTCGTCACGGATGGCGCGGCGCACCAGCGCCAGGTCGATCGTACCGGCGGAGGGCGCGGCGAAGCCCCAGGCATGCAACGCATTGGCGTCGAGCGTCTGGCGCAGGGGCGGTGGCACCGCGCCGGCGATCTTGGCGCTGACGCGCTTGGCCGCCTGCTTGAGTTCGTCGTCTCCGGTGCGCTCCAGCAGCGCCAGCGACAGCACGATCGCCTCCATCTCCTCGATCGAGAACATCAGCGGCGGCAGGTCGAAGCCGGGACGCAGGATGTAGCCGATGCCACGGCCGCCCTCGATCGGGACACGCATGGCCTGCAGTGCCGCGATGTCGCGGTAGATCGAGCGTATCGTCACTTCCAGCTGCGCGGCAATCATCGCCGCCGTCACCGGCTGCCTGGCCAGCCGCAGGATCTGGATGATCTCGAACAGGCGCGAGGCCTTGCGCATTTTTCTCACCGGCTGCGATCACAACTGACACATCATCGTCAGTTGGCTCGATCTATAGGATCGCCTATCGGGTTGAAAAGCAACAATTCCTTGGCGGCACGCCGGCAGGAGGCGACAGGCAACTGACATGAGCTACGCGGAAAATCTCTGGCTTTTCTTTCTTCTCCTGTTCGGCATCATCGCCGTTCCAGGCATGGACATGCTGTTCGTGCTTGCCAATGCGCTGACCGGCGGGCGCGACAGGGGGCTTGCGGCGACCGGCGGCATCATGGTCGGCGGCATGGTGCATACGCTTAACGGTGCCATCGGCGTCGGCCTGCTGATGCATTTCGTGCCGATCCTGTTCAAACCGCTGCTGATCGCCGGCGCCGCCTATATGGCCTATATCGGCATCGCGCTGATGCGCAGCTCGATCACCGTCGGGCATGACGGGCCAGCCGGCAGCCGTTCCGCATGGAAGGCGTTTCACCAGGGTTTCGTGACCTGCCTGATCAATCCCAAGGCCTATCTCTTCGTCCTGGCCGTCTACCCGCAGTTCCTGAAACCGCACTACGGCCCGATCTGGATGCAGGCGACGATCATGGGCCTGCTCACCGTACTGACGCAGGCCGCGATTTATGGCGGGCTCGCCATATCAGCCGGCCGCAGCCGCAGCCTTTTGATCGCCAATCCACGGGCGACCGTTCTCGCCGGCCGGGCGGCCGGACTGCTGCTGTTTGCGGTCTCGATCTTCACCGCGTGGGAAGGGTTGAGGGCGGCGTAGTTCCCGTTGCCGCCGCCCTTCCCGCATTGCCGTCGTATCAGGCGGCGCCCTGCCGGCTGTCCAGCATGGCGCGGCGCGCCGAGCGGCGCCATTCGACAGCGCCGGCAAGGCCGTGCAGCACTGTCTCGGTGGTCGCCCAGTCGATGCAGCCATCGGTGATGCTCTGGCCGTAGACCAGCGGCTTGCCAGGCACGACGTCCTGCCGTCCGGCGACGAGATTGCTCTCGATCATGACGCCGATGATGCGCTCGTCGCCCGCCGCCACCTGGCCCGCCACGTCAGCTGCCACCTTGGGCTGGTTCTCGGGCTTCTTGCTCGAATTGGCGTGGCTGACGTCGATCATCAGACGGGGCGCGATACCGATGCGCGCGAGTTCGACGGAGGCGGCCTCGACGCTTGCCGCGTCATAGTTCGGCGCGATGCCGCCGCGCAGGATGACATGGCAATCCTCGTTTCCGGTCGTCGCCGCGATGGCGCTGCGCCCGCCCTTGGTCACCGCCATGAAATGGTGCGGCTGGGCGGCCGACTTCACCGCCTCGCCGGCGATCCTGAGATTGCCGTCGGTGCCGTTCTTGAAGCCGACGGGGCAGGAGAGGCCCGAGGCCAGCTCGCGATGGATCTGGCTCTCGGTCGTGCGCGCGCCGATGGCGCCCCAGGCGACGAGGTCGGCAATGTATTGCGGCGTCGTCATGTCGAGGAATTCGGTCGCCGCCGGCAGGCCGAGATTGTTGACGGCGGAAAGCACGTTGCGCGCCATCCGCAGCCCCTTGTCGATGTTGAAGCTGCCATCGAGGTCGGGATCGTTGATCAGGCCTTTCCAGCCGACGGTCGTGCGCGGCTTTTCGAAATAGACCCGCATGACGATCTCGAGCCGGTCGGACAAGGCCTCGCGCAGTGCCGCCAGACGGCTGGCGTAGTCGACGGCCGCGACCGGATCGTGGATGGAACAAGGGCCGACGATGACAACAAGTCGATCGTCGGCCCCTGTCAGGATGGAGTGGATGGCGTTGCGCGAGGCGGCAACGGTGCGGGTCGCCGTCAGCGAGCGCGGTATCTCGCGCATCACCTCTTCCGGCGTGCTCAGCAGTCTGAGTTCCTTGACCCGAAGGTCGTCTGTGGTGGTCAACACGGCTTTCTGCTCCTGTTAGAGCAATTCCAGGAAAAGTGCGTAGCGTTTTTCCGTCCGGAATTGCGTAAAACTATGTTTGGGAACCTGCCGGCTGAAACAAAAAAGCCGCCAGGTCTGGCGGCTGTTCGGATCTTGGTGCTGCAATCTTCAGATCGAGCGCAATCCTCCCGCCGCCAGCGAGCTCCTAAAGTACCAATACGTGGCGGTCAGGTTGATCATGAGTGGGCGTATAGCTGAAGTCGCGTTGGATGTCACGCGTCTGATAGGAGTCTTGCATGGATATGTAAGAATGCATATGTTGGATATGCCAAAAAGGATATGCTCCGATGCCGCTTTACGTGAAGGACCGGGAAGTCGACCGGCTGGTACTCGAGGTGCAGCGCCTCACAAAGGCGCCGAGTAAGGCCGAGGCGGTTCGCCGCGCTCTGACGCATGAAATCGAGCGCGCCCGCGCTGTCCAATCCGTCTCGGAACGCTTGGCGGAGGCGGTCAGAATGGCTGGCGAAATCGGAGAGGATAATCCTGACTTCGATATGAAAGCCTATTCGGACGAGCTTTCAGGCGGGCTATGAGCCTGTTCATCGACGCGTCGGCGGTCGTTGCTCTGTTGCGCCCGGAGCCCACGGCAGGAGAACTCGCCGCCCGGATGGATGCCCACGGCGGGCCTTTCTTCATTTCGGCGGTCGTTCGTTTCGAGACCGCAATGGCCTTGGCGCGTTCAAAGACCCCCCTGCCTTCACCCGTGGAACCGGCGGCAATCGCAAAGGCGAATGCCGCCGTCGACCGTTTCGTGCAGGATTTGGGGATCGGCGAGGTCCTCATTTCGGCTGAAGTCGGGCGGCTCGCTGTCGAAGCGGCACGCAGCTACGGCAAGGGTGTCAATTCGCCGGCGCAGCTCAACATGGGCGATTGCTTTTCCTATGCCTGTTGCAAGGCATATGATTTGGCTTTGCTCTACACCGGTCAGGATTTCACAAAGACAGACATACGATAGGTTTAAGGTGCGCCACGCGACTGGCCCGCACGAACCTATTCCGGCGACGACCCGGCAACGCTCTGGTCGTAGTCGACCAGCGATCCGGTCATGACGCCCGATTGCGGGCTGACCATGTAACTGATCAGCCGCGCGAGCTGGTCCGGCTTGACCAATTGGCCCATCGGTTGCGCCGCCTCGGCCTTCGCCAGCCAGTCGTCGGGCGCATCGTGCCATTTCTTCTGCACGATGTCCTCGCCCTCCGTGTCCATCCAGCCGGGCAGCACGGCGTTGCAGCGGATGCGGTTGAAGCGATAGGCATTGGCGACGTTCTTGGTCAGTGTCATCAGCGCGCCCTTGCTGGTCGAATAGGGCGTCAGGAAGGACTGGCCGGTATGCGCCGACATCGACAGCACGTTGACGATCGAGCCTGGCGCCTTTTTCTCCAGCAGATGCGCCACCACGCCCTGCATCAGGAAGAAGGGGCCGCGCACATTGGTGTCGAAGATCTGGTCGAAGAGCTCTTCCGATGTCTCGACCAGAGAGCCGCGCGCCGAGGTGGCGGCGGCATTGACCAGTGCGTTGATCGTACCGAAATGCGAGAGCGCGGTGGCGACCGCGCGCTTGCAGTCGGCAACCTTCGAAACATCGGCGCTGATGAAGATCGCGTCGACGCCTGATTTCTTGAAATGGGCGACTGCCTTGTCGCCCTTCTCCTGCGAGCGGCCGATGACCGCCAGCGCCCGGCAGCCCTCGTCGGCCAGGGCCTCGGCGACCGCGAAGCCTATGCCTTGCGCGCCGCCGGTGACGATGGCGCGCGTGTTCGAATTGCGACCGGCGGATGCGCTCATCGCTGTGCTCCTGTGCGTTGGGTCCGGATGCGTTCTTACTTGTCCAAGCGGACGGTCTTGCCCGTGGTCGCCGACTTCAGCGCCGCATCGGCGAGCTTGAGCGCCACGAGGCCGTCCGCGCCGCTCGGCGCCGCCTTCTTGCCTGAAGTCGCCGCGGTGATGAAGGCGGCGATCTCGAGGGCGTAGGCGTCGAGATAACGGGTCATGAAGAAGTCGTGCAGCGGCGGGCGCGTATAGCCCTTCTCGTTGGCGAGTTCGATCGACACCGGCCGCTGGTTCTCGGCAGCCACCATGCCTTTCGAACCATGCACCTCGATGCGCTGGTCGTAGCCATAGGTGGCGCGGCGGGAATTGGAGATGACGGCCTGCTTGCCCGATGCGGTTTCGAGGATGACGCTGACCGAGTCATAGTCGCCGGCTTCGCCGATTTTCTTGTCCACCAGCACCGAAGCGTGTGCGCTGACCGCGACGGGCTCTTCGCCGAGCAGGAAGCGCGCCATGTCGAAATCATGGATGGTCATGTCACGGAAAATGCCCCCGGAGCGGGCGATATAGTCGAGCGGCGGGGCGCCGGGATCGCGGGAGGTGATGGTGACCATCTCGACCGTGCCGATGGCGCCGTCGTCGATCGCCTTGCGCACGGCGGCGAAATGCGGGTCGAAACGCCTGTTGAAGCCGACCATCAGCGTCGCCTTGGCCTTGTCGACGATGGCCAGGCACTTCTCCACCCGCTTGACGTCGAGGTCGATCGGCTTCTCGCAGAAGATCGCCTTGCCGGCCTTGGCGAAACGCTCGATCAGATCGGCATGCGTGTCGGTCGGCGTGCAGATGACGACGGCATCGATGTCCCTGTCGGTCTCGATTTCGTCGATGGTGCGCACCTCGGCGCCATAGGCACCAGCCAATTCGCTCGCCGCCTTCTCGAAAGCGTCGGCAACGGCAACCAGTTTTGCCTGGGGGTTGGAACCCACGGCGCGGGCGTGGACCTTGCCGATGCGGCCGGCACCAAGGAGGGCGAAGCGAACAGTCATGGAAATTTTCCTCTAGGGGATGGGTTCGAGAGAGTTGTGTCCGCACCTTCCTGTCGAGGAAAGGGGCAAGTTCATTTTTGTCGGCGTGGCGGATCGTCCCGGAGCGGGGTAGCCACGCCGCCTACGCCGCGAGTTCCGCCTCGCCGGTCTTGGCGCCGGTGATGTACGAGACGATGTCCTGCCCGTCGGTATTCTCCTTGCGCAGGTTGGCGACGATGCGGCCGCGCCGGAACACCACGATGCGGTCGCAGAGATCGAACACTTGGCGCATGTTGTGGCTGATCAGGATCAGCGGCTCGCCATTGTCCTTCAGCGTACGGATGATGTTTTCGACCTGAGCCGTCTCCTGCACGCCGAGGGCGGCCGTCGGCTCGTCCATGATGATCAGCTTGGAGGCGAAGGTCGCCGTCCTGGCGATCGCCACGCACTGCCGCTGGCCACCTGACATATGGCGGATCGTGTTGGACAGATTGGGGATTTTCACCGCGGTGCGAACCAGAGCCGCTTCGGTTGCCTTGCGCATATAGCGGCGGTCGAGGATCGAGAACGGCCCGAGGTTGAACAGCACCCTTTCACGGCCCAGGAACAGGTTCGAGGGCACGTCGAGATCGTCGGCCAGCGCCAGGTTCTGGAACACCGTCTCGATACCTGCCTCGCGGGCCTCGATCGGTCCGGCGAAATTCACTTCCTTGCCGTCGAACCAGATCTGGCCGCTTGTGCGTTGCTCGACACCGGTGATCTGGCGCACGAAGGTCGACTTGCCGGCGCCGTTGTCACCCATGATGGCGACATGCTCGCCCTTGCGCAGCTCGAAGTTCGCGCCATCCAGCGCGTGCACGCCGCCATAGCGCTTGGTCAGGTTTTCGGTCTTCAGGACGATGTCTGACATGGTCAAGCCCTCAATGCCCGCATGCGCTGGCGCCACTGGTCGAGAACGACCGCGCCGACGATGATCACGCCCTTGACCATCTCCTGATAGTAGGCGTCGAGGCGCAGGAAGGTGAAACCGGAGATGATGACGCCGAAGATCAGCGCGCCGATCACCGTTCCGATGATCGAGCCGCGGCCGCCCGACAGCGAGACGCCGCCGATGACCGCCATGGCGATGGCGTCGAGCTCATACATCACGCCCATGCCGGCCTGGGCGGTGAGGTTCTTGGAGGAAAGCACCACGGCGGCGAGCGCCGCGAGAATGCCGGCGATGACATAGACGAGGATCTTGTGGTTGGCGATCTTGATGCCCGACATGCGCGCGGCATCCTCGTTGGAACCGATGGCGTAGCAGTGCTTGCCGTATCTGGTGTAGGTCATGATCAGCTGGAACAGCGCGGCCAGCGACAGGAAGATGATGACCGGCATCAGGCCCTTGCCTATTGCCGCGAAACTGTCTGTCGGGAACGAGATCGGCTGGCCCTTGGACCACCATTTGGCGATGCCGCGCGCGGTCACCATCATGCCGAGCGTGGCGATGAAGGGCGGAATGCGCGTGTAGGCGATCAGCGCACCGTTGACCATGCCGGCGAGCAGACCGCAGCCGACCGCCACCAGCACCGGGACTATCACCGGCAGGTCGGTCCAGCCCTGCGCCAGGAACATCGCCTTGGGATTGGGATTGCCATTGACGGTCGCGACCTGGGCGAAACTCATGGCGATCATGGCCGTCGCGCCGACGATCGAGCCGGAGGACAGATCGATGCCGCCCGTGATGATCACCTGCGTAACGCCGATGGCGATGATGCCGACGATCGACACCTGCAGGATGATGATCTGCAGGCGCGCCTCGTTGAAGATGCCGCTGACATCGCTGCGGGTGTTGAACAGGAAGCTGTCGCCGAGAAAGATCCGGCCGATCAGCTCGAAGACGACGACAAGGATGACGAGCGCCAGGAAAACATTGAACTCGGCCGGCCATGCGCGCTTCTTCGCATCGTAGGTCAGACCGCCGACGCCATGAGATGTCTGTGCCACGTCTTTCTATCCTCCGTCAGCCGCAGTCGATCCTCGCGCCCTGCCGGCGCTGAGGGAAGGAGGAGCGACGCTTTGAGAGCGCCGCTCCCGCTATCCGCCGCTCAGTTCTTCTTCAAGAACTTGTCGATGTTGGCCGGGGTGACGAGCTGGAAGGGCACATAGACCTTGTGCTCGACCTTCTCGCCCTTGGCCAGCTTCAGCGCCGCATCCAGCGCGCCGGCGCCCTGGCCGGCCGCGTCCTGGAACACGGTTACGTCAAGGTCGCCCGCCTGCATGGCGGCAAGCGCGTCCTGGGTGGCGTCGACACCGCCGACGACAACCGACTTCATGTCGATGTTGGCGGCCTTCATCGCCTGGATGGCGCCGATGGCGCTTTCGTCATTGTTGGCGATGACGCCGTCGAACTTCTTGCCGGTCGACAGCCAGTTGGTCATCAGGTTCTGGGCCTGGTCGCGATCCCAGTTCGAGGTCTGCTTGTCGATGATCTTGATGAAGCTGCAGTCCGGCGTGGCGATGACATTGTCGATGTCCTTGGTGCGCTGCACGGCGGCCTGGTTGGAAAGCTCGCCCATGATCACGTAGACGTTGGCTTCCTTCTTGCCGGCTTCCTTGAACAGGCGGCAGACTTCCTTGGTCTCGAGCGTGCCGGAATCGGCCTCGTTGGAAGCGACGAAGGCCTGGTTGTCAGGCAGCTTGTCGACATTGACCGGCTCGCGATTGACGTAGACCAGCGGGATCTTGGCCGCGGCGGCCGCATCCGACATCGCCTGCGTGGCCGAGGTGTCGACTGGGTTGACGATGATGGCGTCGACGCCCGAAGCGGCGAAGTTCTTGATCTGGTCGAGCTGCTTGGCGACGTCGTTCTGTGCGTCCTCGACCTGCAGCTCGACGCCGCTCATGCCCTTGGCCTGCTCGATCATGCCGTTGCGCAGCACGGTGAGGAAGTTGTCGTCGAACTTGGCCATCGAGACGCCGATCTTGGCGGCCATGGCCGATGAACTCATCAGCGCCGCGAAGGCGACGCCCAAAATCAGTTTCTTCATTGTAATCTCTCCTCCACTTTTGGTGTCCGGTTGCACCGATGTCTCCGGAATCCCCGATCTGCCCGGGGAATCTCTCCCGATTGTCTTCTCTCCCCCGGATGGCGCCTGCCGTTTGCTGGAACGCCAAAGCTTCTGTTTGAAACAGATGTTCCGGAACGAAAGAACCAAAATACATGACTGGTGAAATATTTATTCCATTTCGTCGGGAGGCGTCAAGGGCGATTCCAAAACCGGATGTGCGATTTTGGCGGACGCGTCGACACTGTGCGGATGCTGCCGGATGAATGCCGCTGCCTTGGCGGCGCGGGGCAGGCAGGCGCACGCCTGCCGCCGGCGGCGATGCCGATGGCATCCGCGCGCCATGTCCGTTCCTTGGATGCCGTCGACAGGCGATGGCAGTTCAGAGATGCCAGATGTCTCTCTGCAGCAAGAGATCGAGCGGCGCTCTCCAGACCCTGTATCCCGCCGCCTGCCTCACCTGCTGTTCGACACTGAGCTTGCCGCTGAGATCGAAGAAAGCTCCAATTCGCTTTCGGGCGTGAAGCTTCTTTCCCCTGGTGTTGTAGTTGCGGATCGGCAGCCGGTGGCTGCGGATTTTCCGTCCATCCTGTGATAGCGCGACGCCGATGCAGAATTGTTCCGGGGTGTGCAAACGCACGATTTCACTGACTTTCTCGCTGGCCGCGTACGCTAGCTGTAGCGCCGGGATGTTGTCATGATGAACGCCAAGGACGCCGCTCGCCCACATGGTTTCATCTCCGGTCAGGATGTGACCTCCAATTGAGAGCCCCTTGCCTTCGAGCGCGCGATAAGGAGCCTTTGGGCGCCCTTCGCACCGCCACATTATGGAGGACAAAGCTGAAATTCGATTGAAACATCGCGATATGTCGCCGGTCGGATACATATCCGTATCCATGAAGAACAGGCGCTCGCAACGCCGCAGCAGATCGACGATGCCGGCGGCCTTGATGCCAAACCCGTATCGATTGCCGAAGGACATCTCGGTCTGTCTCTCGGCCGTGAGCTCGATCGTTTCGATGGGATAGCCGTCGAAAATGGAGGGCCTGTCGGTCAGGACCATAACCCTGGCATCCGGACAATAGTGAAGCAGGCGAAGCGCGCTGAAGAGCGCGCCACGCGCATAGAGCTCGTCGCTCCCAAAAGCGATGTAGCCAAACCCATCCCCATCCATCAGCCATGTATATATTAGCTGACGTTCATGCGTCAATTTTGGATACGCCCGCGGGCGCGGCGCGCCTGAAAGCCCAGCGCTAGATGTTCTCGGGCAGGTAGATGTCGAATGGCAGGAAGGTCTGGCCGGGTGCGTTCGCCGCGCCCGTCTCGATGGCGTGCGCCATGAGATCGAGCAGTTCGCGACACAATGCCGGCAGCGGCGTCGAGATCACCATGGTCAGCACCCCGTCCGCCAAGGCGGACCGCGAGACCGCCGATATCTCGTTGCAGACCACCGCCGGCATCTCGGCCGGCTTGGCCTGCCTCAGCGCCGCGACCGCGCCTTCCATGCCACCGCCCGCGACATAGCAACCGACGAGGTCCGGGTGGCGGCCGAGCAGATCGACCAGCGTGTCCTGCGTGATCTGGTTGGCCTCGAGATTGACCAGCGTTTCCAGCATGGTGAAATCCGGCGCCTGTTCGCGGAAGAAGGAACGAAAGCCGATCTCTCGCAGTTCGTGGCCATGGAAGCGGTGGCTGCCGACGAAGAGCGCGACCTTGCCCGGCCGCTTCGCCGCTTTCGAGATCATCCAGGCCGCAGTGCGGCCGACCTTGCGGTTGTCGAGGCCGACATAGCCCTCGCGAATGCCGGCGGCGAAGTCGGACAGCAGGGAAAAGACAGGCAATCCCTTGGCCTTCATCTCCTCTACGGTGACGGTCAACGCCGGGTGATCCGGCCCGACCAGGGCGACAGCCCTGCATTTGGCCGCCAGCTTGCGCGTGCGCTCGACGATTTCGTCCGGCGTCAGCGAACTGGCGAAGTCGATGATCGCGACACCGCGGAAGCGCTGCGATTGCGAAACAGCGAGCTCGAGCTGCCGCGCGAACTCGGTGTAGAAGACATCATTGCCTCTCAAAAGCAGGAAGCCGAGCCGGTATTCCGGCAGCTCGTGGCGCATGCGCTGCTTGATCAGGCCGGCCGCGTGATAGCCGATCTCGGTCGCGGTCTCGTAGACACGGCGCGCGGTTTCCTCGCGTACCGGCAAGCGATTGTTGAGCACGCGGTCCACCGTGGCGACGCTGACGCCGGAGACGCGCGCCAGATCAGTGATGGTCGGCCGTTTCGCCATGATCGCCCTCGTTCGATTGCCTGATATCGATACATCATCTTGATAGGAAATGATAGAAACTATCTTTGTGATGTTGAGTCTATCATGACTCGGCGTTATTTCTGAGCATGGAGCCAGTTGGTGATCGGCATTCGCATGGCGGATGCCCTGCCTTGGGAGGCAATCATGACCGCAGCGCCGTCCCGGCGTGACTACAGCCTGATCGGCCGCGACGCCCGGCTTGCCGTCGAAAACGGCCTGTCGGCGGCCGAGTGGTATCACACCGACATTCCCCGCAAGCAGATGAAGGAGTTGATGCAGCGCTCCGATGGCCCGGCGATCCGCGACACCGCGATCTGGCTCGCCGCCCTCGTCATCAGCGGCGCCGGCGGCGCCTGGTTCTGGGGCAGCTCGTGGTGCGTGCCGTTCTTCTTCGCCTATGGGGTGCTCTACGGCTCATCCACCGATTCGCGCTGGCACGAATGCGGCCACGGCACGGCGTTCCGCACGCAATGGATGAATGACGCGGTCTATCAGATCGCCTGTTTCATGATCATGCGCAATCCGGTGACCTGGCGCTGGAGCCACACGCGCCATCACACCGACACCATCATCGTCGGCCGCGATCCTGAAATCTCGGTCATGCGGCCGCCGGACCTGGTGCGCCTCGTCCTCGGTTTTGTCGGCGTGCTCGACGCCTGGCATGCGATGTCAGACATGCTGCGCAACGCCGCCGGCAACATCAGCGCAGCGGAGAAAACCTTCATTCCCGAACAGGAGCAGCCCAAAGCGATCCGTGTTGCCCGCATCTGGACCGCGATCTATGCCGCGACCATCGCGCTGGCGCTCTACACCGGGTCGTTCCTGCCCTTGATGCTGGTCGGCCTGCCCAGGCTTTACGGCGCCTGGCATCACGTCATGGTCGGCCTGCTGCAGCATGGCGGTCTCGCCGACAACGTCACCGACCACCGGCTGAACAGCCGCACCGTCTACATGAACCCGATCAGCCGCTTCATCTACTGGAACATGAATTACCACGTCGAACATCACATGTTCCCCATGGTGCCCTACCACGCGCTGCCCAGGTTGCATGCGCTGATCAAGCACGATCTGCCGGCACCGACGCCGTCGATCCTGGCCGGTTACCGCGAGATGATCCCGGTCTTCCGCCGCCAGCTGCGTAACGAGGACTATTTCCTCAAGCGCGAGCTGCCGCCGACCGCCAGGCCTTACCGCGAGGAATTCCACAACGACGCCGTCGCCGCGGCGGCGGAATGACATCGAAAGACTGCAGGGGAGGACTGAATGAGCGATTGGGTCGAGGCCTGCGCCGCCGGCGACATCGATGAAGAGGACGTGATGCGCTTCGATCATGGCGGGCGCACTTTCGCCATCTATCGCAGCCCGGACGACGACTATTTCGCCACCGACGGCTTGTGCACACATGAGAAAGTGCACCTCGCCGACGGGCTGGTGATGGACGACATCATCGAATGCCCCAAGCACAATGGCCGCTTCAACTACAAAACCGGCGCGGCCAGGGGCGCGCCGGTCTGCGTCAACCTCAGGACCTATCCGGTCAAGGTCGACGCCGGCAAAGTCCTCGTTCAGATCGGATGACCGGCATGGCACGCGGAATGGTGATCATCGGGGCCGGCGAATGCGGCGGACGGGCAGCACTCACGCTGCGCGATCTCGGCTATGACGGGCCGGTGACGCTGGTCGGCGACGAGCCGCATCTGCCCTATGAACGACCGCCTCTGTCCAAGGAGGCGATGGCCAGCGACGCGCCCGCGATAAAGGCGATCGCCAGCGACGAGATCCTGGCCGAAAAATCGATCCGGCATATCCATTCCGTCCAGGCCGTGGCGATCGATCGCGCGGCGCACATGGTGCGCCTATCCGATGGTTCGGTGTTGGCCTACGACAAGCTGCTGCTGGCCACCGGTTCGACGCCGCGCAAGCTGCCGATGCTTGGCCTTGGCGGGCGTTGCGTGTATCTCAGGACCTTCGCCGATGCATTGGCCATCCGCGCCCATCTCAGCGCCGGCAACCGCATCGCCGTCATCGGCGGCGGCTTTATCGGCCTCGAACTTGCCGCAGCCGCCCGCAAGCTCGGCGCAGATGTCACCGTCATCGAGGCGCAGCCACGTATCCTGATGCGCGGCGTTCCGGCCGAGATCGCCGAAATCATCCATGAAGCGCACGTCGCCGAGGGTGTCGACGTGGTCTGCGGGCAAGGCATCGCCTCCATCGCCGACGACGGCAGGGAGGTGCGGGTGACGCTTGCCGGCGGGCGCGAGATCATTGCCGACCTCGCCGTCATCGGCATCGGCGCCGTGCCGGTGACCGGGCTCGCGGCTGAAGCTGGCCTGGCCATCGAAAACGGCATCGCGGTCGACGCGGAGCTGCGCAGCGGCGATCCCGACATCTTTGCCGCCGGCGATTGCTGCTCGTTTCCGCTCGCCGTCTATGGCGGCCGCCGCGTGCGGCTGGAGGCCTGGCGCAATGCGCAGGAACAGGGCGCACTGGCGGCGAA
The DNA here is from genome assembly GCF_020164795.1 of Mesorhizobium sp. ES1-3. Taxonomy (NCBI): domain Bacteria; kingdom Pseudomonadati; phylum Pseudomonadota; class Alphaproteobacteria; order Hyphomicrobiales; family Phyllobacteriaceae; genus Mesorhizobium; species Mesorhizobium sp. ES1-3. Next base: position 394,843 of record NZ_JAIUGW010000004.1, read on the forward strand.
GAACATGCTTGGCGCCGGCGAGGCGCATGCCGCGGTGCCGTGGTTCTGGTCGGATCAATACGGCCTGTCCCTGCAGATCGCCGGCCTTTCCGACGAAGGCCGTAGCACCGTGCGTCGCGATCTCGGCGCCGGCGCCTTCATCCTCTTCCATCTCGCCGAGGACGGCAGGCTGGTAGCGGCCAGCGGCATCGGCCCGGGCAATGCGGTGGCGCGCGACATAAGGCTGGCCGAGATGCTGATCGGCAAGTGGGCCAAGCCGGCGCCGGAGGCGCTGGGATCGCCTGAAGTCAAGCTGAAGGCATTGCTGGCGGCGTGAAGTCGCACCACCTGGTCGATGTCGGCGCCGCCCCTCATCTGCCTGCCGGCATCTTCTCCCCGTAGAACGGGGAGAAGGGAGCTGTGGCAACATCGCCGCGATTCACGCACCGCAAATAGTCGCCGGTGAACTATCCGCAAGGCTTTGATCTGGTTTCCTAATCGGTGAGGAATGCGGGAATAGCGTTGCAACATT